>JAKPFN010000017.1 GCA_029551395.1 Armatimonadota bacterium | reverse complement strand
AACGAGGAATTGATTAATTCCCTGTAGCAGCATTCTTTCCGTCTACAGGTTCAACTTCTTCGTTTCTGAGAATTTCAACGGATTTTCCCTGGTACCTTATCGTGAGCGACCTCGAGTGAGCCTCACCTGGAAGCGGAAGATGCTGTATAATCAACGGACTGATATGGTCATCTACAAGCCTCTCCCAATCTCGCTGAGTAGCTTTTCCGGATTCTGCATCCAGTATCCAGTCGATTATGCTTTTATCCCAATTCAGGGAAACTCCATACTTTTTATAACGGTCGGTCATGCCTCTAAGCAGATGCTGCTCCAACCATCTCCGCTGCGCGACGTCAGACGATAGCAAATCCGTGCAGATAAGGTCTATATGCGAGACAATATCCTCGCCTAATTGCCTTTCTGCAAGCTCTCGAATATCAGATTGAGACGTTTCATCGGGACGCCTGAAACCAAGAGACTGATTGGTTTCTATTCCAATATGTGCTGTTAACAGCATAACCGTATCGCTCAAAAAGATACGCTTGCCCTGGGCATCCGTGAGCACACCAGTAGCTACTGCCTGCATCAATACATTACGCACACTCTTATGGCAGGCATCGATATTCTCGCAACAGAGCACACACCACGGCATTTGAGCTACACGATGCAGCGGCAGCGCATCGGTATAACCAACATAACCAGGAGGAGCGCCAATAAGCATTGTCAGATGTTCAGGTTCTGTAAACCGGCTGAAATCAATGGTTACAACTCGTGATGCTGAACCGTAAAGCGATTCAGCAATCGTCTCAGCCAAGACCTGACAACTACCACTCACTTCACCAAGAAGAAGAACTACCGCATCCGGGGTCTCAGCACGGATGTCCAATTCTCTCATGGAGACATTAAGCCTTTTTACCAGAGCAGTAATATCAGACTCAGGTAGAATCGCTCTATCTGTCAGTTGTTCCTGCAGTTTTTGGAGTGCAAGGTCAAGTGAACAAGGCATTCCAACCATTCGTTCAGCAATAGTCTCTGCATCAGAGCGAGTCACTTTCTTATGTCCAATCGTGATAGCATAAGCAACACACTGTTCCAACAGGTCTACTGCTTTGTCGGGGAAGTAGCGATTGCGCATATAGTCATCAGCAAATTGCAACAACCACTTCAGAACATCATCGGATACCTCGATACCCTGCAGTTTGACAAATTCGTCTCGCAGGGATAAAAGGACTGTCATGGTCTCATCAAGCGTCATTTCCTGGACTCGTACCGGTTGAAAACGGCGCTCCAGAGCTGCATCAGGTTCGATAAACCGGCGGTACTCATCGTCTGTAGTAGCAGCAATACAAGCAATATCTCCGCGAGCAAGCGCTGGTTTAAGCAAACTGGCAAGGTCCCGAGTTCCAGTAGCCCCACCAGCACCGACAATCGAGTGCATCTCGTCAATAAAGATGATAACCCCATCCTGGCTGGCTTCTTCTAAAAGGCCCTGCATACGTTTTTCGAGTTCTCCCCAAACGCTCGCGCCCGCAACAAGTGATGAGGGCTGCACGGCGAAGAGCTGTACTCCTTTGAGTGAATCCGGCACATCTCCCTGCACTATCCTGTGTGCAAGACCTTCAACAATAGCCGTTTTCCCTACTCCAGCAGGTCCGACAAGTGCTGGATTTCTTTTAGTGCGGCGGCACAGAGTCTCGATGACAAGCTCGATTTCTCTTTCACGTCCTACAACGGGGCTCAATTTGCCTTCCTGTGCTCTCTTAGTGAAGTCAGATCCGAATTGGCTTAGTATGGGAAATGTTTTATTTACACGAGTCTGGTTGGAAGGTACTTCAGTAACAGGTTTCTCTTCATTGGATGATCTTTGCGGCTTGCGGCGGATATTTACAGCCTCACAGGATGTATCCGATGAACATTTCAGCCTGAATTCAGATGTCTCGATGATTGCACAAGCAAGGTCACGCTCGGTCACTTTACTGCTTTTTCGGCTGTTGGCATAATGCCAGGCTTTTTCTATCATCTCAAGCTCATCTACAACCGGACCGCAATCACCTTCTTTTAGTTTTTCGCAAATCTGCTTGTGAACCTCTATAGCAGATAGATCAATAGCAAGTTCCTCTGCCAGAAGGGCATCCAATTCAATCAGTGACAAAAGCCAATGCCGTACAGCAAGATGCGGATGCTGAAACTCAAAACATTTGCGAATTGCAGTGTAAATAAGTAGTTGTGCACCTGGAGTAAGGTTCTCCGCGGGATCTTTCTTTTTGGCCATGCACCCTCCGAATAGGCTGGAATGACAAACCTTTCAATGTATTTAGTGCCATTGACCAGCCTGCAACCTTCCGTGAATATTATACAACAAGAAAGAACAAAAGCTAGCAGGCAATTATTATAACAGAGCAATAATTATAGGAAATAATATCAGGAACAGTCTTGAATAAGGCAACATCATAAACAAAAATGATACGAACAGGTTGCTAAAATTCCAAAGCTAATATTAAGACAGATAAACACATTGTGAGTCATTATCTTTGTAATGTGAGATTATTTCGGCGATATATTCTTGTAGATTTACGTAATTATCCTAGATGTTGTCTTGACATTCGAACTTGAGTGGACTAAAGTTGTATAAGATAATAGGAGTGATAGATAACGTGCCTCAATCATACCAAAACCGACAAATAGTAAGGCCGATAATCCTCGTAGTTCTGTCCCTCCTTTTTGTCGGACTGATCCTTTTTTCTGCACTGAAAGTCAAATATCAGTTAGATGATAATCCAACCAGTGAGCCAAAGATTACCCAACTCAGTCTGACAGACAGCGTAATCCGCAATGAACAGGGAAAGCTGATCAATCCCAACAAATCTCAACCAGGAGGCGGGGCCGATAGAGACGCCTGCCCTACATGACTATAATCAGCGGGAAGATTGATTATGGGGTCCATAATCGAGAGAATTAAAAAATTAACCCTGTGGCGGTATTTGTGCCAGTTAACATCGACGGTAATCATTAGCCTGCCGTTCTTCCCTGCCATGCGCCAGTTTTGCGTACCAGCTTTTCATTGTCACTCGTGTCCGTGGTCGATGTTCGCCTGTCCTATAGGGGTGATAGCCAACTTTGCCCAGATAAGGCTGTTTCCGTTTATCACTGTTGGAATATTGGGACTCGTTGGAACGTTTGGAGGCAGGATTATTTGCGGTTGGGTCTGTCCGTTTGGACTACTGCAGGATCTGCTTGGGAAAATCACTCGTGCAAAGGTGAGGATACCATACGTACTTACTTATACAAAGTACGCTGTGCTGATTGGATTGGTGCTGCTGGTTCCATACTCTTTCCCAGCTTCAGACTACCGGTTTTGCAGACTGTGCCCTGCTGGTACACTGGAATCAACCATACCAAGGGCATTTCTTGGTGAAGTCACAACTTTTGGGTTCAATTTCTTTCTTAGAATAGCAATCTTGGCAGGAGTTTTGCTTCTTGCAATAATATCAACCAGGGGATTTTGCAGAACACTTTGTCCCCTTGGTGCGATATTTTCTATCTTTAACAAGTTTTCTGTATTCAGGCTCAAGGTCACACATCCTAAATGCCATGCAGGTTGTACTGCTTGCGCAAAGGTGTGTCCTGTCCAGATTCATCCCGTTAAACAGTTGAATGATGCTGAATGCATCCGGTGTCTGGACTGCACTGCAACTGATCATATAAAACTGGGAACGGGGTAGAATAATCACCAGAATGTCACTCAGTAAAGACAAGGAGGTGAAACGCAAGATGAAAAGTGCAATTAGAGGTACTCGAACCATACATATAGCAATATCCGCTGTGATAGCGCTATTCGTGCTGACACTGATAGTTGTTCCTATGATGGGAAGCACTAAAACTAAAACAGTCCAATTCAACCCTAAGTCCTACAAGGGGCAAATGGGCAAGATTTCGACTTCTTTCAAAGGAGAATCGCTGCTCAGAGTCAGAGATAAGTCTGATGGTACGGAATATGTCCTGAAATCGACCAATGGTGTATTCCAAGCTCCTGTTGGAAGTTATGAAGTCTCGTCATACGAGGCCACAGCTAAAGACAAGGCAAAAGCGGAATGGACAGCTCACAGCACGTCTATCGCAAGCAAGGTTAAATCAGTAACTTTGAAGGCAAACACAACCTGTCAGTTGAAGATCGGACCGCCATTGACAGCATCTGCTAAGGCAACAACAAAATCCAACAATCAAGCCAGCTTGAGCTTCAGCTTAGTGGATGACAGCGGCAGTTCATTCCTGATCTCAAAAGATTCTGGACAAACCAACCCACCAGGCTTCAAAGTATTGTCTAAAAGCGGCGATGTGCTATGGCAGGGATCATTCAAATATGGGTGAGGGGGCACTTGTACGTATTCCGGTGGAATACCACAGAAGGTCAAGGGACAAGTCATCGTACGCCCAGTATTGGAATCTGGCCCATTTAATGTGAAGATCAAGGATACGACCTGGAACAGGTGAGGTAAATATTTAGATTGAATTACCGGCCTGTTTTTAAGGCCGGATCTTGAACTTGACAGTAAAATAAGGAGTATTACCATGCGGGGGCCGACTAGTCTGTTGACCCCCGCAATTGTTTTTAAGACCAGGTCTGCTGTATCAACAATATAAGGATTGGATTTGAGATGACTAAGGAGTTGCTGAGACAGATACCATCGATTGATGAGCTTATGAATATGCCGGAGCTATTACAGTTATCTGATGAATACGACAGGGATGTTGTCCTTAAAGCTGCAAGAACTGTCGTGGAACGGGTTCGCACAGAAATACTTCAGTCAGATGGCAATGCTGCGATGCCTTCTGCAGATGATATCGCTAGAAAGGTGCAAGATTCCATCAAGCGGAAGTTTGCGCCATCTTTGCGGTATGCTATCAACGCGACGGGAATCGTTCTGCATACAGGTCTTGGCCGAGCAATGCTCCCAGAAGCTGCGGTAAAAGCCGTATATGATGCAATAAGAGGTTACTCCACTCTTGCAACAGACATCGAAACCGGGCAGAGAGGCTCGCGGGATGTTCACTTTAACGATATCCTATGCGAACTCACCGGTGCGGAAGCCTCAACGATAGTCAACAATAACGCCGCAGCAACTATGATAATCCTCAACACACTTGCGAAGGGCAGAGAAGTTATAGTTTCTCGCGGACAGCTTGTTGAGATCGGTGGATCGTTCAGGATGCCTGAAGTGATGGAAATGAGCGGAGCTGTACTCAGAGAAATAGGAACTACCAACAAGACCCACTTGAGGGATTATGTCTCAGCAATCAACGAGAACACTGGTGCAATCCTCAGAGTCCATCAGAGCAACTACAGGATAGTAGGATTTACAGAGGAACCATCTATAGCAGAGCTTGCAAAGATTGCCAAGGAACACGGATTGCCTCTTATCGATGACTTGGGCAGCGGAGCGCTGGTTGATCTTGCGGATTATGGCGTAGAAAGCGAACCGATGGTCCAGGCAAGCATCAAAGCTGGCGCTGACGTTGTGTGTTTCAGCGGAGATAAGCTGATTAGCGGGCCACAGTGCGGTGTAATCGTCGGGAAAGAGCCTATCATTAAAGCCATCAAGAAGAATCCATTGGCTCGGGCGCTTCGAGTAGGAAAAATGGAGGTTGCAGCGCTTGAAGCGACATTGAAACTGTTCTTTAACCGCAGCAAGTTGAACCAAAGCCATCCGACATATAGGATGTTCTCGCTGACTCCTGCTCAATTAGAAAAGCGTGCAGAGGCAGCGTTAGCTCATTTAAAGGATGTGTTGTCTGACAAGGCAGAGGTTAGTGTTATAGACGGTATGTCTCAGGTTGGCAGCGGTTCCGTACCTGCTGAGACTATGCCTACAAAGCTGCTTGCAGTCAGGCCAAAAGAAATGTCAACTGATTCGCTGGCAAGGAAGCTTCGTTATCATACCCCACCCGTTTTTACCCGAATACAGCAGGAAGCTGTGCTGTTCGATTTCAGGACCATCCAACCAGATGAAGATGAACCAGTAGTGC
>JAKPFN010000161.1 GCA_029551395.1 Armatimonadota bacterium | reverse complement strand
ATATACGCAACGCGGGTGCCATGTATACATCCGAATTTCCATTTAGTAGCTCAATTCAGAGCCAGCATTGCTGAAGCAGGTAACAAAGAATTAGCAATTAGATTAATTGACGCCGATGGTAAGGATGTGGTGCCTCCCTTTAATGGTATACTCAATATCCCCCAACCTCAGCCCGGGGAAGTAGATACAAGTGGTAAATTGGTGGTAGGGTTTGGAGGTGTACAGTTCAATTCGTATGGACAATATGCCCTACATGTTGTCGTGCAGGGCAATGAAGTGGTGCGAATTCCAATACGTGTTGCGCAACCTCCATCGACTGGTTAATGTCTCATATAGTAGTTTACTACATTGTTACTAGTAAGGCCCAGAATTCACAAGTTTTGGGCCTATCTAAATTTATGGCATCTGTGATTGTTACCCCTTCACCCCAGACATAACAATGCCCTGGATGAAGTATTTTTGGGCGGCGAAGAACAGGATCAGCAGTGGGAGCATTACGACTGTCGAAGCGGCCATCAGGAGGTGCCAGTCTGTGCTGTATTGGCCCTGGAATGACCATAGTGCCAGTGCGAGAGTTCGCTTGCCTGAGGAAGTGGTGTAGATAAGCGGGCCCATGAAGTCGTTCCAATGAGCCATGAAGCTGAAGATGGCAACAGCAACAAGCGCTGGTTTAGCCTGTGGCAGAAGCACCTTCCACCAGACCTGCAGAGTGTTTGCGCCGTCGATTCGCGCAGCCTCGTCCATCTCTATCGGGATCGTCATAAAATACTGCCTCAGCAGGAAGATGAAGAACGCCGAACCGAAGGCCGCAGGGACGATAAGCGGGACAAACGTATCGTAAAACCCGAGAGTGCTCCAGACCTTGAACACCGGGACCATCGTCACCTGTGCAGGAAGCATCATAGTAGAAAGCAGCACTATAAACAGCACATTTCGGCCTGGGAACCGCTTCCTGGCAAACCCGTAAGCTACAATTGAGCACGAAAGCACCTGCAGCACAAGACATGTAAACGTTATCTTGCAGGTATTCAGAAGATACAGAGGGAAAGGCATCACTTTGAATGCATCAGGGTAATTCTGCCATCTGACAGGGTCAGGAATCCATCTGAGGTCAAGGAATATGCTCTTAGGTTCCTTCAGGGATGTCGAAAGGAGCCAGATGAAAGGGATAAGGAAGATTCCCGAACCGATTAAAAGCAGTAAATACGCAAATATTCGCTTAGGCAGCTCAGCATCAGACCTGCTTCTTACCCGTTTTCGTTTACCAGTCAGTTCTATGCTCACTGCTTGACCTCTGATTCGTAATAGACCCATTTTGCTGATGTCTTGAAGACAATCAAGGTAAGAGCAAGGACAACGGCGAAGAGTATCCAGGCAAGTGCGCTCGCGTAGCCCATCTGCAGGTATTTGAACGCCTTCTGGTAGAGATACAGCACGTAAAAGAGTGTCGAGTAACCCGGCCCACCGTTTGGTGTCATAATGTAGCTGGCTGTAAACACCTGGAAGCTGCCGATTATCCCCATGACGAGGTTGAAGAATATCGTTGGTGAAATCATTGGCAGTGTGATAGTCGTGAACTTTCTCCATGAACCTGCGCCGTCGATCTCAGCAGCCTCGTAAAGCTGTGTTGGGACGCTCTGCAGGCCGGAGAGGTAGATAATCATACCACCGCCGATCCCCCAGAGGCTCATGATGACGAATGACGGCAGCGCCCATGCCGGATCAGAAAGCCAGGGCTTAGGCGACACGCCGAAAAATCCCAGAATGTGGTTCAAAACACCGGTATCCTGCGGGCGGAGTATCCACATCCAGAGCATCGTTACAGCTACACCAGGGAGGATAGCCGGAAGGTAGAAAATAGACCGGAAGACGCGCATCCCGCGCATGTTCAGGTTAAGAAGCATCGCAACGCAGAGAGAGCCTATCATCCCAAGTGGAACGCTCATCGCCGCATACAGTGCAGTGACCTTGAGAGACTGCCTGAACCGGAAATCGTCTGTGAAGATGATCCGGTAGTTATCCAGTCCGACGAACTTAGGCGAGTTGATAAGGTCCCACTGGGTCAGGCTGATGATGAAGCTGAAGATCATCGGCCCAAGAGTGAGCAGCGCAAAGCCAATGAGCCACGGAGCTATGCACAGATAACCTTCCATGGCTTCCTTGCGTTCTAATCTGCTGCGTTTTGACTTTTTAGTGCTTCTTGAACCGAACAATTAACCAGTTAAACCTTTATGCTGATGGTGATCAATACTTCCCTAGTTCTTTCGCCAACTCTACTATTCTGCGGAAGTTCTCCAGGCTGACGCTCGATGGCACGGAGTGGTCAGAGGAGAATATGTAACCGCCATTCTCTTTTAATACGGGTATTATACGGCGCATTTCGTCAGCAATTGCATCGAAATCATCCCACAGCACAGCGTTTATTCCGCCATGCAGCACCAGTTTACCGCTGTACTGCTGTTTGAGCGCTTTTGAGTCCATTCCTGCTTTTACTTCAAGCGGGTTCAGTGCATCAAGGCCGATCTCTACAAGCTCAGGCACGAAAGGCATGATGTCTCCGCACGAATGAAGGTGCGCTCTGATACCTTTGGAATGCGCCCAGTCTATCGCTCTCTTATGCACGGGCTTCAACAGGCTACGGTACATGTCTAAAGAAAAAAACTGGTGGTACTTGTAGCCCATATCATCCGGCCAGGTAATGACATCGAACTCGTATCCAGCATCCCAGATCATATCAAGAAGAGCAAGGTCTACATCAAGCTCGGTATTGAACATATCTACGCACCAATCGGGGTCTGTGACCATTGCCATCAAGAGCCGCTCAGTTCCGACAGCGTGCGAATGCGTAATGTCGAACCCGAACCACAAAGCAGCTTGAATCCAGTAACCTTCATTTTTCCATCTGGCGTAGTTTGCCTTCAGATAATCCCAGGGGATGCGGTCCGGCGTGGGAGTCATGCGCTGTTTTGCTTCAAGCCACCTGTCAGGAGTTGTGATTGTAAAATCCAGATATTCAGGAGTAGATGCAGCGTGCTTCCAGTTTTTGTATGTTACTCCCCAGCTTGTTGTCGTTATCTTGTAGTCATCTGTCTCTTCGATGGTCTTGATTTCGTATCTGGGGCTGTTGTCTGTGGAGATAGTTGCTACTTTGTCCAGGCCGAAGAAGTCTATGTAGCTTACATCCTCCGGCATACCTTCTCTGTGCCAGCGCTCGATTGTTGCAGACCACGGTGAGTCTATGATCGGAACCCTGTCAGCGTCCCGATGCTCATACATACGCTTAAACCGTTCGTGTGATGTCATTTCCTGCATTTGTCGAATGTCCTGCCTACTTATCAGCCGTCTTTATGGCGGCATTATTAGTTGCCTGAGAGCATAGCAACTCCTAGCTCGACAGAAGCGTATGGTGTTGCTCGCCTGGCACTGAAATCACAATTTGTGATTTCAAGTCATTATACTCTTCTTTACATTAGATAATATATGCGAGCCGAAATGGATTCAATAGTTCAGTAGAAACTTGCTTCGAGAGTCCAATTCATCCACAGTTCCCTCACTATTCCTGATGCCTGAGCAACTGGTCAATTACCGGTTTGACCTTCTCGCAGGCATCTTTTGCCGGTTTTTTGCCTAAGGTTGCAAGGGCGATCTCGGCGTTCATCAGCTCTCTCATCTCGGGAGAAACTGACACCGGAGGGTCTGTCCAGCCATACTGGATCATATCAAGGAACACTTTCCGGTTTTTGGGCGGCTTGTTCAGTTTCAGATAAGCTCCGGATTCTGCTACAGACCGGCGGCTTGGGATGATCTGCGATTCGATCGCAGCCCTGCGCTGGTATTCGCGCCCGGTCAACCACTTCACAAGCTCCCATGCTTCTTTCTTGTGGTTTGACCTGCGAAGGACAGCATAACCAGCGCCACCGATAAACGTTGCTCGTTTCTTACCTTTCGGTAAAGGCGCGACATCATAATCAAAGCTGATTCCGTCTTTGGCAAACTGAAGCTCCGCAGCCCAACTTCCGCTTATATACATCCCAATTTTCCCAGCCTCGAAGAGCTTCAATGAGCTGATTTCAAGAGTCTCAGCAGACGAAGGCGCAACATGATGCTTGTTGATCAGGTCACTCAGCCATTGGATCGCCTCATAAGCAGCAGGTTCGTCCAAGGTGCAGTATTTGAGGTCATCACTGATAACCGACCAGCCGTTTTGCTTCACATAACTCTGCCAGAACTGGTCGGTAGATGTGCCCCACTGGATACGCTTGCCTTCTGCATCGGTTACGGTCAACTTTTTGGCGGCTTCCAGGTAGGTGTTCCAGTCCCATGACCAGTCAGGATAGGGGATGCCGGCTTTGTCGAACAGTTCCTTGTTGTAGTACATAGCGTAGACATCTATGTCCGTCGGCAGGCAGTAGAGTTTGCCGCGGTATTTTCCCCAGCCTTCGATGGCCTGAGGGTAGAAGTCTTCAAGGTCGAAAGATTTGTCATTCGATGCATATGGCCTAAGGTCTTCAAACAGTCCCTTGGCAGCGCATGGATGGAACCAAAGCGAGCTGACGCGGCTGACATCAGGCGGACGGCCTCCGGCGGTTGAGATCATCAGCTTGTCGAAAATCCGTGCATGAGGAGTGATCTGCAGGTCTACCTTGATATTAGGGTGCTGTTTCTCGAACTCGGCGATCAGGGAGCGCATGCTCTGTTCTTCACGCTGATTTCCCCATGCGACGAGTCTGAGAGTGACTACTTCATCATTCTGCTTTGAGCAGCCTGCCAATAATCCAGCAACCACTACAAAGGCCAGTAGTGCAAGTAGTGTGCGATGTTTGATCATAAGAATTATAAAAACCGGTAATACCTATTTTGACAGAGACTTGGCGCGCCGTCTTCTTGCTCCTGGAGGAACTGCAAACGCAGTTGCCAACTTGGAATAGACTTCTATCCCGCGCACTCTGGCTAATGATTTGTAGTAATCAATATAAGGGAATTTTACTATATCTCCCCGGAACAGGGCATACTTTTTGACCATCTTTTCCCAGAGGGCTACGTCGTCCTCGTTGATCTCTATATAAAGCTCTGGGACGAAGTCCTGATAATCCTCCCAATTCTCAGCAAAATAGAGAGATTTGACCTGGTGAGGCGGCATAACGCGCTCAAATCCAGCAGTAGCGGCATAAAACATAGCATCCGGTACGCAATTGTTGCAGGTGATGTGGTCTTTATGGACAGATTCTTTCCAGTGGGTCAGGATCACATCAGGTCGGCAGTCTCGAATAACATCGCAGATCGCCAGTCTAAGATCATCACATACAGCTACTTCGCCATCACGATATGGCAGCGCATAAAATTCCGCACCGATGACATCAGCAGCAGCCATTGCTTCGTCTCGTTTTTGCTTTGCATAGTCCTCAGGAGAGAGCTTTGGATGGCCTTTCTCTCCAAGGGTCAAGTGGCAGATTGCTACTTTTCTTCCCAAGTTCACGTGGTGGGCTAATGCCAGCCCGGTTGCGATTTCTGCATCGCCCGCGTGTGCCCCTATTGACAGGATACTAACCCTCTTTTGCATGTTTTCTACTCCAGTGTCTTTCTCATCACCACGTACCTCCGTGTCTCAGCAAACCCTGCCTCCTTGTAGAGCTTTGCGGTCTTATCGTCAGTCCAGAGGAACCATGCGTTGTGCAGACCTTTGTCTCGCATTGCATGCAGGCATTTGAAAAGCAGGACTGCTCCTATGCCTTGTCCTCTTTGGTTTGATGCTACTCCAAATGGGCCGAACCTTTCTCCTTCATGCTGGGCAAACCCGAGCACTTTTCCACTCTCAAGCGCAACCCATATTTGATCGGGAGAATACTGTCCGAGCGTAATTTTTGACATCGTCTCCCTGATGTAACGCTGCCAATCGCCTGGGAACTCCGCTTTCATAAACTCCAGAACCGGCAGGATGTGATGTGGATTATAAAGTTCGATAACCACGCCCTGTTCGGCCAGACTTCTCTCTTTCTCCTGAACCCATTCTGGTGTCTGCAGGCTGAGAAGCGATGCATCCATCGAAAGCGGCCGGTAAACTTCATCAAATCCGAGCTTCCGGAAGAACTGAACAGCCCCCGGATAAGCGTTTATATCTATTCCCGGTGAGAAGTAGTTAGGAGCATACGGGGAAACCCATATACTAGAAGCTCCCTTCTCTTTTAAATACGGTTGAAGTCGGCTCAACAATTCCTGACCGATTCCTTTGCGCTGTCTCTTTGGTTCTACAGCTATTAAAGTAATCCAGGCACGGTCGAAATCGGGCGATTGATCTTCAATCAGCAACCTTCTGGTAAGTCCAAGAACAAGCCCGACAACATTGCCATCCTCTTCTGCAACAAGCGCGCTCTGAGTGTCGAAATTCGGGTCGAGCAGGACCTTTCGCTGAAAGATTTCACTCGTCATCGGGTCAGCGATGAGTGTTTTCTTCAGCAAACCAACCACTGGCTCAAGGTCTGCTGGGTTAAATGTACGAATCATGGTTACTCAATCTGTCATGCTGAACTTGTTTGCATCTCTTAGTAATTAACAGAGACCCAGAAACGAGTTCAGGGTGACATTTATCCTCTAGGGAGGGATTTGCAATCCCTCCCGAACATATTGCTGAAGAATCTGTGATTCCAGTTTATGGTCTGAAATATCAATGACCGGGATTGCAAATCCCTCAGCTATTCTTCCGG
>JAKPFN010000160.1 GCA_029551395.1 Armatimonadota bacterium | reverse complement strand
GAACAGGTGGCGGAGAAAACATTACCGCATGGATTCGACTATGACTGGGCCGGTATTTCTAAAGATGAAGTAGACCAGGGAAACCAGGCTATCCTGATCTTTATAGTCTGTCTGGTATTTGTTTACCTCATCCTCTCTGCTCAATATGAGAATTTTCTCCTCCCGTTGCCTATTCTCACCTCTTTGCCGGCGGGCATCTGCGGAGCATTTATCTTCTTGAAAATCTTAGGATTGGAGAATAATATCTATGCACAGGTGGCGATGGTGATGTTGATAGGACTGTTAGGCAAGAATGCCGTCTTAATGGTCGAATATTCGGTACAACGCAGGAATCTGGGCATGAGTATCCGCCAGGCTGCAATCGAGGGTGCCATTGCACGATTCCGTCCTATATTGATGACATCGTTTGCCTTTATTGCCGGCCTCCTTCCTTTAGTTGTAGCAACCGGAGCCGGTGCTGTTGGTAATCGTACTATTGGTAGTGCTGCCGTTGGAGGTATGTTGTTGGGTACATTCTTTGGTCTAATTCTCATTCCGGGATTGTACTATATATTCGGAACGATGGCTGAGAAGGTAAAAATGGTGAAATATCAACGTGGCAAACCATTGACAGAAAAAAAAGATATCAAGTATAAAAAAGATGAAAACTAAATATATTCAGTATATAGTAGGTGTGTCTGCACTTATCATAGCGAGTTGCAAGACACCACAGGCCACCAGAATGGATGACGCAGTGAAGATGCATTTGCCATCACGCTTTCAGCAGGACAGCGTAGATAACGAACATGCCACGATCACTCCATGGAAGCAGTTCTTCACAGACTCAACACTCGTCTCTCTGATTGATACAGCATTGACCAACAATCAGGATCTCCGAATGACTCTTCAGCAGATTGCCATTGCAAAGAGTAGCGTCCTTTATCAGCAAGGTCAACTGATGCCAACGGTTTCTTTAGGAGGTAGCGTGGGCCTTTCAAAGGCTGGTCGTTATACTAGTGAAGGTGCTGGAAATGCCACTACGGAGATGGAACCTGGCAAAAGCATTCCCGATCCTTTGATGGACTATCAGCTGGGAGCCAGTGCCGACTGGGAAGTGGACTTGTGGCATAAGTTAAGTTCTAATAAGCGAGCTTCGGTGGAGCACTATCTGGCTACCATTGAAGGACGTAATGCAGTGTTGTCTTCACTCATCTCACAAGTAGCAAGTAACTATTACCATCTACTCGCACTCGATAATAAATTAGAGCTGATCCACCAGTACATCGACTTACAGAAGAAAGCTGTAGAGATTGCCAAAATTCAGAAAAGCGCTGATGCCGATACGGAACTGGCTGTGGAAAAATTTGAGTCGGAACTAGCAAAGGCTCGTTCCGAGGAATATACCCTGCGGCAGGAGATGACCGAAAGTGAGAATAGTCTCAATCTGTTGTTGGGTAGGTATCCTACAACTATAGAACGTAATAAGTCATCTTTCCTTTCTGCAAACCTTCAAAAGGTCATAACCGGTATTCCTTCAGAATTGCTTAAGAACAGGCCTGATATCCGTCAAGCCGAACATGAACTGATTGCGGCAAAATGGAGTGTCGATGCTGCACGAAAGGAATTTCTTCCTTCTCTGAACATTTCTGCATCACTGGGATTGGATGCCTTTAATC
>JAKPFN010000121.1 GCA_029551395.1 Armatimonadota bacterium | reverse complement strand
GTATCTGACAGGCACTGCTCCGGCTGGATCGAGGCTTTACGGTCATGAGGAAGGGCAGAGTTGGCTGAATCCGGCCAACCTCAAGGCGCTGAACGAGCTTGCGGAGATAGCCCACAGCAAGAATGCAAAGCTCTCTCAGCTAGCACTGGCATGGATTCTTTCTCATCCGGAGATAACCTCGTGTATTGTCGGCGCATCTAAGGTCGAGCAGATAGAGGAAAACGCTCAGGCAGCAGACCTTGACCTGTCAAATGATGAACTGCAGCAGATAGAGTCTATCCTACAAGAGCGGGAGAAGACCTGCCCGTAGTAGCTGAAAAATGAGGAGCCATATTGTTTCGTGAGGATAATGTGGTAATCAGTTAAGGCCGGGGCAATGCTGCCCCGGCCTTTGGTTGATCTCACTCCCCGCCCAAAATGGGTAGAATCACTTCACACCCAGCTTTTCGAACTGCTCTTTTATTACTTTCTCACTTACATCACCGACATAGTGTGCTCTAACCATGCCATCTTTGTCGATAATATATGTATTCGGCACTCCCCGGATTCCGAAATTATCCAGCACTCTTTCGCCTGCATCAGTTCCTGCGTAGGCATTCGGAAAACTGATCTCGTATTCCGTCACGAACTCCCGAGCATCCTCCAGGTCATCATCCACACTCACGCCTATAGCATTGATGCTATTGGCTTTAAGGTCTCTATATACTTTGTCTAGTACCGGCATTTCTCGCTGGCAGTGCGGACACCAGCTCACCCAGAACACAAGAAGAGTCGGTTTCCCGTTCTTCATCAGATCAGACAACTTGATGGTGCCATTCCCATCAACCTTACCAAGCTCAAAATCCGGGGCTGTATCGCCCACGGTAACGTCCGCCAAGACAAAAGTTGCCACGGCGAATATCGCAACCAGCGCGATCACCAGTGCCGACAGGACTGTTAACCTGCCTACTGGCATTGTAGGTTCCTCCTCTTGGATTCGGCCCCACATTATACTGTTACCCAGATTTAATATTTACGATAGAATAAACGAACCATCAGAATCGGAACCGGTTCTTACTAATCTATCGGCCATCCGCCGTGTTCATCTATTGCCTCATCTATTTCGGACATCAGCCGGATAGTCTCTGAAAGGGCGGCTGCAGTCTTTCGGTACTGTTCCAGGTCATCATAGGACAAAACGCGCCCTTTTCGGTCTTTGAGCCATTTTTCGCACACCTGGTACCCACCGATGTGGAACTCCCAGACCTCTTTGGGAATGCCTTCGAAATACTGCTTGTCGTTTATCCAGACCCGTCCTTCCGGCGCGCCCTGTCCGGGTTCTGTGTAACGGACTTTATCAACCCGGTCCTTCTTCTCATCATCCGGCGGAAGCGAGACCGGGTAGTTGGGAAGGTTTGGCCCGGTTGATTCCATTAGATGCAGTTTTACCATCTTATCTCCAAGCGTGCAGAGCGTGCGGAAAAGGTCTGCATTGGAGGTGAGTGGAACCCTGGGAAAGTCTATTTTAAGAAATTCTGCGTAGCGTGTCCTATAGGTCGGTGAATGGAAGACTGCATAGATGTAATTGAACACATCCTCCGGCCCGAATGTCTTTTCGAGATCACCTTTGCCATCTGAAACGAACTTCATGCCGATTTTATTCTCAACGTCGGTAATAAACTCCGGCGAAAGGTTAGGCCGCCTGCCTCCCGGAGAATCGGTTTTTTCATCCTCATCAAAAAGAGTCGTCTTTGACTCTGATGGGTAGAGGTAGAGAGGGAAAACTTGTTCGCCGCCACGCCGATAAAAGTTGAGATCTACTATCCAGCGAGTAACACCTACTATTGACCATTCTGCATCACCAGTTACTGCTCCGCTTCTTCCAATCATGAAAGCTTGATTTTTTACCTGATTTAAAAAGTGTTGCATAATCTCTGGTCGTGGCATACAATGGAATCCTCTAGAAACACCAGTATAGTAAGTCCACCTTACATCAAAGGGCCGATATAAAATAGGAACAACTCTGTTTTTGTCAGGACCATTACGTAATACATCTGCTTGAGCTAATTCTACCTTCCAGTCCCGTACATCTTGACCTAAGTTGAACTCTCTTCGTGCCTGTTCTGGTGGAAGTGAGGCAAAGTGCGTAACAGTGTTCCAAACTTCAGATTCAGTGTATTGAATACAAAGATTATCTCGCGCGGTAACAATACCTACACTATTACAGGGGAATAGCTGGTTAATAGGAATAAAAAGATCATATTCTTTCGATAATTTTGTATCAGCGGAAATAAACAGAAATAGTTCTGATTGTGGGGCAAGTTGTGTCCACTGTGTATTATCAATACTACTCTCGGCTAATGACTTATATTTCTCCACCCTCAACCCATATAAATCCGCGTGAAACACCTGAGCAGGTTCCTGCTTTCCTGCTTTCTCCTTAATCATAAAGCAAATAGCCACACCTTGTTGGATGTCGAAGACATTCTCATCCTTGCCTCCGTCCGGGGTGGTTTCTTTCTTCTTGCTGCTGCCGTGGAGATCATAAATATAAATACGGTCAAATGTCTGCATCAGGCTTTGGCGCATGCCTCTGAAGGTCGGGTTGTCCAGATAGCCGTGATTAGTGATGAACGCCAACACTCCATAACCGGTCTGTTCTATACGCCACTGGGCAAAACGGATGAACTTTACATAATCATCATTAAGCCACTTAGGGTTCTTTTCACCAAGCGGTTTTCCATCTACTTCAAAGTAGCTTCCAGTTGGCAGGTTCGTGATTATATCCATCCCCCGCAGTAGTTGGGCGATCCACTCTCCCTTGTTGGCTGAATGGCCGGAATATGGTGGATTTCCCAACACAACCATAATTGGCAGGTCTTTCTTGACCTCAGCCGCTGCATTGGCTTCCTTAGCTATCTCTCGGGCAAACAGCGATTCATGCACAGGGAAAGCTTCCTCAAGCGTGTTTGTCAGATAAACCCTGAGCCGCTCATCAGGCTTGAAATCATAACCAGTTTCCTTCAGCCTCAGCCCCAGTTTCAGATGAGCTACGGCATACGGGGCCATCAGAAGTTCAAAACCGAAGATCCTCGGCAGAAGATGGTCGCGGACATATCCGTGCCACATTCCCTTATTGCTCTCAAAATACTGGTAAATCTGGTTTATTACTCCAAAAAGGAATGTGCCGGTGCCGGTAGCAGGGTCGAGAATCTGCACCTTGTGTATTTCGCGCTCCTCACCATCCTTGTCTTTCATCTTCACCTTGCCCTTATGAGCAAGGCCATCCTCCAGCCCAAAATCCGTTTTTAGAATATGGTCTACGCTTCGCACTATGTAACTGACTACCGGCTCAGGGGTGTAGTAGACTCCACGCGCTTCTCGCATCTTCGGGTCGTATGCTGCCAGAAACGTCTCATAGAAATGAACAACTGGGTCTTCCTGTCCGGTCCGCTTCAGAAACTCGGTCAGTATACTTCCCATGTTAGTCCGCGCCAGCAAATGTGCCAAATCATCTACAGCCCAGACATAAGGCTGGTCCTCGATGTCCAGTCCGGCGAAGTGAGCGAACAGATCGCGTAAAAACGGATTGGTTTTGGGGATATCGTAGGGAGCCTGTCTTCTGGAGAACGGTTGAGGGTCGTCGTGATAACAACGCGCTGCAAAAAGCCCATAGCAGAGTGTTTGAGTATACATATCGGCGAACTGCTCATCATCCAGCTCATGCAGCAGCACTTGTCTGAATCCCTGCATCAGTTTGTGCAGCGTTCCATTTTCATCTTCCTCTTGCAGGCAATTGATGACCATTGGCCGGATGACCTTGGCAATACGCGCCATCCGCTCTGCAAGCTCTTTAGGATTCCCCGGCTCGACCGCTTCATACTTGAGATACGACTCAAGAAGCTCTCCCACCTGAGCCTCACCATCAGGCAGCTTACGCACCTTCCCGTTTGGCCCAACCTCTGCAAGCCTTGCCGTCATCCGCCGCCCACCAAATACATACCATCGAAACTCCAGATAATCGGTAAGTATTAAGTTCCCAAGACCGAAATACCGCTCCAATTGTTCGCTTTTTTCGATCTCATCGAGTGACTTGCCGACATCTTTGGCCTCAATATAGCCGACTGGCGTCTGCCCGTGAGTGAGCACAAAGTCAGGCGCACCTAAATCCACACGTTTTGGCTCGTTTGTGGCAGTAATACTCTTATCGAGCGATTCTATCAGCGTTTTAAGTGCCGGACGATAAGTATGTTCGGTAGCGATACCTGCTTCAACGTCCTTTGAGATTTGCTTGAGGTACTGCGTAAGTGGTGTCATAAGGTTCGGAATCCCTCGCCATCATCTGGCAGGCAGCATCCAACGCCTGCTGGTTACTAGGGTAATCCGAAGATGTCCGATATGTCAATAAGTAGTTCAGGTTTTAAGTTAGGCCTGATAACTTATTCCTATCACCCGGCCCGTCTCGCGCCGGACCATCGAATCGGGAGCTTAATAATCACGCCTACCACCTACGCCTTCGACACAGCAACCGGTGCAAAAATCTCCCTCAGCAAAAATGCAGCGCCGTGTTTGTCCAACGGCTCGTTGTTGTTGCCGCATTTTGGAGATTGCACGCAAGATGGGCAGCCGTCCTCGCATTTGCAGTCCTCGATAGCGCTCAACGTCGCTGACAGCACCTCGTCCAGTCTGTCATACGCCGTTTCAGATATCCCAACTCCACCCGGATGAGCGTCGTAGATGAATACCGCCGGCAGATTGTGAGTGTCCGGGTGAGAAGGATGAGAAACGCCTCCTATGTCCTGCCTGTCGCACATCGCAAAAAGCGGAAGGATGCCGATAGC
>JAKPFN010000120.1 GCA_029551395.1 Armatimonadota bacterium | reverse complement strand
AAAGACTGATGTGCCTGCTACAGACAGCCATTTGAGGTCAGCGGGA
Organism: Armatimonadota bacterium; assembly: GCA_029551395.1. Lineage (GTDB taxonomy): Bacteria > Armatimonadota > UBA5829 > UBA5829 > DTLH01 > JAKPFN01. The sequence continues at coordinate 2,708 of JAKPFN010000120.1, read as the reverse complement.
GTCTTTCGGATTGCCTCCAGCCCGACTTTGGCTCCAACAATAACCAGCCAGACGAATGACAGAATGCCCAGCAGTCCCATTTCTGCGATGATTTGAGCATAGTCACTGTGTGCTGTTGTGTAAGTAGTATGGCCGTACCATACGCTGCCGAACTTTCTGGAATAAGCCAGATAGCTTGCAGGGCCAATACCAAACAAAGGATTAGTACTTGAAGCCATCCGAGCGGCATCTCCCCACATATTCAGCCTGTCCATATCTCCCTGGCTGCGGGATTCATGGTAGATGGAATGGAGCGCGCCTGGTTGTGCAAGAAGCAGGATCAGACATGCAACTGCAACAACAGCAAATACCTTTCTGGAGTAGAGAAGAAGTACAAATGCAATCCCAAGTATTGCAGAGATGAGGCCGGAAACCCAGGCTGTATTCCAGAGTATGGCGGTCAGGAAGACTCCCAGCAGCAGGGCCAGTCCAACCTTTACAGAACTGCTGTCCCTGCCGAAGAACAGTCTTGCCATAACCACTGTGGCTGCAAACGCTACCGTGAAAGTGCTTCGGGAGATCGACCAGATCATCTCTAGGTCTGTGATTTGGAAAACTGCCGCATAAAGAGCAACAATAACTACAGGCCAGAACAGTGCCTTAAGCCAACTCTGGTTTCTCATCTTGCTGGCTGTCATGAAGAATGCTGCGGCACACAGTATCCACAATCCTATCTCAGAAACCGGATATAAAATCTGCTGTTTGTAACGTTGGACTTCTGGGTCCCATATGAAAAAACTCATCACCATCGAGGCAATGGCCAATCCGAAGAACACGTATAAAGGACCATTCAACCGCGTTCTTTCTATCCTGAATCCGCTGCCGAGCATGCCTGAAACCAGCCAGTAGAAACAAAGGAAAGCAAGGCTTGCCTGGCTGGGCATTATTCCAGCATTGTAGCTTGCTTCTTCGCCAAGTACCGCCGGAGATGTCCCTGTGTTAAAAGGGGCAATAAGAAGAAACAGGAATATCCCCAACTCGAACCGGCGAGAGAGTATAATCGATGCTGCTACTACAACTGCTGCCAAGACAACGAAATACACATCCGTCCGCAGCACCAGTGTCGACAGTATGTATGCCAGAGCGCATATTCCAGCAACGGATACCAGCAACCGCACTACTTTTGCTGCTGTCTCTCTAGCTCCAGTGGCCATAGATGTACGAGCCAGCCTGTCAATCATACTTCCCTCTTTCCAATCACTACGCTATCCAAGACATTTTCAAGCGCTTCCACACACCGGTTCCACCCGAAATTCGCCGCAACATAGCTTTTAGCATTCGATGAAATCCGCTCCCGCAGCATCCGGTCCTGCATCAACCGCACGGTGCATGATGCAAACTGCTCAGGGTCATCAGCCAGAAGCGCAGTCTCCTCGTGTTTTACCCCAATACCGGCCGCACCAAGGCTTGTGGACACTACGGGTGTTCCAAGCGCCATAGCTTCGAGGATTTTGAGCCTGGTCCCACCGCCTATCCTGAGCGGAACTATCAGCGCTGCACTTCCAGCAACCAGCGGGCGAATATCATCAACAAAACCGGTCAGTTCGGCTCCCGCATCGACCAGCGGTGTTATGTCCGCGCCTGCATGACTTCCTGTTATCAGAACACGCACATCAGGAACGCTGGACCTGATTTTTGGCAGTATCTCTCTGCAGAAATACCGTGCAGCATCAAGGTTGGCTTGATAGGTAAGCGCACCGGTAAAGATGATGGCGCGGGAGTCTACAACCGGCCCCTGATAGTCCAACAGCCTAAGGTCGACTCCATTTGGGACAACATGGACTACACCCTGGTTATGTTTATCAGGAACAAGCCTTGCAAGCTCCTGTCTGTCATCCTCAGAAACAACCGTAGTGGCATTAAACGAAGCAACCAGCCTTTTTTCATATCTGGCAACCTTTACCCAGGTCAGTTTTCGCCTAAACTGTGCCAGAGGACTATCAACCATTTGAACCAACCTGCGGAAATATGCGGTATCTACATTGTCGTTGTCGAGAATCGTCGGCACTTTTACTGACCTCAGATACTCTCCTGCAACTGTGGTAAGGGCAATGGCGGCATCAAAGCGATGAGCGTGTAGCTGTTCGCGGATGACCTGGGCCATGATAGGGCTATACGTAGCAAGGCTGGACCTTGGTCTGGATGAGAAAAGCGCTCGAAGACCATTGAATACGGAAGGTTTATACTCCGTTCTAGGGACGACTACAACCTCCCGGCAGACCTGGGTCAGTTCATGAGTGCGCTCCATGTCTGAAGGATTCTGGGCAAAGCTCAGGAATCTGACTTCATGATTTGCTGCCAGACCATGAAGCAGGTGAAAAGCCCGCTGCCTTGCTCCGTTTATCGGAGGACAGGGAAACCACTGTGAGACTATCAAGAGGTTCATAGTCTGGCCTTTCCCATTTTGCCACGGTAGAAGTCACATACTGCTCTTAACACTGTATGGCTGGCTTTCTTATCTCCACGCACAGCCATCGCCGCTGCCATTCGTCCAAAATGGGTCAAAGAAAGATGCAGCAGCCTTCCCTTTCCAATTCCGTGTTTTTTCAGGAAGTAAAGCCTGTTCCGGCAGAAGTAGTAGAGCTGTGTATTGCTTCCAGGACTTATGGAACGTGATACCTTGTGCCAGATTTTGGAACTTGGAACAATGACCGTCCGAAGCCCTGCCT
>JAKPFN010000115.1 GCA_029551395.1 Armatimonadota bacterium | reverse complement strand
TTCCAATCCACCCGGCGGAAGTCATCACCGATGGTATAGTTGCGGTAGTCAGCGAATTCGACCGATGCGCCGCGTTTACTTGACCGACGCTCGCCGCGCATCCGGCCAGGAAAGACACGTTTAGCCACGAGCGATAGCTGTTCAAGCTTACGCAGAAATTCCGGAGACAAAAAGTCCTCCGGTTCGGTATCTGGTTGCGTTATGTTAAGGTCGTTAAGCACGGATTTACACGGATGATTGCGGAGTTATACCACAATCTCATCTCCCTGTGTCACTTTTTCCAGTATATCCGCAACAATCGCGTCGGTGGATATTCCCTCAGCTTCGCCTTCGAAGTTGAGGATGATTCGGTGCCGCAGGGCAGGTTTGGCTACCTTTTTGATGTCATCGAAGCCCACATTGCGCCGGTCGTCCAAAAGTGCGTTTACCTTGGATGTCAGCGCGAGAGCCTGCGCGCCTCTGGGGCTGGACCCGTAGCGGACAAATCTCTTTACCATATCCGTTGCGTACTCGGAGTCAGGATGCGTAGCCAGCACTACCTTAAGCGCAAACTCCTTTATATGCGGGGCAAGTTCGACTTCTCTGGCAAGCCGCCTCATCTCAAGCACTGTCTCAGGATTGGTTACTTTGTTGATTTCAACCTGCTCAGACTTTGTCGTTCGGTCGAGGATGGTACCCAATTCGTCAAGTGTCGGGAAACTTACCATCAGCTTGAAAAGGAACCGGTCCAACTGGGCTTCTGGGAGCGGATAAGTACCTTCCATCTCTATCGGGTTCTGTGTAGCAAGGACCAGGAACGGCTCCTGCAGTTTGCGGATATCTCCTGCAACCGTCACAGAGTGCTCCTGCATCGCTTCGAGCATCGCAGACTGAGTTTTTGGCGTAGCACGGTTGATCTCGTCAGCCAGGATGATATTTGCAAACACCGGCCCTGGTTGGAACTGGAAGCATCTCCTGCCAGAATCATCCTCTATCAGAATATTAGTTCCAACGATGTCTGCAGGCATCAGGTCAGGCGTGAATTGAATCCTGGAGAACTTCAGGTCCATAGCTTGAGCTAGTGTGCGGACAAGGAGCGTCTTACCAAGTCCTGGAACGCCTTCAAGGAGCGCATGACCATCAGCAAGAAGGCATACGATAACACCTTCTACTATTTCTTCCTGCCCGACTATCATCCGGCTGATCTCAGCCTTCAGTGTATTGAAATCCTGTCTGAACTTTCCAATCCGTTCCTCTATCTGCATCAGTCAATTCCTCTTGTTTGAATATAGAGATGTATAAGATAATGCAAGCAACTTATACGAAGTTGTGCATATAATCCGGTTATTCTTTATTCAACGAGTCGAAGTATTTACGGACTCCCTGGCGATGGGTTGAGGGTACGTCTTCTCTGGACAAAGCTTTTTCTGCGCTCTTCTTGTAATCTCCATATACCTCATAATAAGGTACAGATGATGAACCTGGCTCATCGGGAGCGCCTTTGGTTGTCCCCGACACGTAAATAGAGCCTTCCTTACCGACAAGGGAAGATGATTTGGTGATGTAGCCTTCTTTGCTGTTCTCAATCTGGCCTTTTACATCTTCATAAGTTCCGCTTCCCGGGCCGCCTGCACTGCCCGGTTTACCCGACAAGCCTCCACTACCCATTTTATCGCCTTCTTTTCCGCTGCCTTGGCTACCGCCATTTTCAATTCCACACCCAACGAGTGCGGAGATGGAACTCTGTCACCCACCGCCTGCTTCTTTAAGTTCTTTCAAGTCCTTGGCCATATTGAATGCTGCCTGCATCTGCTTGAGCCGTTCTGCAGCTTCTTCTGGGTCCATTTTTGCAAGCTGTTCGGCTGCTTCCCGCAACGTCTTGGAAAGCTGGTCAAGGTCAGTGTCTTTCAGTGCCTCAGCAAGCGCTTTTAGCTGCTTTTCGAGGTTTTTCAGGTCTTCTTGAGACATTTTACTGCCCTGCTGGTTCAGCTTTTTGGAAAGTTCGGACAGCAACTCCTGAGCCTTTGTAAAATCTTCGTTCTTAATAAGTTCGGCCATAAGTGCAGATAACTCTGGAGGTACGGAGATGTTCTGTTGAGATTTCAGGTAATCCTGAACCTTCTTCTCCATCTGCTTGATTTGTTCCGGTGTGAGTTCCCCTTTTGATTCTTGCAGGTCTTTCAGGCGTTTCTGCAGTTCTTCCAGCTTTGGGTCTTTTATCCCGGAAGCCAGTTTTTCCTTCAGTTCCTTTTCCACCTGTTCCTGCAATTTGCCAGCAAAAGCAGCGGACAGATTTTGGAGTTCTTGACCTGCTTCAGCCATCGACTTAGGCGATTGATTCCTTGCGGCTATCCTGTCCTGAGCATCTTTTATCTCTTTGTCCAGCTTGCGCATCTCGAGGATAGCCTGCTTTCGGGTCATCCTGCCGGACTGCAGCTTTTTGCCGAGTTTTTTCATGTTCTCGGCAATCTGTTTTGCTATCTCATTGTCAGGTGACACTCGTTCTTCGAGGTTCTTTGCCAGTTTTTCCAGCCGTTTACCTTCGTTCATCATCACCTTGACTTCTTCGCGCCTGTCTTTAGACTGCAGTGCAGGGATCTGAGGGATAAAGTAGGTGCCAAAGAGTATAACAAGCATTAATCCAAAGGCTGCCATTTCTTTCGTGAACCGGTAAGGGAACACTTCTTTGGGATTAATGCCGTTCATGTGTCTGGAAGCGTCATCGATAAGCGACCGGATCATCTCCGAGTCCTGGTCTGCAAGCGCAACGGCACTGGATAGCCGCTCTTTCAGGTCCAATCGGCTTTCTGTGGCTCTGGCTGTTACGAAGTGGTTCAGTTTATATAGAAAGCCCCAGACAACTCCGGCAATCAAGGCAAAGAAGATTATTCCTGCGAGTAAAACCGGCTCGCCAAGCTCATAACGCCACTTCGATACGATGAGCAGTACCGTAGCAAGCCCAGCTCCTGCTGTTCCAGCCATCAACGCACGCTTTTGAACCAGCAGAAACCTGATTCTGCGCCTCATCTGCACTAAATCTTGCTCGAACTTCTCATCGATCATCCGGTATCCCTAGCTTTCGCTTGTTTAGCAGATTAGCAAGTGATAATGCTGCTATTGACACAATTCCCCATGCCACAGCACAACCAACCCAAGTTGTCTTGGGAGATGTCAACAGATAAGGTGCATTACTACCAGGCTTCCATTCACCAAGAGCTGCTTTTATAGGCAGATATGGATAAAAATAGGTAAGTTGCCATTTTAGCCCGTGTGCTTTTCCCCATGTGAAGTCATATGAGTTTTCAGTCTGCCATGCTAAGATAGGATACCCCATCCATGCCAGAACCATTACTAGCAAAAGGATTGCTGCCGCTGACTGGCGGTTAGGCACAATGGTGGATGCCAACAACCCTATCGATGTAAAGGCTATCACTGATCCCAAAATCCCAACTGCAATCTGGAATATTGCATCGAGTTCATTTATTTGATCAACGCCTGGCTGGGTAGCAGGTCGATGAAAGACTGTTAATACAACACCTGGTGCCGCTATAGAGATACATATCAAAATAGCTATACATCCAATTATCCACCATGCAATCAGGAACCAGAATCCGCCAACAGGACGGTTTTCGAAGATTTTTATCTTCCATCGACCGGAGAATAGCTGCTTCCAAAGGCTGATATCCTTGCGGTGTGGGCCAGTCGAGAATACAGAGATAAATGGAAATATAGAGACCATTAAGACAATGAATGCTGCATGTATCAAATCCTGCGTATTGTATACGCCAAGACTGGCAAATACATTGCCAACAAACAGAAACATGTTAACGAGAAATATCCCCAGGATCAGCAACCTGATATGGACAGACCTCTGCTCTCGATGATAAGGAATCTGTGTAGTTGCACTGGTCAACAACAATAATCCAATGCTTACATTGAGTAAAATGCCTACCAATGCGACAGGTATACTAACGCCAAATACTTCAGCCATTGATACACTCAGAGAGGCTGCTGTACAAGCACTTAGCCCAGCAAAAGCAATATCTGCTCCACCATACATGGAGCTGGCTGCAAACCCTGTTGTGAACCAGGTATACATCCCAATCGTGCCGAATGCCGCAAGTGAGGCTCCTGATGTTTTTTTGGAAATAGCAGAGAAATATACTCCTATAGAGGAGAACAAGAATGCCCATGCTATAAGCATCAGATATGTTACAAGAATCTCAAGCGGCGAAATACTGCCAAACATGAGACAAATGCCTGACAGCGGAAGCGAACATGCAAGCAACATCAGGATGAATAGCATCGCTGAAGTAATCTTTCCAGCAACGATGTTTCTAGCCGAAAGCGCTGTTAAGGAAAGCATCTCAATGGTCTGCTGTTCCCGCTCAAGAGTAAGCGATCCGGCAGTTAAGCTGGGGACGATCAATGCGATCACAATCGCCTGACACCAGGTCAGAGCCGAAAACAACCTGAATCCGAAGCGGGTGTTAACCCAGGAATCAGGGCTGAATTGTCCTCCAGTAACTATCCATTGGCTGTAATATGTGATCATTAAGCACGTTCCAAGCAGTACTACATATCCCATCATCAGCCAATGGGCCTTTGCGCCCCGCATTCGTGTCCGGAGTTCCTTGGTAACTACCGGATTTTCGTACTTTACTCCTTTAATTCCTTGGAATGCAGATTTTAATGTTGTCTGTAATGGTGTCATGCTACCGCACCTGTCGTTACTTTCATGAAAATGTCCTCAAGGTCAATTTGAGCCTCGCAGAACGATTGTACTTTAAATCCTGAGCTGACCAAGGCAGTCAGAATCTCATACTGCTGGTCAGGTTCTCCTGTGTATTGAATCCTGAGAATGCCGTCTTCCTGTTTTACTGATCTGATATTCTGCATTTCTGAAAGCATAGTAATAGCATCTTCGAAGCGGTCCACCAGCCGTAGTTCCAGTAGTTTTCCACCTCTGGCTTTCCCCATAATTTCAGCCACGTCTCCGCTTACGATCAACTCTCCTCGCTCAATAATAGCTACCTTGTTACAGAAATCGGCCAACTCCGGCAGTATGTGGCTTGAAATCAGGATGGTTTTCCCCATCGATTTAAGCTCTTTTAGCAGTTCTTTGATGTCTATTCTCGCTCTGGGATCGAGTCCTGATGCAGGTTCGTCCAGAAGCAGCACTGCAGGGTCATGCAGGAGAGTCTTGGCAAGGCATAAACGCTGTTTCATACCTCTGCTGAGGGTTTCAACGAAATCGTCCCGCTTTCCCATCAAGTCCGTGAGTTCCAGGACATTGTCTATGGTACGCTTTCGCTTGTGAGATGGGATTTTATAAGCAGCAGCGAAGAAATCCAGGTATTCCCAGGTCTTGACATCATCGTAAACGCCGAAGAAATCCGGCATGTATCCGATCATCCGCCTTACTTCCGTAGGATGTTCCAGGACATTCATATCGTTAACGTAAGCAGTGCCAGAAGTAGGCCGCAGGAGTGTCGCAATCATCTTTATTGTTGTGGTCTTCCCTGCGCCATTTGGCCCTATAAATCCCATAATATCGCCTGCATTTATCTCCAGGCACAAGTTGTTTACAGCAATGAGTGGGCCATAGACTTTTGTAAGATGCTCGGTTCGCAGGATTATGCTCATTTGATCTGACCTCCATCTGGGGAGACCCTAAATAAAAAGCAGTTCGCAGACTGGCGTTCTGCGTGCCCTCTTTTGAGTTTAATTGGAGTAGGTGATTGGTCGCTCCAAGCTGTTATTATGATGTTCTTTGGCATAGTTGGTAGCTGGTTCAATATAGAAGTCAGCAGATCAAGCTCTAATTCAGATAATTTAATCTTATGCTGGGCATGAATTGAATTAGACCCAATATGACTTAGGTCAGATTCTACTTCTACTACCGAATTCTTTCTTATGTTATCAATCATTGCTGTCTGCTGACCGATGAAAATCTGGCAGTCGTTGAGGTCGTATTTGGTGTTGTTGCTTATCCTCCCCGTTACTTTTTTTGCTTTAGTATCAACGGTTAGGTTAGCATCCAAAGCTCCTCCTAGATCGCAACCACTTTCAGCACGGAATGATCGCATCGACCACATATCCATTGATATTTCCGGCAGAACAGTTGTATCAGCAAAGTGAACATTTATAGGTTTCCATCCTCGGCGTCTAGTCTGCTGTTGTGTTCCGCCGAGCCAGTATTGGTTAGCATTAACTTGTTCACGCTCTGATGTAACCGCAAATGTATCGTAAATTTCCATACCGTAAGACCTGCGCGCTGGTGAGAATATCCCAATATAAGTATTGATTGCAGCATACTTTATGCCTGTGGAAGCTTCAGTTACGGAAATTGTGTTCAGCAGCAGCCTGCTTCCTTTCATTGTATAGCCGATTCCATACGCGCCTATCGTAAATAGAATAATCACAGCAGGAGTTGTAATCCATGCAAGTTCGCGCCGGTTTTTTCTAGTCAGAATGAAGTAGTTGACAGGTACAAGACAAAACAGATATGCAAGAAGATATATAAGAATAATCTGGAGTGAAGGTGTTGTTATAGATGGCATGTTTCCAGCAACACTCTCTATTGATCCCATAGTTGTTGATTCTCGCTGGTGAGGCCGGATTGGTGATTGTGTCGGTGGCAGACCAGGCATTGTTGTGTGTGATGAAGTATCAATTATCGGTGAGGCTAAAGGCACTCTCTTGCTCGATAGCAGTAGAATCGCCTTCCACATATTAATCTGTCCGCCCCAAGCTCGAAGTGTTGGTGAAGTATAATCGAATGCTAGAAAAATGACTCTTCCCAATCCATAGTCCCAGACTGTAACCAAGGGTATGCCTTCTTGCATTACAAGAGCCCTAGCATCGGGTTTCAATTGGCTTTCAATGACAACGCTCGCGGCATTTTCTATTGGTATGCCAATATTAGGTATTGTGTTTAATGAATTCAGGCTGCTCAGTTCTCTGGCTCCGGTTACTTTGACAGGCAGCATCTCCTCATAAAAGCTGTTTTGCAACCGCTGGTAGTCAGCGCCTCCGTTCACTACGAGAGTTCCGCCGCTTGCTACCCACATACCAATGGCAGCAAGCTGCTCGGGGGCTGTGCGAGATGGCGCCAGGTCAGCAAGCACAAGCACATCAACGCCATCGTAGCCCAGAGGTCTATCCGGTATGTTGTCGGCATCTATCAAGCCTGCTTCTATTCTTATCTGAGTGGAGGTTGATCCCGGTATTCCACTCTGTCCAGGTTTTAGAGCGACAAGCTGAAAACCATCCAGAAAGTTTAATGTTGCCTGTGCTGGCCCAACAGCCGTAACAAACATATTGTCAGGATAGACATACTGGTAAGGGCACTTGACGATCAATTTATTCTCATCTTTGACGCGTCCTCGATCCACCATTACCTTGAGTATTGCTTCTGAGCCTGGCTGGTCTGGCAGCCAATAGTGTGTATATTGTTTTTCTGATGGTCCGCCTAGTTCGAAGGCGGTTCGATGTGTAGATGGCTGCTTTGTAATGAGGTCTATTGTGGCAATCGTTCCAGCGATAGTGTCGTTGGTGGGGTTCTTCAGGTTGATAGTTATGGGGACCCAGGTTCCTTGTCTGCACTTACCTCCAAATCCCACTTCGGCGTCAATCTGCACCGCTTGCGCTTCGATTGACAGTGTTGTTAAGGCGATTGAAAAGACTACCAGAATCTTCGTGAACATTGCGCCTCCTTGGGAGATGCTTGACCAGATTGGAATTATTATTGACTTGTTAGACAACCAGGCTGTTATTTCCTGCAAATTTTTTGGTGTATTATTACCTGTAATGGCCTGAACTGCCATAATGTAACATGCCGGTATGATTACCTTGTTAGACTATAGTAGATCATAAAAATATTCTTCAACTAATGTAAGATTAACTAAGTTTTATAAACATCCGGGCCAACTGCATAAAGGTAAGTGAGGCGTACCCTGATAGGTATACGTATGCTTGCCAGTTATGGTTTGCATAAAATTGTGGAACCAGGTTATTATTTACTGCGTCTTGTTGGTATGAAACCGTTGGGTTGCAGATTTTAGCACTCAGGTTGAAAAGTGTAGATAATATAAATTAGGAGGTATTTTGTATGCGAAACAAGTATTATGTTTTAGCAGGAATTGTATTACTCGCCACAGCATTATTCTTCGGATATGTGACATCCCAGACCCCGGCGGTGGCTGGAGATCAGATGGCTGCTGTCCATGCTGCAGACGGTAAAGACGGATGTTCCATGTGCAAGCCGTGTGCTGGTCGAATGGATTGCGGTAACTGTAAATGCTTCGCAGAAGGCGCTGCCAGGGAAGTCTACGATGCTTATGTGAGAGATACAGCCGGTCTTCGCCAGCAGCTTGCTGATGCCCGCAATGAGCTTAATGCAGCTCTTCTTGCAAGACCAGTCAATGAAGCTGCAGTCGCTGCGCTGGTTGGACGTGTGAACGATCTCCAGGGAGAGTTATACGCTCGAACTATAAATATGTGGGTTGCTGTTCATAAGGACTTGCCGGCCGGACAAGCCTGCGTTGAAGGTTGCGAGTGTTGCCAGGGAAACTGTAAGCCTGCAATTTGCGCTATGATGCTGAGCGATCAGTGCCCAATGAAGCTTATGGGTTGTTCTATCGGTAAATGTGACATTCCAAATTGCGAATGCGGTTGCGCTGATGGCGCAGCATGCACCTGCAAAGATAAAATTGCACAGAAAAACTGCGGATCAAGTGGATGCCGATAACCTGTGATTATTCCCGAGCAAGCATATAAATAATTAGACCACTCTGATGGCGGCCAGGCAGTTAAAATATTGACTTCAGGCCGCCATCGTGGTATACTATGTCTTGCCGAAAACGCGCGCTTGTAGCTCAGAGGATAGAGCGAAAGGTTGCGGACCTTTAGGTCGGGGGTTCGAGTCCCTCCAAGCGCGCCATTTGCCCTCGTAGCTCACCGGATAGAGCGCCTCCGTCCTAAGGAGGGCGTAGGGGGTTCGATTCCCTCCGAGGGCGCCAAGACCAATTCGCAGTTAATATTACCAGTATATTTGAGAAACCCGGCTCTAAGGGCCGGGTTTTCACATGCTCATAAACAATTCGCAAGCCCTATGAACTGCGAACTATCAACTACAAACGGGACTGGAGAGGTGGCTGAGTGGTCGAAAGCGGCGGTCTCGAAAACCGTTGTCGTGCTTGCACGACCGTGGGTTCGAATCCCACCCTCTCCGCCACGCATTTTACCTGTCTTTCAAGAACAACTATCTATTAGTTATTGCTCCTGGAATTAAATTGCACTATGAATGAAATTGCTAACGAATATCTATATGGTGTTGACCCGCAGTATCGAGAGATTGCCGAAAGAGTAATATCCGTCATCGAATCGATAGACCCCAGCTTTACTATGGCTGTAAAGTGGAAGCAGTTGACCTTTGCTCTCAATGGCGACTTTCATCACTGGATTTGTGCTATTGCACTAACAAAGAAAAGTGTAAATCTATTATTTCATTTCGGTGGGCTGCTGGATGATACAAATAATGTCCTCAAATCAGGAGCGAGTAAATTTCTTAGGAAAATCGAGTTCTGTACGTTATCCGACATTGATGAACAGATAATAAGTAACCTTGTAAGCCAGGCTATAGACAAACTACCGTACTTTATAGACAACTGGAAAGAGCTCAATAAAAAGTAAAACAAAAAGCCCTCCCTATTATCGGAAGGGCTTTTAACTTATAAGCAATATATCTGTAGTTATAGTTTCTGAGTAATTCTATTTTTTTCGTCTACTAAAACTACCTGCCGTGTGATTTGCTCATCTGTTAAGACAAATGCAACGATGATAACCTGATCCCCAACGGCGCATCTGCGTGCAGCAGCTCCGTTAACGCATATCTCACCTGATCCTCGCTGTCCAGGTATTGCATAAGTCTCAAACCGCTCGCCGTTGTTGATATTCCAGACGTGAACATACTCACCATCAACGATTCCCGCTGCATCCATCAGATCCTCGTCGATAGTTATGCTGCCCACATAATTGATATCACAGCACGTCACGGTAGCTCTATGTATTTTACTTTTGCAGAGGTTCAACAGCCTCAATTAACTCATTTTCCTCCATAAATCTTGCCAATTCAGTATACCAACATGACCAAGCATAATCAAGCTCGTCAGTCTTGTTTGGAATGCAGGCTTGGTTGACCCTGCGGTCTACTGCTGGGTATACTAGGAACAAATTTATCCCCGGAGTTGTTCATTGGATAGCGATCTTCGCTCGCACAAGGCATATTGCGGTACGGTCGACTCACATGGTTTTTGTCTGCTCGAACTTGGGCTGGTTCATTACCAGGAAGCGTTGGACCTTCAGTTGTCGCTTCACTCAGATGTATGTGAAGGACGCCTGTCCGGGGCGTTGTTACTGCTTGAGCATTTTCCCGTCATAACTTTAGGTGCGAGTGCTGATCCGATAAACTTACTTGTACCAGAGAGCGTACTGGAATCTCAGGGAATCGAACTTGTGCGAACGGATAGGGGAGGAGATGCTACCTACCACGGCCCAGGTCAATTAGTTGGTTATCCGATCATAAACCTGCGCAGTATAGGGAGCGATGTGCATAGGTTTTTACGTCTAATAGAAAGTGTGATAATCTCAACATTGGCCGATTTTGGCATTACAGGCAGCAGAAACGGACCGGCAGGGGTGTGGGTCGGAGCCAAGAAGATCTGTTCCATAGGAATAGCCATCAGAAAAGGTGTAACTTATCACGGATTTGCCCTGAATATTAATCCGAATATGGCACATTTCGCATTTATAAATCCCTGTGGACTAAATGCCGCGCAGATTACATCGATTTCCAGCTTAATCACCCCGGTTCCTGATATTAATACGGTTCGCGCCCGGTTAGTTGATCATTTTGAACAGGAAACATGCCTTAGGACGAGGTTAAGTAAGGCAGAGCAATGATTGCAAGACATCGGCGGCTGATAATCCTTTTGGTAGCGGTGATTCCAGTCATCGCATTGATTGTTGGCGCCGTTTTTTATATATTTCTACAGGTTCAAAGCGTTATGGGACAGCTCGATGTGCTGCTTGTGGATGAACTCAAGCGGCAGACAGGTCGAGCAGTCGAAGTCAAACGCGTCGAAACTTCACTACTTCAAGGCAGCGCAACAATCTACAGGCTTAGAATAGCCAACGGTGAAACTTTCGAATCAGGTACACTGCTTACGGCTGAAAAGCTTGTAGTGGATTTCCAGTTCATCGATCTGGTGTTAGGGCGTAAGCCTGCAATACAGACGATCAGAAATGTCAAGCTGGTCTCCCCGAATATATTCATAGAACGTTTCAGAACAGGCCAGTTGAATATTCAGGACTTGATCACGCCAAAGCCAGGTCCACCTCGGCCACCATTCACTGGTTCTGTAGAGATAGTCAATGGAAATGTCACGTTTCGTGATTGGCTGGCTCAGGTTCCGGGGCAAAAACCCGTTGTAACAAAGGTAGCAGCTGTTGACGGCTTCTTTGATGCTGCTGAAGCGCCATTCTATGTATACAATCTCACTGCCCGTGGGCCAAAAGGGCAGCGTTTCGAAAGACTCAGCCTGTCCGGCTCCATCAATGATCGAACCGGCACTTTATCGATAGACCTGAGGGCTGATGACATCGCTGCCGGATACTGGTCGAGTTACTTCCTAAGCCCAGGAGCGGTCAATCTGACTCAGGGTAACGCTGACCTAAGAGTCAGTGCCACAAGACAAGTATCAAATGGCAAAAGAGAATGGAGCTACGCAGGTTCAGCTAACATTAATAACGGTCAAGCAACTATCGCTAACCTGACTGAGCCTGCAACAAACCTTCGAGGCAGAATAGAGCTTGTAAATCAGACTTTTAACCTTGATTTATCAGCCAATCTTGCTGGTTCTCCAATAGAACTGAATGGAAAGGTTGTTGGTTTCAGCAATCCTCGATTAGATCTTCGAATTATCTCAAATAGAGCGGATTATTCCAGGCTGGCTAGTGCTGCAAGAGATATCGAATCGCTCAGGCAGGTAGCTCTGTCGGGTCAGGGGCCGCTTTCAGTGAACATCATCGGGCCAACTGATGATCCTGTAGTGAGTCTCCGAGCTGTGGTTCCTGCTGTCGGTATGGATGGTTATCGAGCTTCAGATGTTCGTATACAGGCAACTTATGCTAATGAGACAGTAGATGTAGATCGGGCAAGCGCTCGGATATTTGGCGGTCAGGTTTCTTTATCCGGAGTAATTGCGCTTAACAATACCGCACAGCTATCTCTGTCAGGTATAGCTTCTGACGTTAATCTTGCACAGATACCGCAGTTACGGCAGGCGAGACTACAAGGAACAGCCTCAGGAAGGTTCTCGGTATCAGGCACGGCTGATGATCCGGTGTTTGCAACAACTGTTCAAGTTTCACGTGGAACCCTGGACAGCCTTGTATTCAACAATGCTTCGGCTGATATAACGATAGCGGGAGATCGGATACGAATAGAGCGTTTGACGGCATCAATTGCTCGTGGTGTAGTCAGAGTATCTGGAGACATTACTGCCAATCAGCTTGATCTGCAGTTAGCGGCAACTGGAGTAGATCTGAACCAATTTGAACATGTTCTGCAGGTATCTAATCTATCCGGTACGGCAAATTTCAATGGTCAGGTAGTCGGGCCAACTCAAGATCCGATTGTTACCGGCAGTGTAGAGGTATTCGACGGTGGATTCGACCGCTACCAGTTCGATTATGCAAGAGGCAACTTATCAGCCACCCGCACATCTATTGCTATTGAGGATACGCTGATCAGAGTGCTGCCAGCCGAGGTTATTGTACGGGGTAGGATTGCAGGTATCGGTACGAAGGCACCGGTCATAGAAATAGATGCAGATATTGCGGAAGCTGCGGCAGATAGAATCCTGACAATGCTGCAAGTGCAGGCTGATGTTATTGGCAATGTTACCGGCACTGTTAGTGTAAGAGGCACTACTGACGACATTCAGGCCGAAGGTAATCTCGTCTTTACTGATGGAGCTGTGGCGGGATACCCGGTTGCTGAAGCAAGGACTGCATTTTCTTACTCGGACGGGCAGTTGAGATTGACTGACCTGCTTGCTCGCAGTGACAGTGCAATTCTAACTGCAGAAGGCACAGTCGACCGGCAGGGGAATCTGAATCTGGATTTCGTAGCTAACGATGTATCTCTTGTTCGCCTGAACGACCTGGCAAGGCCGTATGCTGTGCTTTCAGGAACAGTTGATATCAGCGGGAATATTGCCGGTACAACGGAAAGTCCGGTAGTTGCAGCGACGGTTGTTTCAGAAAGCCCGACGATAAACACTGTGCAGTTTAACAGAGTTGCGGCAGACCTGGCTTGGAGTGAAGATACGCTGACGGTTACTCAACTCGTGTTGCTCTCGGACAGGGGAGCGCTTACGGTGGACCGTGTTTCGCTTGATACACAAAACAACAGGCTGCAGGTTCAAGGTGGGGAATTGAAAGAATTCTCTTATCCTGCGCTTTATGTGCTGATAGCTGAGAGTCCCTATATAGATGAACCTGATGCTGAAAGTGTGCGGTCTCTGTTGGCTCGGTTGAGTCGGCCGGACGAGGGTATGATTAGTGCATCATTCATGGCAGAAGGTCCAATAGACCAGATTGAAGCTCGTGTCAGCTTGGATGCACAGGAGATCGATATCGGCGAGATTGAAAATGTCCAGTTGAGTGTTGAAGCTGTCTCACGCAGGGGAGAAGTGCTCTTGGAGAGCTTTGAAGCGGCAGCGGATGCTCTCAACGTGACAGCTCAAGGCACTTTGATTGCCAATGGACAGATAGACTTGGAAGTTGACGCTTACAACGTTGATCTCGTGGCGTTAACACCTGCTACAGGTCCAACCCACATTTCCGGTATCGCAACTGCCCGTGCAGACATTGAAGGCCCTATTGATGCTCCTACGGTCACGGCCTCAATTGAAATGGTCGAGCCGACTATTTATGGTATAGAGTTCGACCGTCTACGTGCATCGCAGATTACTATCGCTGAAGAGAATATAGACATAAGCCGTGTTCTTTTGACCAGAGATGATCATTCGGCAGTGTTCTACGGCGTCCTTCCGTGGAATTGGGAGACTTTCTCAGTACCGGTTGATCGGCCGATTGACCTGCACGCTACTTTGGAAGAACAGACTCTTGAGATACTTACGATACTGACAGATGCTGTTACCACACCAACAGACGATCCTGGGCTTATATCTGCAGCGGTCGATGTCACCGGGACAGTTGCCAATCCCAATCTAAGCGGACAGATGATGATATCTAACGGGAACATCGGGATTAAGAACTTCCAGACATCATTCAACAACGTGCAGGCGCATATAATCTTTGAGCAGGATCTGTTGAGGGTAGAGACGTTCACGGGAGCATCGAGTGCAGGCGGCACATTCCAGATAGTGCCAGGTGGGACGATATCTCTTGGAAATCTGGTTCAATCTGTGCAGGGGCAACCTCAGGGTGAAATCAATCTGGCATTAGTATTGAACGAGTTAAAAGTTGTCGAGCAGGACCTGTTAGGTTATCAGGAGCGGATTACGGGCAGCTTTACGACTACTGATTCATTGACTCTTACAGGGTCGTTAAATGAGCCATTCGTTGCTGGTACCATTGTAATTTCTGACGCCTCAGTGCTGCTTGCTCGTGTTCCAGAGACATCTCTGCCATCACCTCATGAGTTCAGCTTCAATCCAAGGTTCGACCTTTCATTCCGGCTTAGGGATGATGTTTGGTTCCGAAATCCATCTATGGTTGCGCTTCTTGAAGGGCAGGGGACTCTTACGGGATCGCTACAGGACCCGCATTTATCATCGAATCTGCGAGTCGCAAGCGGTCAAATCAGGCTGCCTACCGCAAGAATGCGGATTACAAGAGGTATAATCACCGTCGGTTGGACTCGTGGTGCCGATAATACCAGTATAAATGTTGATCTCAGGGCACAGACTTCGGTGACGGCTACTTCACCTACCGGAACACCAAGGCGTTATACGATTGTTCTTGAGGTTGATGGCCCATTGGACAGTTTACAACCTGAAGACATTGATCTAAGGAGCGATCCGGCGGGATTAACTCGCACGCAGATACTAGCAGCCCTGGGGCACTTTGAGGACCTGTTTGGCAGTGGTGAATTCGCGCTCAGAGAGCAGATCAGAGATCTTTTTGCTGTTGCTGTTTCACCAATGCTGTTCGATCCTCTGGAAAGCAGTTTTATTGAAGCTTTAGGTCTGGAGGAGTTCGATATCGAATATGGTTTCGAACAACCTCTGGCAGTCTTTTTGACAAGGCATCTGCTGGATGATTTCTACCTTTCATACTGGAGGATAGTGACAGGAACGCCATCGATTACAGGCGCAACTTACTCCCTTACTCTAAGCTACCGGCTGCGTGATTGGTTTGAAGTCGGTTATGTTACGGATTCCCGGCGGGTAAGTATTCTTCAGTTCTCATACAATCGCAGGTTCTGAGATTACCTGTGAATCAGTCTTTTACAGTGCCAATACATACACTGTGTATTCGTTCAGATACTCATAAGTATTAAGTTTTAAACTCTTTTAATAAACTTGCGGAAACTTCTTGCATTCGGCTGATTAGGTCTGTTAGTATGGCGGCAGAATGTGTAATCATGAGAATAAGTACGGGTGTTGGCGATGCTTTTTCTTTTGCCGCAGGATGAAAAATACTCGGTTGATTTCGACGAGTTGGTAGACAGGTATGAACGGAGGATTTTTAACCTCATCTACCGCATCATAGGCGATTTCGATGAGGCTGCTGACCTCACTCAAGACACATTTGTGGCAGCTTATCGTGCTTTTGATAACTTCCGAGCCGACTCTACCACATATACTTGGCTATATCGCATCGCTGTAAACGTCTGCAAAAATAGATTCCGGGAAAGGAGCCGACAGCGTGGGGTAGAGGCACTCTCTCTGGATGATCAGGAGATGTGCTTCATTGAGCATGTGACTGATGGCGGCCTTTCAGAGCCGATTCCAACTCCGGAAAAAGCCCTTGAACGCGAAGAAATGCGCAGGCTGGTTGAAGAAGCGATAACTGACCTGCCCGAAGACTATAGAATCGTTGCCGTGCTGAGAGATATTCACGGATTAACGTATAGAGAAATAGCTGAAGCTGTTGATTTATCAATCGACGTAGTCAAAACCAGACTTGCCCGTGCGCGTGGAATGCTGCGCAGAAGGCTTCAGCATTACTTGGGCTGATCTTATTAAGAGTTATTGATGATGTGCTGGAGGTGCATTTTACAGATGTTGTTAACAAAGTCTCGATTGTGGCGGAGGACGCACATGATACTTGCGTTGGTCATGTTCGCTGCCTTGTTACTTCCGTCGAGTGCTGCATTTGCTCAAAATGAGGTTAAGGTTACACGAATAGTAATCAGCGGCAATCAGAACATTAATAAAGAGACAATAGAAAGCGCAATTAAGCTGGCTCCTGGCGCTGAGTATAGCAAAGAAGCCACAGAGAAAGACCGGGCGGCAATAAACGCCCTCGGTTATTTCAGCGCAGTCTCTGTTCGTACTGAAGAGACCCCTGAAGGCTTGAGCGTAATCTACGATGTGGTTGAGAATCCTGTTGTTAAGGGGATTGAGGTGATTGGTTCCGAGCCAATCTCTGATGAAACAATCAAGGGACTTCTTAGAACCAAGACAAACCAGGTCTTGAACTACAGTACGCTCAATACAGACATAGATGCCATTCAGCGTTACTATCGTGACGAAGGCTATATGGCTTATGTTACCGAAGATATCGGCATTGACCGTGAGACCGGAGTCCTGACAATCCCCATTTTGGTTCATGTGGTCGAAGATATCGACATTGTCGGAAACAAGAAGACCAGAAATTATGTGTTGATACGTGAGATGAAGACCAGACCGGGGCAGGTGTTCAATATGAAGCAGCTCCGGAATGACATTGCAAGGTTGTATAATCTTGACGTCTTCGAGCATATAGAGACACCAAAGATCGAGCCTGGATCAAACATCGGAAAAGTTGCCGTAGCAATTCCCGTCACAGAGAAGAAGACTGGAAATGTTGGAATTGGTGTTGGTTACAGTTCTCGCAGCAAACTTGTTGGCCGAGCAGAACTCACTGAAACTAACTTCAGAGGCCGTGGACAGGGACTAACACTTCTGTGGGAGACTGGTACTTCGAACGGTCTAGGAGGGTCCAGCAGTTATGAAGTTGGATTCCATGAGCCATGGATCGACAAACATCACACATCGCTTTCAGTAAATGTTTTCAACAAGCTGGTCTACCGGTTTGCTTCGACTCCATTTAACGGCGACAGCGACATCGATGGCGATGCTTATAATGAGCGGCGAAAAGGTGCCACTCTGGGTTTGAGCAGACCGTTAAACGAAGTCACTCGAGCATTTATTACCATGAGAGGTGAGACTGTCGAGACATCTGATTTCACTGCTACGACTGCCACTCGTTATGTTGCCTCTGATGGAGATATTCGTAGTGGAACGCTGCGTTTGGTCAACAACACCAGAGACTTCGACATGGACCCAGCAGATGGATGGTATAGGTCAGTATCTTTGGAGCTTGGGAATGCTGATGTAACCCAAAAATTCTTCGATCCCGTGACAGAGACTCTGTCATCTGAACCTTTATCTGGGCCGTATCGAAAACTGCAGTTCGATATCAGGCGATATTGGAGTAAGGGAGGACGAAAAGTCACACCTACTGATAAACGCACTACCTTTGCTGTAAGGTTGCTTGGCGGGTTGTCTAATGGTGACCTTCCTTTCTTTGAGCAGTTCTTCGTCGGCGGATCTGAGACGCTGCGCGGATATAGAGAGGACAGATTCTGGGGAGATAAGATGCTGGTTGCTAATATTGAGTATAGGCGGCCAGTGACTCAGGGACTGACTGGTGTTCTTTTTGCTGATTATGGTGACGCATGGGGATCCAATACGTTATATGATATATCTGATGACCTGCCTCAGCATAACAGTTTTGAGCCTAGTCTGGGTGTAGGCGTTGGTCTGCGTGTAAATACACCAATAGGTAACCTTCGCTTCGATTACGGTATCGGAGACGACGGTGCAAGAACACACTTCAGCATAGGACACGCATTCTAAACTGCACTGAGCGGTTTTTGTGGATAAGGGTTCGGAGATTGAGTTCTTCGAACCTTTTATTTTGTACATCCTGATGATGTGTTGCTGTAATTATTCTCAAAGACAATTGCATTCGTTTGGCTATGACGGGCAATGGTAGTATGCGCAGTCCGTCTTCTGTATGTGAGGTACTGTTATGGCAGGTTTCTTGTCCAGCCCTGCCATATTTTGGTATAATGGCAGCCAGCGGAGGCGGTTGCCATGCGCTGTTTCAGGCGCAACTTGCCTCCGTATTCATTGTGTAGAGAGGTGTAGCCAGAAGTGGTTAATCGTTCCTTTGCAGTTGTGGCAGGATTTATTCTAGCGGTAATGCTGATATTAAGCATCCCAGTAAGTGCTGCAGACCCCGTTCCTCAAGTTGGCGTTGTAGACGTTTATGAGATTTCCCAGAAGTACGAGAAGATGAAATCATTTGACTCGGAGCTTGATGCGTTCCGTCAGCAACTGCTTACCAAGATTCAGACTCGTGATGAGCACAGGCTGCTTAGTGATGCAGAGATTAATGAGTTACTGACTCTGGTAGCGAAACCGAATCAGACTGATGCTGACAAAGCTCGCATAAAAGCACTGGGTGAGCGCGAGAAGGCTTTGGATGAAGAGCTGAAGGATCTTCAGAACAAGAAAGAATTGACTGATACTGAGAAAGCCCGCCTTACCGAATTGACCAATATCTTAAACAAAGCAGATGAAGCGGTTATGGCGCTCAGTGAAGAAGCTAATCAGCAGTTTGAAGCAAAAAGCAGAGAACTCAACGAGCAGATAAGAACTACAGTGTTAAAAGCAATTGAAACAGTTGCCAAAGCAAAGAAGCTCTCTATGGTAGTTGACAAGATGGTTGTCCTTACTGGTGGTATGGATATAACCGCAGACGTTATCAAGGAGCTAAACAAGTAGTAGTAACGGGCTATTAATGTGAGTATTAGGATAGTCCAGGGATCATTAGGATTAGTGTGTGTGGTTGGCCTGGCGTTGTCCGGGCTGGGGTGGTATTTTGAAGACCGCCCTAAGCCGCCTCCTGTGAAGAAGGTGTTCTGCGATATTCAATCTCTGGAACACCTTCATCCAGCATGGAGCCAGGTTAAACAAGTTGATGCTTTAACACGTGAATCGACACCTGACCGAGGGTTGGAGGCAATCGATTTTCCACGCACAGCGTCTATCGCACCACTACCTGAACCTGTGACTTCCACTGAATCTCGGGAGGCGCTAAAAGTCCGCCTGGAAGAGAAAGCTCAGTGGGAGTTTGACAGGATTAACGCTCAATTGAGTGAGGCTCTGGACAGGCGGCTGAAAGAAAGGCGGCAGGAGTTGGAGGCCGAAGCTGCAGCAAGTGAGGCAGAGGCCAGACGTAGTTCCGAGCAGGAGCTTGCCCAAAGCCTGCGGGCATTGAGTGAAGAGCATAAGTATGACCGTGTGGATGCAGCTATCAAACTGGCTGCACTAAAAGCTCAGCTTACAGCAACCGGAATTGAGCCTGAGAAGGTGCAAAGCGCAATCAAGGCTCGTGAATTAGCTCTTGAGGCTGTTCGGTCCAAGTTAGCGCAGGATGAAAACGAACTGCGGATGAATCTGGATTCCAGCCTTGCTGAGGCAAAGCAGCGGCATACAGAGGCAATTCAGGAAGAGCTTGACTCTATTAAAAGTCAGGAAGAAAACCGTATTGCGTCGATAATATCCGGACGATGTGATCGGTTCAATGAGGAATTGAGTGATTATTGCGTTCCTTATGCTGCTATCACTCCAAAAGAAGCAATCAGGTCGTTCACTGATGATGCTGGTGCAAAGCATAGAGTTGTAAAAACGCCTTCAACAGCAGCTTTTGGACTTACTGTGGTTGCTGCTGATGAGAAAGGTGAACAGAAGGCGTTTTCCAAGGCTCTTAGAGACAGGATCAGGGCTGAACTGAGATCAGTAGTAAATCGGATAGCCAGAGAGCATGGTATGGAGGTAACGTTCCAGCCATCTCCTGATGCTGATGATAAGACTGACTGGTTCCGCAGCCGATTACCTTATATAACAAATCAAGACAGGGGCTAGGAAAATTATATGGCCGGCATTATAGTTCAAGAGCTTGCCGATGCTGTCGGTGGAGTGCTCTTTGGCTCGGGAGATATCTTAATTACCGGAGCCGCAAGCGTCAATGATGCCGGACCAGGCGATATTGTCCTGGCAGAAAATGAAAAATATCTTGCTGCTGCGCGGAGTTCGCAGGCAACCGCAGTAGTAGTGCCTGAAGCATCCTCTTGCGATGGCAAGGTTGTAATTCAGGTTGAGAATCCAAGACAGGCTTTTTCAACTATTCTTGGGTTGCTCGCATCGCAACTGGGAGTTCCATCACCTGGTATTGATCCGAGCTGCAGGATTGGTGAACGAGTCAAATATGGCCAAAGCATATCCATTGGCTACGGCTGTTATATTGGCGATGATGTAACGATTGGCGATGGCACGATAATCCATCCGCTTGTGTACATTGGCGATGGAGTGCGGATAGGAGATAACACAGTTATCCATCCTAATGTGACTGTATATCCGGGATGTGAGATTGGTGCGAGAGTAGTGATACATGCAGGCACCGTCATAGGCAGCGATGGCTTCGGTTACATTCCGGTAGGCAGTAAGCAGTGCAAAGTGCCGCAGATCGGCAACGTAACGATAGAAGATGATGTGGAGATTGGCTCTAATACTTCTATCGACCGGGCCAAGACCGGAACAACCCGTATTGGAAGCGGTACCAAGATAGATAATCTGGTCCATATCGCGCACAATGTAAAGATTGGCAGCGGGTGCTTGATTGTTGCGCAAGTAGGCGTAGCTGGCAGCAGTGAGATTGGCAACTGTGTGACAATGGCCGGACAATCAGGTGCTAAGGACCATGTGCATATAGATGATGGTGTTGTAGTTGCTGCAAGGGCAGGAGTGATTGGAAATTTGACCAAAGGTGTTTATTCCGGTTTCCCGGCCCGGCCTCATAAAGAAGCGATGAGAGCGCAAGCAGCTTATCTCCGGCTTCCGGAGATGATGAAAGAAATAGACAATTTAAAAAAGCAAATCGAAGAGCTAAATCGGAGAATTGCAGATTTCGGTGGTGACGAAAGTGGGGTTGAGTCGCGGTAATCGGCAGAGAACATTAGCCGAGCGCGTAACTATAAGTGGGACTGGCTTGCACAGTGGAGATCGCTGTGTGGTCGTACTGCATCCGGCTCAGGCGGATTCCGGCATAATCTTTGCTCGAAATGGTGAGAGAGTCCAGGGCATTGCTGAGAATGTTGTAGAAACAGCAAGGGGAACAACCATTGGTCAGAACGGGAGCAGGATTCGGACCATTGAGCACCTTATGGCTGCGCTGCATGGGCTTGGAATTGATAATGCTTGTATAGAAGTGCAAGGTTCTGAACTGCCTGCGCTAGATGGCAGCTCAATGCCGTATGTTGAAGCTATTCTATCTATAGGTACTGTTGACCTGAAAAAGCCGCGCAGCCTGCTTAGACTGAAAGAACCTGTTTATCTGCGAAGTAATGGCAGTTTTATTCTTGCCGTGCCATCGAACCAACCCAAGTTTACTTACGTCTTAAGATACGAGCACCCTTTGATTGGCTCACAATCTGCTACTTGTGTATTAACTGAAACAAATTTCAGCAGAGATATTGCACCTGCGCGGACCTTTGTGATGTATGAGGAGATCGCCGGTCTAATCTCTCAGCATTTAGCCAAGGGTGGAAGTTTTGATAATGCGATTGTGGTTTGGCAAGACAGAACCTCTTCTGATCTGAGATTCCCTGATGAACTGGCCAGACACAAATTACTGGACCTGATAGGAGATGTCGCGCTTGTAGGCGGCAGGCTGATGGCTGATATACTTGCAGTTAAATCAGGCCATGCATTGAATGTCGAATTTGCCCGTATGCTTACTGAGCATATCTCAGACGGGGAGAGTAAAGAAGCAGCTTGATATGGTAGTACGGCTCAAAATCAGGAAAATCAGTGCGAATTGAACCTTCGATGTTGAGTCTTAATTATATGTTTTACAGGAGGCAGTAGTAATGACGAGCGAAATCGCTGATGCAGGAGCCAAACCACAGGATCCGCGTGTAGATGCTTCGTCAGTGGTTGGAAGGGATGGATACATGCTTAATGTAGAGGCGATACAAGGGATCCTACCGCATAGGTACCCGTTTCTTTTAGTTGATAGGATTCTGGAGATGGATCCTGGCAAGAAAGCGGTTGGCCTTAAGAATGTTACGATAAATGAGTCGTTCTTTGCAGGTCATTTTCCTGGGCACGCGGTTATGCCTGGAGTGCTTGTGCTTGAGGCTCTAGCACAGGTTGGAGGAGTTTTATTACTTGCGCTAAGCGGCAATCAAGGCAAGCTGGCGTATTTGGGCGGCATGGACAAGGTTCGATTTCGAAGGCCGGTATTTCCAGGAGATACATTAATCTTGGAAGTCGAGTTGCTCAAATGTCGTGGCTCTGTAGGCAAAGTATGGGCTGTTGCCAGCGTTGACAACGAAGTCGTTGCCGAAGGAGAGTTTGTCTGTGCTCTGGTAGAGCGCAACGGACGAAATCAGACAGTCGACAAAAAGGTCGAGAGTCCACGCGAGTGAGGCAGAGGCAAAACATGAAGAATTCGGAAGTCGCGACCGAAGTACACCCGACCGCGATAATCCATCCTTCAGCAGAGCTAGGGGTAGGTGTGAAGATCGGGCCGTACTGTGTTATTGGGCCTGACGTCAGAATTGGTGATGGGACAAGGCTGGAAAGCCATGTCGTTATCGAGCGGTATACTACATTAGGCAAGAATTGTCATATTGGCGCCAGTGCAGTGCTTGGAGGAGTTCCCCAGGACTATAAATTCCACGGAGAACGCAGTTTCCTCGATATAGGAGACAATAATATAATCCGAGAATTCTGCACGATACATCGTGCAAGCGGCGAGGAAGAATCTACTACCATTGGCAATAACAATATGCTTATGGCTTACTGCCATATAGGGCATAATTGCAAACTTGGCAATGGCATAACAATGGCTAATATGGCTGGTGTCAGCGGACATGTCCTTATTGAGGACAAAGTCGTTCTTGGCGGGATGGCAGGCGTTCATCAGAATGTTCGTATTGGCAAACTCGCAATGGTAGGCGGGATGTCCAAAGTGGTTGTGGATATACCTCCGTTTATGATGGCGGATGGTAGACCTATAAAAGTCTACGACCTCAATGTCATCGGTTTGAGGCGCAATGGAGTGGCTCCCAGAGTACGTGCAGGACTGCGGCACAGCTATAAACTGCTCTATAGGTCTTCATTGAATATTTCGCAGGCTTTATCTCGTATCGAAGCTGAGGTAGAGTCAAGTGAAGAGCTGACCTACTTGTTGGATTTTATCAAAAACATCAAGTGCGGTCATCACGGCAGACAAAGAGAGCATCCAAGGAGTTAGATAGGTTTGCCATCAGTAGCAATAGTAGCTGGGGAAGCCTCTGGAGATGTAAGTGGTGGTGCTTTAGCCAGAGAACTGCGAAGACTGCAGCCGGATATTTCTATCTGGGGTGCCGGAGGCCCGGCTATGCGCTCAAGCGGCGTTGAGCTGGTTGCTGATTTCTCATGGGCTGGTGCAATAGGGATAATAGAATCACTCAAACTTGCTCCGAGATTGCTTTTTGAGCTTGCGAATCTTAAAAAAGAGTTCGTTCGACGCCGCCCCGATGTCTTTATTCCAATCGACTTCGGGGCGTTTAACGTCAAACTCGGCAGCTTTGCCAGAATTCAGGGGATTCCTTCTATATATTATTTCCCACCAGGCTCATGGCGGAGGAAACCACGGGATTATTCAAAGCTGTCGGCTGCATCAGACCGAATCATTACGCCGTTTCCCTGGTCGGAGACTATTCTCCGCGAAGCTGGTATCGATGCCACGTTTCTTGGTCATCCTTTGTTGGACCATGTATCGCCGGGATTGACAAGGTCGGAATTTGCAGGCAGACTAAATGGCATATCGGAACCAAGCCAGGTTGGACGGATTGTCGGTTTATTGCCGGGTAGTCGGTCTCATGAGATACACCATATCCTGCCGGTAATGCTAGATGCTTGTAGTATTATATTAAAACAAGTATCCTCGGCAGATACATTTGTGGTTGCCGCCGGGTCTGATAGGGCATATCGAGAAATCGATAAAGTTATAAAGCACTGGCGGTCGCAAGCTGGTGAAAATAATATTGTTCAAAAGATTATTGTTGTCCGAGGTCTAACGTATGATGTTATGGCGCACTCGGACCTGTTATTGACCTGTTCAGGAACTGCGACACTTGAGGCGATGATTCTCGGTACGCCGATGATTATTGTTTATCGCGGTTCTAAATGGATGAAGGTCGAATATCTGCTTCGTAAGGGTATACTCGAAGATTTTATCGGGATGCCCAACATTGTTGCTGGGAGGGAAGTATGTCCGGAATTGCTGGGGGACCAGGCATCACCGGAAGCGATAGCGAAGTTGGCGGTGAAATGGCTGGAGCGGCAGGAAGAACTGCAGAAAGTCAGGCAAGAGCTCAACTCGGTTCGAGCGGTGCTTGGCGAGCCTGGAGGAACCGCCAGAGCGGCACAAATGGTGTTGAGGACGATGGGTCTGTCAAGGACAGAATAACTTTTTTCCTTTTTCGCCGTCGGACATTCTTTTTGCTCCTTGCTCCGGTAATCATGGTGCTTTTAGGCACCCCAACTGCTCGTGGGTTTGTTTCAGGGGCTGTTTTAGTGGTCCTGGGACAGTTAATCCGAATCTGGGCAGCCGGTCATCTGGTCAAGTCCAGAGTGTTGACAGTATCCGGGCCGTTTCGCTGGGTTAGAAATCCGCTTTACATTGGCACTTTCTTCATCACCTGTGGTTACTGCTCCATGACTGGCTCGTGGTTAGCCTGGGTCATATTCATTCCGGTATTTATTCTCTTGCACTGGTGTGCAGTTATTTGGGAAGAAAGGTTCCTGCTCATCCAGTTTGGTGAAGCATTTGAGCGGTATTGCCGTGAGGTGCCAGGTATAATTCCTCGTGGACCACGTAATGTAGCAGGCAAAATGCATCAGTTTTCTTTCGAACAGGTGCTGATAAACAAAGAGCACAAGGCAATTTTGGGAGTTATCATTACAGTGGCAGCTTTTGCTGTGAAGCTGGCTTTTTGGCCAGCCAATTGAGTTTAGGAGCAGGAATTGGAAGTTCGTAAACGGCTGGTCAGATATATACTTGAATATAAGTGGCAGTTTATCTGTAGTGCGCTCCTTGGTGCAGTGGTCGCCGTTTCGAGTTTAGCTGTGCCATATCTAACAGGTCTGTTTTTCAAAGCGTTAGTCAAGGAAGACTGGGCGCAGGTTCGTATTATTGCGTTATTATTCATCGGCTTGCAACTACCAAGAGGTATCTCTGCTTATGGTCAGTTCTATCTTGTTGCTTCAGCCACGAATCGTATAGCTACCGGGATTCGCGAGGAGTTATACGCACATTTGCAAAAGTTATCACTCAGCTTTTTTGAGCGCAGCAAGGTCGGTCACTTGATGTCTCGAATGACGAACGATGTAGGCCTCATTCAGAACGGTAGTCACGCAGTAACAGATGTGATAAAAGATCCGCTGGTAGTCATCGGCGGTATCGCAAGGATGTTTACTATCAACTGGATTCTTGCGTTGATAGCTGTGGTATTCGTTCCCGGTATGGGTTTCCTGATTAATAGAGTCACTAAGAAA
Organism: Armatimonadota bacterium; assembly: GCA_029551395.1. Lineage (GTDB taxonomy): Bacteria > Armatimonadota > UBA5829 > UBA5829 > DTLH01 > JAKPFN01. The sequence continues at coordinate 6,415 of JAKPFN010000115.1, read as the reverse complement.
ATGCGTAAGCTGACTATGTCTTTGCAGTTGAGACTTGCGGATGTGACTGCTGTAATGGAAGAAACCATAGCTGGCATACGTGTGGTCAAGTCTTTCAATGCTGAGAAGAATGAAGTCGAAAGATTCGGGCAGTATAATAAAGCAAGTCTAAATGCAGCGCTTACGGGAGCCAGAAGAAATGCTCTGGTGAATCCGGTTACGGAAACGGCAGGCGCACTTGCTGTTGTTGCAATAATCTTGGTAGGCGGCTACCTGGTGTCCATGGGCAGGATAGAGCCTCATAATTTGTTTGAGTTTGGCGCAATCTCCTTTTATGTCGCCAGTGCAGCTAAGAATATGGGGAGATTGAATGTAACATACCACCAGACAATGGCTGGTATGGAGCGGATTTTAGACATTCTTAATGAGCAGCCGGATATTATCGATTCACCTAATGCAAAGGTAATTGATGAAGTGGAAGGCCGAGTAGAGTTTCGTAATGTCTCGTTCTCTTACCAGACTGGGGAGCAGGTTCTGACGGACATCTCATTTGTCATGGAGCCTGGTAAGGCTGTGGCGCTGGTAGGCGCAAGCGGGTCTGGGAAGTCTACGATAGCGAATCTAATACCAAGGTTCTATGACGTAACAGACGGAGCCGTTTTGGTGGATGGTCACGATGTGCGCGATGTTACTATGGAGTCTCTTCGCAAACACATCGGCATCGTTCCACAGGAGACCATACTTTTCAGCGGGACGATTAGAGACAACATCGCTTACGGAAAACCCGATGCTACAGATGAAGAGATAGAACAGGCTGCAAGAGCTGCTAATGCTTATGATTTTATTTCCCAGCTTGAGGATGGTTATCAGACAGTAATTGGAGAGCGGGGAGTTCGGCTTTCCGGCGGTGAACGGCAGAGAATTTCCATAGCCAGGGCAATTCTCAAAGATCCTCGTATACTGATTCTGGATGAGGCAACAAGCTCGCTGGATGCTACATCTGAGCGGTTAGTCCAAGATGCGCTGGAAAAACTTATGCAAGGTCGCACAACATTGGTAATTGCACACAGGCTTTCCACGATAACCAAAGCTGACCGGATTATTGTAATGGCGTGCGGTAAAATAGTAGAGCAGGGGGCATTTGAGGATCTGATGCGGTCAGATGGATTCTTTGCCCGGTTGTATCATACACAGTTTGATCTTCAAGCGGTCAATACGATTGTTGATGCAGGTGGTTCCAGTGAAACCCCTTTGGAAAAAGGTTAGAACAGCAGTATTATGGCGATTGTTGTGGTTAATCACAACAGCTATAGCCTGTACGGTTAAGATTCGGTTGGTTGGTCTTGAACGTGTCGAGGAGCTTATCAACTCAAAACAGGGAGGTATCCTCGTAACCTGGCATGATAAGACCATACTACCAATCTATCGGCTTCGAAATATGGGGCTATGGGCGATAATCTCCTGGTCTCGCGACGGTGAATTGCAGAACAGGTTGGTAATGAGCCGCGGGTTCAAGACAATACGCGGTTCCAGCGGCCCCAGAGGAGTCAGAGCGTTTCTTGAAGCTGTAAAGCGCATCAAAGAAGGTGCGGTCGTCGCCATCACGCCTGATGGCCCAAGAGGCCCTGCCAAAGTCGTTCAGGAAGGTACGGTTTTGATGGCTGAACGCGCTGGATGTAAGGTTTTGCCATTGGGAGTAGCCTGTCATCCTGCTTGGAGAGTTGGAACCTGGGATAGGCATATGATTCCAAAACCATTCTCAAAGGCTGTCATTATTATAAACGAACCTATATGTGTGACTACCTGTGAGTCGGATGAAGAAAAAGAAAAGTGGGCCAGGATTATAGGTGATGAAATAAACAAGGCTGATTCTGATGCTGAAGCGCTGCTTGCCGGCAAGGAAAAGCAAGATGTTCGTACTATATAACCTGCTGCTTCTCCTGTTAAGCCCGTTAATTGCCGTTTATTACATCTGGAGAGTAGTTGGTAATGGCAAATCTCGTGGGGCATGGCGTCAACAGATGGGATGCCTGCCTCAGAGCTTGCGGAAGCGGTCAGGTCGGCCAAGAGTCTGGATTCATGCTGTTTCGGTAGGCGAAGCAGTTGCAAGCGGGCCTGTTTTGCGCGAATTGAAGAAACTGATGCCTGATGTGGAGATTGTAGTGTCCACAACAACGACTACAGGCCAACAAATGGCAAAAAAATCGCTTAAAGAGGCAGATTATGTAATCTACTTTCCGTTGGACCTGTTGCCGTTTGTCAGACGCTCGATTGCTTCCGTGAAGCCCGATGTTTACGTCTGTATGGAAAGCGAAATCTGGCCCAATTTCCTGTTTCAGGTCCGCCGGAGAGGTGTTCCGGCGCTTATGGTCAATGGAATTGTGTCTGACAAGACCGTTAAGACAGGAAAACGGCTCAGATTTATCTATAAATGGGCTCTTGATAATATACAATGTCTTTTGATGCAGACAAAACTGGATGCTGACCGTATTGTAAGCCTTGGAGCTTCACCGGAGCGGGTTGAAGTGGTCGGCAACTGCAAGTTTGACCAGGAATCGGATGTGCTCAACCCTGAACAGGTCGAGGAAATAAGGAGCAGATACAGCTTTTCGTCAGGCCAGAGAGCATTTATCGCCGGAAGCACGAATCCTGGCGAAGACGAACCGGTACTAACTGCATTCAAGCTAGCAAGGAAGGCTCATCCAGACCTGAAACTTATAATCGCGCCCAGGCAGATAGAGCGAGCCGAAACGATAGCCGAGATGGCTCAGGCTTTTGGCTTTACCTGCGGATTCAGGAGTAAAAACGAATCGCTCACAGGGAGTGAGGATGTTGTCGTTCTCGATATTTTCGGCGAACTTGCTGCTGTGTACAGCATAGGGGATGTTGCTTTTGTCGGCGGAAGCCTTATCGAGAAGGGCGGTCACAATATCCTGCAGCCGATAGCCCAGGGCAAACCGGTCTTTTTTGGACCTTATACCTTCAAGGCAAGGGATCTGGTCAGGCAGGCAAAAGCTGCTGAAGTTGGGTTTGAGATTGGCAGTGGTGAGGAGATGGGCGAGCGGATATCATCCCTGCTTTCTGATGCAGATGAGTTGGAGCGCATCCGCGTGCGTGCTTTGGAGATGATTAGTGTCAATAGAGGTGCATCAAGACGGTGCGCGGAAGCAATTGTTTCAGCGGTGAATAGAGCAAAATGAGCCGTGGAAAAGGGCCTGACTTCGACCATCCGCTGTTTAACGCATTGGTACCGTTGTCGTGGCTTTACGCAGCAGGACTGAAGGTTTATCTGGCCCCATACAAGATCGGACTCAGGAAGCAGCACAAGCTGCCGTGCCGGGTGGTCAGCGTCGGTAATCTAACCTTTGGCGGTACCGGAAAGTCTCCTACTGTGCGGGCATTGTGCAGCAAGTTGATGGAACGCGGTGTTCGTCCGGCAGTGCTCAGCCGTGGTCATGGCGGAAGGTTATCGAATGTTGGGGCGATTGTTTCGGATGGCACGAAGCGGCTTTTGGATGCGGTAGACTGCGGCGATGAACCTGCTTTGCTTGCTGATTCTCTCCCAGGTGTGCCAGTTGCTATAGGCAAAGACCGTAAAAAGGCCGGTTGGATGCTCATCGAGCAGTTCAATCCTGATTTAATCATGCTGGACGATGGGATGCAGTACTGGCAACTGCATCGTGATTTTGAAATCGTCCTGATGGATGCGCAAAGACCTTTTGGAAGTGGAAAAGTACTGCCTGCAGGCAACTTGCGAGAACCTGTTTCCGGTTTATCCAGGGCAGATGCAGTTGTGATTACTGGAATGGAGGTTTTTGATTCCGATAAGCGTTGGGATTCTCCAACAGTGCTGTCGAAGCTGCCTGACGGTGTTGAAGTGTTCCAAGCACGGCGTCAACCTGTTGCTGTAATCGATTGCGCCACTAATGAGCGGAAGCCTGTATCGGTTCTGAATGGACTTCCTGTTGTGGCTGTCTCCGGTATTGCTAACCCGATGTCTTTTGAGACTATGCTGGCAAGATGCGGTGCAGATATAAGGGAAAGTGTGCGGTTTGGCGATCACTGTGCGTATTCTACTGTAGAGGTAGATATCGTTAGACGGGCGATTGCTGAAACAAAAGCAGAGGTTGTTATCACTACGGTAAAGGACGCTGTGAAACTTCGTCTATCTAACATGTATGTATTGGACATTGAGCTTAATATAGAGGATGTCGACCGGCTGCTGGAACTGGTAGTCAGGTCTGAGGTGGCAGGATGAAACGCCGAACGTTGAGAAAACGAATAGAGTTGTTCGGCGGCAGGCTTGCCGTTACAGGTCTTCTCAGGCTGTCCGGATGGCTCAATCCCAAGAGGATTGAGCGTTTGGGCAGACTCCTGGGCGACTTCATCTATGTAGCATCTCGCCGTTACCGCCGGGTTGCGCTCAAGAATCTTGCTGCGGCTTTTCCTGAATGGGACAGCAAGAAGGTGCGCAGCATTGCCCGAGACACATTCAGGCACTTCAGCCGTGGAGTACTTGAGTTCTTCTATCTTCTGCGGCTGCCAAGTGAAGATCTGGACAAATGGATAGACGTCGAAGGCATAGAACATCTGGAAACAGCACTTGCCAAAGGCCGTGGTGTTGTTTGTGTTACAGCCCACCTTGGCAATTGGGAGTTGTTTGCAAGAAAGATTGTCCTGCAAGGGTACAAGATAAACGTTATTGCCAGAGACAGCGATGACCCGACAATGACGGGTGTTGCTAACGAAATGCGTCAAAATGCAGGTTATAGAGTTCTGCCCAGAGATGGTTCAGCGCTTCCTGCATTGCGTTGTCTGCGGCGAAACGAGTTGCTGGGGATATTACCTGACCAGAATACCTATTCTGGAATATTCGTGGATTTCTTTGGAAGGCCTGCAGCGACGGCACCTGGGCCGGCTGTACTTGCTTTAAAGGCTGGCGCACCGATTATCTGCGGATTTGCCAGACGCATGGAAGGCGGTAGGTTCAAAGCTGTGCTTTACCCGCCGATTGAAGTGCCGTTGTCTGGTAATGAAGAAGCCGATGTCCATGCAATCACATCTGCACTGACTAAGAAAATAGAAGATGAGATACGCAAAGATCCAGCGCAGTGGCTTTGGCTGCATGACAGATGGAAACGCACATCGGAAGCGCCGGATCAGGCGCCATCTCTGGGGACATTGAAGTGAGAAAAAGGATTACAATCATTGCTGTTATAGGACTATGTCTGGCAGCGTTTATAGTTCAGTTAAATGCAGACGAATCAGCAGACCTGAGGATCAGAGTCAAACAGAGTAATTCCGGTATCAAGGACTTAAAAGCAACAGTAGTTGTTAAGGATTCTAACCGCAAGGAGCTTGAGAAGATGGGTAAGGTCTTTGCGGAGACATACCAGTTTAAAAAGGCAAATCTATGTTTCAAGCTGCCGGACTGCCTGAAGATCAACGGTGAGCTTGGAATGATGAAAGTAGAATTTGTAACGGCAGGTAATGATAGGCACATTCGTATTCCGACCATCAGGTTCAAGAAGCATGAGGATATCACAGAGGAACAGGAAAAGAGAATGAGTTCCCTGGACATTGGGTTTATCTCTGATGCGGTTTGGGATATTTACAGTGTAAAGCTTGCTCGGAAGGAAAAAAGTGAGTCCGGCACAGATATTTACGTGTTGAAACTGCAGACTGCCGGCAGCAAGAAATCTCAGGAGATTTGGATAGATAGCACTGACCTCAGGATGTTGAGACGTGACAGGTTATTTGATGATGGCTCTCTGAAAGTTAAAACAATCTATTCAGACCACAAGTTGTTCGGAGGTCTCTGGATTCCTATAAAAGCAGAAGTCTATAATGGTGAAGGCAAGCTTGCAGCATCAACAGAGACAAAAGATATTGAAATTAATACAGGCATAGAAGATAAAGAATTCGAGTAAATGTCCAAAGACTTATCTATATTGATTGTAAGATTGAGTGCAATAGGGGATGTAGTGATGACCACTGCAGCCGTTCGTGCACTCAAAAGCAAGCTGCCGCAGGTCAGAACCTCATGGGTTGTCGAGCCTCGTTCAGCCAGTATACTTGAGGGAAATCCCGATATCGATAACATCATTGTCTGGGATGAGCGCGGTGTAGGTCCATTCCTGAAGCTGACACGCACGTTGAGACGGGAGAAATTCGATGTAGCAATCGATTTTCAAGGGCTTGCAAGAAGTGCGCTTGTTACTATGGCATCCGGCGCAACCAGACGGATTGGGTATCGTAATGGTCGTGAATTCAGCAAGTTAGCATATAACGAGCTGACATCATGCAAAGATGCTCCCAAAACTCGACGCTGTCATCATGGCATCCGTTGTTATCTCAGTCTTCTAAAGCCTTTAGGCATTGAGATAGATCCTGAAGACGACCAAATGAGGGTTGTTGTAAGTCCTGAAGAGTCCGC
>JAKPFN010000102.1 GCA_029551395.1 Armatimonadota bacterium | reverse complement strand
GCTGGTGATTGCCCGTTTATCAGACAAGCCAAGGTCTGACCAAAGAATGATTATGGACATAATCCCGCCAGACAGACGGGAAAAGCTGGTTCAAGCAAACCTGCCTTCAGACTTCGGACTGGCTCTCTTATACCAATGCACACACCGTTGGAGCGCAGGATTCAGCAGGGCAGTTTTGGATGTCTTCGTAACCCGCATCATCAAAAGCTCATCCTGGGATAGATGGCAGATGATGACCGTGTGTGAGGCTTTTGGCCGGTTCATGCATCCATCTATCTTCCCAGGAGCACATTCCCGGCTCTCACACATTAATAATGACTTCCTATGGGCAGCAGGTATTTCCAAATTTCTCGATCTTCTGGAATTTCGGCACAATATGCTGGAGGCAATGTGATGACAACACTTCTCAGAGAACACGCAGAACAGCAATATGCAGAAGAACTGCACGAGCTTGCACAGGCAGATACAAGAACCAGGCCGCCAAACTGGAAGCTCTCGCCATGGGCTGTGGCAACCTACATCCTCGGCGGCAGGCTGGACAACGGATTTGTCGTAACTCCGAAGTATATCGGCAGCAAGCGGCTGATAGAAATAGCTATAGCCACGCTTGCCACTGACCGCGCACTGCTCCTGTTAGGTGTGCCTGGAACAGCAAAAACCTGGCTGTCCGAGCACCTTTCGGCGGCAATTTCCGGCGATTCCACGCTGCTTGTCCAGGGCACAGCAGGCACGGGTGAGGAATCTATCCGATACGGCTGGAACTATGCAAGGCTGCTTGCAGAAGGCCCAAGCAGAAGAGCGCTTGTCCCTAGCCCTGTAATGCGCGCGATGCAGGAAGGCAAGCTGGCACGAGTCGAGGAACTGACCAGAATACCTTCTGATGTCCAGGACTCGCTCATCACTATCCTGTCAGAAAAGACTCTCCCTATCCCTGAGTTGGGAGATGAAGTCCAGGCTGTGAAAGGGTTCAACGTCATAGCAACAGCAAACGACCGAGACAAAGGAGTAAACGACCTTTCAAGCGCACTCAAACGCCGGATCAACACTGTAGTCCTTCCACTGCCAACCAGCATCGATGAAGAAGTAGAAATCGTCCAACGCCGGGTTGCCAGCCTGGGAAGAGCGCTGGAACTCCCAGCAGAGCTGCCGGCAATCGAGGAAATCCGCCGGGTAGTCACTGTGTTCAGAGAACTCCGAAGCGGCATTACGGAAGACGGAAAGACCAAGCTGAAGTCGCCCAGCAGCACACTCAGCACAGCAGAAGCAATATCCGTCGTCAACAACGGACTTTCACTCGCTGCACATTTCGGTGACGGCAAGCTGAGGGCCGCAGACCTGGCATCAGGACTTATTGGAGCAGTCATCAAAGACCCTGTTCAGGACCGCGTAGTCTGGCAGGAATATCTCGAAACAGTAGTCAAAGAACGGGATGGCTGGAAAGACCTCTACCGGGCATGCAGAAACCAGGAGTAGAGAAAGAGTTCAGGGATCAGGAGTCAGGGGTCGGAGGATAAAGGTATGACAATAAACAGCTATAGAGATTTGAAAGTTTGGCAGGCTGGGATTGACCTTGTAGGGCAGGTTTACAGGCTTACACAGGTGTTTCCGATTAGCAGCCTCAACAAACAAATATCCTCCTTAAGAAACGCACTCCAGCGAAAGGTTAACCCTCATGTCTAGTGGCTTCACAACAAATAGCACCCCGGCCCCCAACCTCTCGCCCATCGCCCCCGAAGTCCGAGTTCTGGGTATCCGTCACCACGGTCCAGGCTCAGCCAAAAGCGTAGTTCGGGCACTTAAGGAGATGCAGCCGGATGCAATCCTTGTAGAAGGCCCTTCGGATGCGAATGATATCCTGCCTGTAATTGCTCATCCTGAGCTTCAGCCACCGGTCGCGCTTCTGGTCTACGTGCCGGATGAGCCAAAACGCTCGGTTTTCTATCCGTTTGCTGTTTTCTCGCCGGAATACCAGGCGATACGCTATGGAATAACCAACAACATCACTGTCAACTTCATGGACCTGCCTGCATGTCATCAACTGGCGCAAAAAGAGGAAAACATTACGGATTCTGAACCAGGTTCACCTCTGCCTGTGACAAAACAAGACCCTATGGCCTACCTGGCCGAAGCAGCCGGTTACAGCGACAGCGAGCGATGGTGGGAGCACATGGTAGAGCACCGCAGAGACAGCACTGACCTGTTCTCGGCTATACTCGAAGCAATGAGCGAGCTGCGGTCGTCTCTGCCGGTTGAGATGAACCCGCTAGAAGCCCAGCGTGAAGCATGGATGCGCCAGTGTATCCGGTCTGCTCAGTCACAGGGACATAAACGCATCGCCGTAGTCTGCGGGGCATGGCATGCTCCTGCCTTGGCTGAACTTCCATCAGCAAACAAAGACGCAGAAATCCTGAAAGGTCTGCCGAAGGTCAAAACTCAGGCCACGCTCGTGCCTTGGACTTACCGCAGGCTGTCTTATTTCAGCGGTTACGGCGCGGGAATCGAATCTCCCGGCTGGTATGATCATCTATGGACTACAGACGACAACATCGCAATCAACTGGATGACTCGAGTGGCTCATCTGCTCAGAGAAGAAGACCTGGATGCATCGTCCGCGCACATAATCGAAGCTGTCCGGCTGGCTGAATGTCTTGCTGCTCTAAGAGAGTGCTCGCTTCCCGGACTTGATGAGATGAACGAGGCTGCAAAGACGGTATTTTGCTTCGGAAGCGATGTCCCGATGCGGCTGATTGCTGAAAAACTCATCATCAGCGACCGGATGGGCAAGGTTCCAGAAGACATTCCAACTGTCCCGCTGCAACAAGACCTGCTACGCGAACAAAAACGGCTTAGAATGCCCGCTGAACCGACTCAAAAGACGATGGATCTCGACCTTCGCAAGCCGAACGACCTGGACAGAAGCCATCTGCTGCACCGGATGTCGCTGCTCGGTATCGATTGGGGAATCCCGACTGAGGTATCCGGCAAGAAGGGAACGTTCCATGAGGTCTGGATTGTCCAGTGGCAGCCGGAGTTCTCTGTTTCGCTGATAGAAGCCGCTCGCTGGGGCAACACGGTCTATGACGCTGCATCTTCATACGCCCGCAACCTGGCAGACAAGGCAAATGACCTCCCGTCGCTTGCTCGGATTTTGGATAAGGCGCTTCTTGCGGACATTCCAGAGGCAGTCCATCATCTGATGGCAAGGATAGAGGCTGAATCGGCTGTTGCAAGCGATATATTTCACCTGATGGACGCGCTGCCGCCGCTAGTTAACATCATCCGTTACGGAAACGTCCGCCAGACCGATACGCAGATGGTCAAGCGTGTGGCCGATGGGCTTATTGTGAGAATATGCATCGGCCTCCCGGGAGCTTGTTCATCGCTTGATGATGAAGCGGCCCATGAGATGTTCAACAGATTGATAGCCACGAACAGCGCGGTTGTTCTTTTGAACGATGAAGACCATCTGGAGAGCTGGAAGCAGGTGTTGTTGAAGCTTGCCGACCAGAACAACTTGAACGGGCTGATAGCAGGCCGATGCTGTAGGATACTTCTGGATGCTGGCAAGTTCGATGCCGAGGAAGCCGCCTGCAGGCTCGGGTTGGCGCTTTCAAGAGCAGTAGAACCATCCCAGGCCGCAGCATGGGTCGAAGGTTTCTTAGTAGGAAGCGGACTCCTGCTCCTGCACACGGATATAATCTGGCAGGTGTTGGATGAGTGGGTAATGAGTCTGCCGCGCGACAGCTTCACAGAGCTCCTGCCGATTTTAAAAAGGACATTCTCAACATTCCCAGCCCCCGAGCGCCGACAAATGGGCGAGCGAATAAAACGAGGCCTGTCACCTTCCACCCAAACTACACCTACCGACACCCGACTAGACCACACCCAAGCAGAAGCCGTCCTGCCAATAATAGCGAGGTTGTTGGGGATTGGAGGTGAGTAACACAGAGTTGCAAACGACACTCTTTCAGTCAGCAACATCCGGCATAATAGCAGGTATTTGTATTAGAGTGCCTGTAATGGTAAATCCAGCCAGAATACCATTAACTTGAAGGACTGGTAGGCGGTTGAGTTGAACTTATCATCATAGACAAACTAACCGGAGGGGAATCTTTTGATCCAAGACTCGTCCGAAGAACGGCTGCGGCGGTGGAGGTTGATACTCGGCGGAGATGATGCAGACGGCACAGGCTGCGAGCTTGCCAGCGACGATATAGTAATCGACCAGGCGCTTGCTGCACTCTACGATTCCGAACGGTCTGGCGGGCTTGGGGCGTCGGCGCCGAATGTGGCTCGGTGGCTCGGCGACATCCGCACATATTTCCCTTCATCAGTAGTCCGGGTGATGCAAAAAGACGCTTTTGAACGGCTGGACCTCAAGCGGATGCTGCTCGAACCGGAGATGCTGGAGTCAGTCGAGCCGGATATCCACCTGGTCGGAGCGCTGATCTCCCTCAAAAATGTGATTCCGAGTAAAACCAAAGACACTGCCCGGGTTGTAGTGCAGAAAGTGGTCGATAACCTCATGAAAAAGCTTGCTGCACCTACCAGGCAGGCGATTTTAGGCAGCCTGAACCGTGCAGCGCGCAATCGTCGGCCCCGCTACAGCGAAATCGACTGGAACCGGACGATAAAAGCCAACCTGAAACACTATCAACCTGATTACAAGACCATCATCCCCGAAGTCAGGATTGGATTCGGCCGCAAACGGTCGTCTATGCGAGATATTATCCTGTGCATCGACCAGAGCGGCTCGATGATGGCATCGATTGTGTATTCAAGCGTTTTCGGCGCGGTAATGGCATCGATCCCGGCAGTCAAGACGCACCTTGTTGTTTTCGACACATCGGTAGTTGACCTCACCGAAGAGCTTCATGACCCTGTAGACCTGTTGTTCGGCACTCAGCTTGGCGGCGGAACGGATATAAACCGTGCGGTCTCATACTGCCAGGGGCTGGTTCGGCGGCCTCAGGAGACGATTTTCGTCTTGATCAGCGACCTTTACGAAGGCGGAATCGAGGAAGAGCTGATCAAACGCGCGGCATCGCTCCAGGCATCCGGCGTGCAGTTTATCGTGCTGCTTGCGTTGTCTGACGAAGGCCGACCATCTTATGACCACACTGTAGCCGAAAAACTGGCCGGACTCGGCATCCCCGCGTTTGCCTGCACTCCAGACCTGTTCCCTGACCTGATGGCAGCAGCGATCAACAAGCGAGACATCAACCAGTGGGCTGCCTCTAACGACATCGTCACCACGCGAAG
>JAKPFN010000098.1 GCA_029551395.1 Armatimonadota bacterium | reverse complement strand
TTATATGTAGCCAAACAAAGGGCACAAAATGTAGCGGATGCATCTGCTATTGCAGGCGCATGGCTGCTTGATGGCACTGCTGCATGTACCAGTCCAGGCGCACAACCTGAGGCAACTGCGCAGCAGGTGGCACTACACAATAACACCAATAACCCGAGTTGGATAGTAACTACTCTGGAAGGCGCAGAAGGTGTTGATGTGGACTTCCCAACATCGTTCCTGGCTGATGATGGAAGTACGATTACTGTTCCCATTGGAAATGCAATAAGAGTCCAGTGCCGGACTCCTGTAAGCCACTTGTTTGCCAGGGTTTTTGGCGGCACCCAGAGTCAACCAAAAGCAGAAGCTGTAGTCATACGCACATCAGTCAGCAGTTTTACACATCCTTTTGTTCCCTGGGTAGTTGCTGATACGACTATATGGGATACATCGGTTGAACCGCCAGTACCTAAACTATCGCTGGGTGATGACCCTACTGTATTGAAAATCGTTAATCCTAAATCATCAGATAACTTCATTGGCCCAGGCAACTTTTTATGCGTGGCTTACGAAGGTGACAGAGGTGGAAATGATTACAGGGACCGCATCAAAGGTCTTGGTGACCCGGTAACGATTGATACTGATGGCACAATCGAACTGTCCACTGAGCCAGGCAATATGATTGGCCCTACATTCCAGGGGCTGGAGTACAGGTTGTCTCAGGATACAGTATTTCCCAGTCCAGCAGAAGACGCCACAGCCTTCGAAGAATGGCGGTCTATCTATGAGTCTACTGGAGAGATTATCGACACACCCCGCATTATTATCGTGCCAATCGCGGAGGATCCAGGTGGTGATTTGTCTGGACGGAAAGAACTGAATGTTGTCGGATTTGCTGCATTCTTTATAGAAAGCTTCGATAGGAAAGATGGCACAGTGACCGGCAGGTTCCTGTCAGGTACTACAAACGGTGATGTTACCAGATGGAACTTCGGAGATGCCGGCACTTCAGATAGAAATCTTCTTCTAACTCTTAAGTTGGTAACGTAGGAGGTGGCCAATGGGTGGCCTTGCAACAAAGAGGAACGTTCTGGTTCTCGCGGCTCTGCTGGGTGTAATTACAAGCATCCTGGTCTACAGATTCCTGGAGAATGCACAGGCCGCAAGCAAAAATATAATGGTGCCGTTAGTGGTGACCACGCAGGAGATTCTTCCCAGGACTGTTATTGATCCAACAATGCTGACATTGGTGCGCATACCGCTGTCTGATTATCCGCCAAAGGCTTTCAGAGACCCTGAGGATATTGTTGGCAAAGTTGCGCTGACAAAGATGCCAAAAAACGCTCCCATTAAATCTGATGATGTTGCGGACAAGGGAGTAAAACTGGGCTTGTCATATACTATTCCGCCGACAATGCGCGCTGTAACTGTTGCTGTTGATCCTGTTACAGCAGTGGGAGGATACCTGAAGCCTGGGGATCATGTGGATGTAGTCGCTACATTCAGGATAGACCGGCAGGCAGTAGCCAAACTGGTGCTTCAGGATGTCCAATTGCTGGCACTTGGTACAAGAGTTGAAAAAGACCGCATGAGTAATGATGGTGCCAGACCTGCTCTCAGTGGAGGTAAAGACACTGCTACTCTTCTTGTCACTCCATCTGATGCAGAGAAACTTGTCCTGGCTGAGAATGAAGGTAAACTGAGGCTTATTCTCAGACCTGTTGGAGATGTAGCCAGGATTCCAAGCCCAGGCGTGTCCAGTCTTGCTGTAGTTGGTTCCGGCGCTAAGGTAGATGTCCAACCAGCTGAACAATCTGCTCCGGCTCCGGTAGTTCAGCCTGCTGTAATTCAGCCAACTCAACCTGTGGCGCAGCCTCCAGCAGATTCGAAGGCGCCTCTTGCTAAACCACCCGCTGCAGAAGGTCAATCAACTAGTAAAGCTGTTAAAGAAAAGGCTCTACCGGAAATAGTTGTCATCCGTGGTGCGGATGTGGAAAAGGTCGAAGTAAGCCGGTAACGCCGGTTCAACTATATGAAAAGGAGGTGGATGGAGAATGTCCCATCATTCTTCCATTGGCAGGGACTGATCCGCGATAAAATGGCGATAGAACTTAGAGTTGCTAAATATGGATTAATCCTTATTTTGCTGATTTTTGTATTTATTTCAGCAGCTACATGTGTATTCTCAGAACCGGCACGCGATGATTCGGCTGTAATTTCTGAAACAAACCCTGACAGCATAATAACTTTGACTAAGAATGCTGATAGCGATATAGCAATCCCAGGATTGAAGCGGTTTATTATTGCACTGCCGAACATCCTGAAGGCAGAACAGACTGAGTCGGGACTTCGATTACTTGGAAAGAATCCCGGTGAGACTCTACTAATAGCCTGGGGCAATGAAGGCCGAAAAACATACCGTATTCGAGTTACTGCAGAGCCTGAATATACTAATTCAATAATGCCCTCTGCTGTTGCTCAACCGGAAACGCATATAACGATGGAACCAGGGCAATCTGAGCTTCTTCATGGCGTTGGAATAACCCGAACAGCCGTCAGTGACCCAAGTATTGTAGATATTGTGCCTGTTTCTACAACCGAGGTTCTGGTAAACGCAATCAAAGAGGGAACTTCCACAGTTCGGATATGGGACAAACAGGGGTTATGGACATACAACTATACAGTTGCAAAACCTGTCATCCCCGAACCTGAACCGGTGCAGGTAGACCTGGCTGCTCTTGCCACTGAGCATATCGGCATACCGACCATCAAAGCCAGCATGATAGGTGAGACTTTAGTGTTGTCTGGTACTGCTCCTTCGGAGGAAATTGCTAAAAAAGCACTAATTATTGGGCAGGCATGTACTAAGAATGTAGTCAGCATAGTGTCCGTTCAGCCGATTTCTACTGATGATGTCGTCTCCTCTCTCAGATTAGCCCTGCCGGATGAACCTCTTACCTATGAAGTGCTGCCAGACCAGACTATCTTAATCAGAGGTTCGGTTCCGACGATTGAGCAGGCAGTACGCATTCAAGATGTCATACAGGCCTGGCTGGGCACACCTTTTATGGACGATTACGAAACCAGAGTAACAACAGAAATCAATTTCACAGGCCAGCTTCAGCCGCCTCCAGAAATTTCCGATACAGCTCGTACTATAGCCAGAGAAGTTGTTGCTGGTGATGTAGTTGCAGGCGAAGAGTTTAACATAGTTAGACAGGTATTCGGCGGAAGGATTCCAAACGGGCCGCGTGTCGTGGCAATACTTGAAGTCAATCCAGCTCTCGCCAGACAGATAATGGTCACAGCTCAGGTGTTGGAAATCAATCGGGATAAGTTAAAACAGCTTGGCGTTGAATGGGGAGAGCTTGTTGGGGGATTGTTTACTGATCAGCCATTCCTTGTATTTGAAGACCGCGTACCACCTGTACCGCTCGATGAAGGAGGCCCGTTTAGAAGGCGTCCCTTAGCTACTCAAATCAGAGCGCTTATAAATGAAGATGCTGCAAGGATACTGTCTCAACCGCAGGTCCTTATTGTAGACGGACACACTGCGAATATTCTGGTTGGTGGAGAAATCCCTATACCGGTGGCGCAGAACGTGAGTATTGGCACATCATCCATCACGGTAATGTTCAAACCATTTGGAGTGCAGCTTGCAGTAAGGCCAAGAATCACCCAGGACGAGCGTATACTCTTGACAGTAACTCCAGAGGTCAGCAGCCTGGACTTTACTAATGCAGTCGAGACATCAGACTTTGTCATCCCGGCTTTGAGAACAAGACGGGCCACTACTACGGTGCATATGAAAAGCGGTGAATCGCTCATTATCGGTGGATTGTTATCCAGCGCTGATACGAAGTCAATTGAGCGCATTCCGCTTCTCAGCAAGATTCCAGTGATTGGCGAGTTATTCAAAAGCAGAAGTTTCCAAAAAGAGGAAACTGAGCTTGTTATTCTAATAACTCCGGTGCTTCAAGATGAACTATCAAATGCAGCACCTGATTCATTGCAGGTTCCGCCTCCGCCGTTACCACAGTAGGTGGATGAATAAGGTTTGGAAAAACAAATGGCTCATCGTAATGGGAGAATGAAGGTTTTAATAGCAGCAAAGGAACGTAAGCTGAGAGACCAGATGCGGCAGATAGTCCAATCGACAGGCCGTTATGAAGTTGCAGGCACTGCTATGGATGGGCAGGAAGCGGTGCAGCTTGCGGTGCTCTTAAAACCTGATTTTGCTTTAATCAATGCAGAACTTCCTATATTCGATGGTTATGAAGCTGCTGAGATGATTGGATTGGCAGTACCGGAAGTCCGCACCGTTCTCGTAAGCGATAAGCAGCCTGATAATCTTACGCTGCAAAAGGCAATGAGGTCAGGCTTGAGGTCTTATATTTCATCGCCAGTGGATGGAACTGAACTGATGGAAGCTATTGATAACCTTGCTGCCTTGAACAATCGGCGGACTACATCTGAATATCTCGCAGCAACAGACCCTTCAAGGCTTCCCAAAGTAATAGTAGTTACCGGAGGAAAAGGTGGAATAGGGAAGAGCACAATCGCTGCCAGTTTAGCTATGTGTCTGGCCAGACGTCATCCAGAAAAAGTAGTGCTCTTCGATTTGTATACTCAGTTTGGCGATATTGCAACAATGCTCAATGTTTCGCCAACAAAGACGCTTGCAGAGTTAGTCTCAGCAAACTCAGAAATTGATCTTGAACTGCTGGAGCACTACTTGCTGCCTCATGAGACTGGCTTAAAGGTGCTGGTCTCGGCTGTAAACGCTCAACCTATTGATGCTATTTCCGTAGCAGGTGCAGAAGCGGTCATCCATGCGCTGAAAAGAACCTATACGCATATCATTATAGACTTACCGCCTGTCCTGCATTCTACGACGCTTTATGTGTTATCACACTGTTACCATCTGCTGCTGATTACTACACTGTTCGACATGCCAACCTTGCGAGACGGCAGACAGCTATACGACATGGTTGTGGGAAATTATACTCCTGCAGAAAACATCTCTGTGATTGTAAATCGGGTATCCAAACACGATAAATTGAGTATATCCGATGTTGAGCGCATATTTGGCCGTCAAGTAACCGCACAGGTGCCGAATGATCACCGTTTAGTGTCCGCTATAAACCAGGGAGTGCCTTTTGTACAGGCATACACCCGCAGCCCGCTTGTATCAGCAGTAAACGAAATAGCAGATATGTTCACTGAGCAGAGAGTAAAAGGTAGGAAGTGAAGTCAGTATGGTGGAGGTATCCTGATGGGCTATGATGTTATGCAAACTGATAGTGCCTACGAACTGGAATCATCTCAGGTATTGGATACACAATTGACCAGCCGTAAATTCGTTAATCTGGTAGTGGAAGTCCATGAAAGAATGCTTGAACAGATGGACGCGGCTGAAATACAGGAGTTGTCTGAGGAGCAAAGGCTGCGGCGGGCTAGAGAAGTGCTTTCAGGTTTGCTCAAGGATGAAAACCTGCCTCTACCTGCTCGGGTGCGTCAGCAGATAGCAGAAGAAGCCATTGCGGAGATATCCGGTTATGGCCCAATCCAACCTCTTTTGGATGATCCTACCGTAACAGAGATTATGGTTAACGGCCCTGACCATGTCTACATCGAACGGGATGGAAAGCTCTATAAACAGGATAGGGTATTTAAGGACAATTCTCATGTCTTGCGGATAATCGAGCGTATTGTTATTCCACTTGGCAGGCGCATAGACGAAAGCTGCCCTATGGTAGATGCCAGACTCCCTGATGGTTCTCGTGTCAATGCAATAATACCTCCACTTGCAATAAACGGGCCTACTCTGACAGTCAGAAAGTTCTCCAGAGTGCCGTATACAGCCGAGGACCTTGTCAGATTCGGCACTATGACGGACTGGATGGCGGAATTCTTTGCTGCTTGCGTCAGGGCACGGTTGAATATCCTCATTTCAGGAGGAACTGGCAGCGGAAAGACTACTACATTAAACGTCATGACCAGTTTCGTGCCTGAAAACGAGCGCATAGTTACCATAGAAGATGCTGCAGAACTCCAACTTCAGCAGGAACACGTTGTTACGTTGGAAAGCAGGCCGCCGAACCTGGAAGGTAAGGGAGAAATCCCTATCCGTCAGCTTGTACGAAACGCCCTTCGCATGCGTCCTGACAGAATAATCGTCGGAGAAGTCAGAGGTGGTGAGGCGCTGGACATGCTTCAGGCGATGAATACCGGCCATGATGGTTCACTTTCTACAGCCCACACCAACAGCCCAAGAGATGCGCTGTCCAGGCTTGAGACGATGGCTCTTATGGCTGGCACGGACATCCCGTCGAGGGCAATCAGAGAACAGATTGCTTCAGCTATGAATTTGATTATCCACCAGGCTAGGTTGCGAGATGGCTCGCGTAAAGTGGTCCAGGTATCGGAAATCCAGGGTATGGAAGGTGATGTTGTTGTGCTGCAGGACATATTCATATTCGACCAGAAGGGAGTCGACGCCAATGGGAATGTGATAGGTGAGCATAAACCGACCGGTCTAAGACCGAAATTCATCAACCGATTAGCTAAGGAGGGTATCGAGCTTCCAATGGACTGCTTCCGGATGTGGGGAGAGAGGAGGAAGTAGCTTTGCCATACTACATTCTGTTTATTCCAATAGCGTTTGTTGCAGCAGCATATTTCCTTTATGTCATTATCGATACGCTATGGCTGAAGTCTTTGAGGGTACGGCGGCGGTTGGAATCGGTTGCTGCTGGCAACGAACCAAATGTTTTTGATGATAAAGCAACAGACGATGGAGGCGATCATCTACCAACAGTTGCCAAATTGCTCTCGAGCCGGGGATTTGCCGACAAACTCCTTATGATGCTTCAAAGAGCAGGTCTAAA
The DNA here is from genome assembly GCA_029551395.1 of Armatimonadota bacterium. Lineage (GTDB taxonomy): Bacteria > Armatimonadota > UBA5829 > UBA5829 > DTLH01 > JAKPFN01. Next base: position 82 of record JAKPFN010000098.1, on the reverse strand, counting down.
ACTCCGGCCAAGTGAGTTTATCGGTTACATTGCTGGTGTTTCCATTGTTCTGGTACTGTTGGTATCAGTGATATATCCCTCA
>JAKPFN010000063.1 GCA_029551395.1 Armatimonadota bacterium | reverse complement strand
CGCTATCTCGCAGTGCTGGGAACTGGCAAGGATGGCAGGATCGAATACTCCGATGAGTACAAATTCCTTGAGGATGAGAGGTACTACCTGATTAAGCTTTATGGCACAGGCAGACCGCTTGACAACACCAGCTTCCTGTATCTCGATATATCCAACATCAAGGCAGTCGTTCCGATCGTGCGCGTTGCTGACTATGTTGATGCTCGCCTGTCTGCAATCTCTCTGAAAGATGAGAAGAACGCCGCAGTCAACATAGGTGTATTCAATGAGAACGTCCACGCTTACTATGCATCCATCGCTGATGCTTCTGTCGCTGGCGACAACGACACAGCATCCCTGACCGTAACCACAAAAGATCCGAACGCAACTATAGTAGTAAAGAATGGTACTACCCCTGTTAATGCTGTTCAGGGCGCATATGCTCTCACCCTTACAGCTGGTGTGAACGTAATCACGATTACATCAACAGTTGGAACAGAGCAGGAGGCATATTTACTTGTTATCACATACACTCCGAAATATCCTGAGGGGTGATGAGAGTGAAAGTTAGAGTAATTAAGCCTTTCCGGGATAAATACACGAAAGTTGTTTATCAGGAAGGGCAGGAAATCAACGTAACCAAAGAGCGGTACGAGGAATTGTCCTCTGCCGCTCTTGGTCCTTTTGTTCAGGCAATCGGTGAGCCAGAAGAACCGACAAAGCCTGCAACAAAGAAATCAACAACAAAGAAAAACAAGAAGTAGGTGATATCATGTCGGCACTGCCGGAAGGACTGCTGACGGCAGTCCGAAATTACCTTGATATAACCTGGGAAGATCCTGCCGGAGATGAAAAACTCTCCGGCATACTCGCCCGGGGAATCAAATATATCAATTCGGTTGCTGGTGCAGAGCTCGACTATACCATTGAGGACAAGCCGCGGGAGCTGCTCTTTGATTACTGCCGATATGTGCGCTCCAATGCATTGGACAAGTTCGCGATCAACTATCAGCATGAGCTCCTGTCGCTCCAGATTCAGCAGGAGGTGAAGGACTATGCCGCAACAGAAGATTCAGAATCAGACGTTTAACGACGGTATAGCAAATATTTATTCTGTGGGCAACATAGCGCCTCCGGGCGGAATGCCAAAAGACGGGCTGCAGCTCAAAGTTGCTTATCTGCGGTACAAAGAGCGCACGGTTGGCATGTCCCGGTATTGGGCAGCAATGCAGACACAGGCGAGGATTGACCTTGTATTGAGGATGCCGCAGCTCCGGAACGTATCTTTGCACGATGTTGTTATTCCTGTAGATGGCGAACAATATCGCATCGTACAGATACAATACCCCGAGGATGTGGAGCCGCCAGTAATGGATTTGTCGCTGCAGAGATTGGAGGTGGCCTATGACATTGCAGAGTCTTAAAGATCTCCTTCTCGCCATTGGTCCGCCTGTCTTTCGCTACTTTGCCACTGGCCAGACTGGAAACTATATTGTATGGGCAGAGGACGGTGAAGGTGACACGGTCCATGCTGACGGACAGAAGGTCGAGAGGGCAATCACCGGCACCATCGACTACTTCACGAAAACCGAGAATGACCCAGTCGTGCAGCAAATTGAGGATGCACTTGACACCGATGACAGCCTTGCATGGCAGCTCAACTCCGTCCAATACGAGCAGGACACCGGCTACATCCACTATGAGTGGGTGTTTGAAATCGACGGTGCCGAGGAGGTGGACGACGATGGCTAAGATGTCCGTATCCGGCTTGGATGAGTACATTGATAAGCTATCGAAGCTGGGGTCAAAGATGCCGGAAGTTGCAAAGCGCGCCGTCAAGGCAGGTGTGAATCCCTTGGCCGATGAAGTCCGGAAGCAACTGGAGAAGAACCTCCAAGGCTCTAAATACTCCACCGGTGATTTGCTTGATTCCCTGGGTGTCACACCTGTCGGCGTGGATAAAAACGGCGTATATAACGCAAAGGTTGGTTTTTCTGGGTATGACAGAAAAGGCGTTCCCAACGCCCTCAAGGCTCGCGCAATGGAAAGCGGCACATCAAGGCAGCCAAAGAAACCATTTATGCGCCCGGCGGTGAACCGGGCAAAGAAACGAGTCCTAGAAGAGATGGGCAGATCCATTGATATGGACCTGAAGATATATGCAGAATGAAAGGAGTGATAAGATTTGGCACAGATAGGCTTGAGATATCCTGTATATGCGCTTTTGACGGAGGATGAAGCGTATGGCACATATACATATGGCACCGGGAAGGTAGCGGCAAAGGCAATCAAGGTCGAAATGAGCCTGAATATTGCCGATGCGCCTTTATATGCCGATGACGGAATAGCCGAAAGGGTCAGAGAGTTCATTGATGGCACACTTAACTTCACGCCGGACGATCTGTCCGATGAAGTAAAATCTGATTGGCTTGGGAGCGAAATTGAGGAAGAGACCATTGATGATGTGGGAACCAAAGTAAGTGTACTCAAGAGCACCACCCAGGATATGCCCGGCTATTTTGGTTTCGGGTTCATAGTTCCGAAGGTGAAAGACAACGTCAGGAAATATCGCGCTATACTCTTTGCAAAGGTTCAGTTTGCGGAACCTAATGAGAGTGCTCAGTCAAAGGGCGAGAGCATTTCCTGGCAGACCCCCGGCATCGAAGGCAAAATCATGAGGCGAGTTGATGAAGTTTGGAAGGAAGAGATCACAGCGGATACACTCGCAAAGGCCAAGGCCTGGCTTAATAAGAGGCTGAACATAGGTGCCGGTTCCGGTGCCAGTTAATAATCAAAGGGAGGTGGACGGGCAGGTTTATCCTGCCCTTTTTGTTATGGGTAAATACGGTGTTCCTATCATGCTCGATATCGAGCGCCATATGATCTTCAATCTAAACGTCCTTGAAGCTTGCGTTGAAAGATACCAAAACATGGATGACATACTGAACGCATTTTCAAATATCAAAGCCGCGAAAGAGATTGGCCTAATGATGATCAACGAGGCTACTGAGATGTGGAATGAGGACCATCCTGATGCAAAGAAGCCTCTGATCCAAGACGAGAAACACCTTGGAAGACTTCTCGCTGGTATTAACAAAATTACCGAGTTCACAAACAAAGTCCGCGAAGCCATGCTTGAAGGCCTGCCGCAGGATAAGATAAAGGAAGTCGAGGAAGTTGAAAAAAACTTGCGAGCGGCCGCGCAGAAGAAGATGACTGGGACGAAGCAGAGCAAGTAATAGATAATGTGCGGCCGCTTGTTGTCCGGATGCGGAATATTGGAACGGCGCTACTTAATCTATCCGAAAAGGAAGCAGGCAGAAAAACAATAAGGGAAATCGATGAGCGATACAAAGACTATCGAATTTTAATGGGATTAGATAAGCCTTCAAGTCCTGATTTATTAATCCCTGAGGATGTGATATAAATGGCAAATAACATAGGTGCACGCGTAGAGCTTGCTGGAGAAAGGGAATTCCGGCAAGCCCTTTCACAGATAAATACTGGCTTAAAAACGACGGCCTCCGAACTGAAGCTGGTTACAGCAAGGTATTCAGAA
>JAKPFN010000055.1 GCA_029551395.1 Armatimonadota bacterium | reverse complement strand
AATCAGCATCCTCAGGTTGTTGTGCCTAAAGGAGTGTGGCAGGGAGCCAGGATTACAAGTGGCGGCCAGTTCGCGCTGCTTGGAACTACGGTCGCTCCAGGTTTCGAGTATGCCGATTATGAGCACGGCCGCAGGGAGGATTTAATCAAAGCTTACCCCGAATTCAGAGAACACATAATCTCGTTGACCAGATTATAAGAGCAAGTATCTTCATGTTTTCCTGATGGAGTTTCCCCCCATACCAACCAGAAATACAGATTTATTGACCATCGTTATCTGTCCGGCTTTGAATGCAAATTACCTCGTTAGGGCAATGGACATTTTTTCCTGGTTCCAGGACGCGCGGCCGAGGGCCGGCCGCAATGGGTTGGGAATGAAGCGTGGGGTTCGGTTTGACTGAAACCAGTGCCCCGATGACGCTCAGAATGAGGCCAGAAGCAGGTTCTATCAGTTCATTCTGAGCGTCTCGAAGTCGATTGGTCCCGTTTGTGTCTTACCTCTCCGCTTTTGCCACGCTGGCAGCCCTGCTGTATCGGATGGAAACGGGCAAGGTCACTCAGATAAAGGGACTACCAGCGTGGCAGTCACTCAATTTGACGTTTATCTGTTTGGTTCGTTCCGTAAAATTACGGGAAGAATTACTTTAATCTCTAAGTCGCGTTCTTTGCTGCCGATAATGGTGGCAGAAGTAGGGCAAGGAGGACTGGAATAGTTGGCTAAATGCGACTATTGGTGGTTCGCCGGAGGAGTAGAATGGTGTGACCTCCTCGGCAGCAGTTGTAGATGCAGTGGTTGGGAGAGTTCCTGCGTCTTAAGGAAACGCCGCTGCAAAAAGGTAGAAAAACAAAAACACTTGGAAATGACACCTGATGTAGAAGATCTTCATCGGCCATTGCGGCACTCAAAACACAACCATGCTTCTCGCTAGTTGATGTCATACTAACCGGTTCTGGCAGCGTTTGAGGGCTTTGTTCCACACTCTTAGCTTCTTCCACGCGCTGCTGATATCAGATTGACTGGTTACTGAGTTAAGGCCTGCAGCTTAATCTTTAGGTCTTGATAGGCTCTCGTTCGCGCCTCACATTTGCTCCTGATTTTGCTCCAGATGAAGCAATCTGCTCATTTTCGCTTGTCCGGTGGGTAAATAGGCGTTATAATGCGCGTTAAAGAAAGTGGAGATTTGAGGTGAGCTGTGTACGCAGTCGATAAAGACCAGGTAGTAGCACTCGGAGATATACCAAGGCCGACGGCAGGCGCTCCAGAACCGATTTTTATAGCCAGCGAACGTTCGGCAGCGATTGCATACTATCTGTGGGAAGCTCAGACTGAGGATTCGGATTCAGATGAAGAGCCTGTAGCCGTAATCACATTCCCCAGGTGCTATGCCCATATGTTCGGTCTGCCGAACGATGAAACTCTGGACGGACACCCGCTCTACAAGCGCGGATTGGAGTCTTACCGTGCATCTGAAGTCAAGGACTCATCTTGGATTCTTGCACTGGAAAAAGCGAGTTCTATCAATCCGCTGCACGATAAGGAGAAGTTCCTGGAAGGTTTACAGCACATTATCATCACGTTCCATGACGGCACTTTTGAGTGCATTACCGATGGTTATGAGGTTGAAATTCGGCAGGGGCCAGTTGAAGATGCTGTTCCAATGATGTTGGAGCGAATTGGTATTAAGTGACTGGCGGATTACTCTCACCGGCTTTGAAATTCTGAATCACATCGAGGAATATCTGCCCGTAGTTCTCCAGTTTGTGCTCTCCGACTCCAGAAATCCGGCTCATTTCCTTCAGGCTGGACGGTTTCATCTCAGCCATTGCCTGAAGAGTCGAGTCATGAAATATCACATATGGCGGGACATTGTGTTCTTCAGCCAGCTTCATCCTCTGTTCCCTGAGCGCTTCGAACAGCGCTTTCGTCACCGGGTCTGTTGGCCTGCCAGTGACCGTGGACTTCTTCGGCTTTATCTTGCTGCCAAGCAGGTCTTTTCTCAGGCTTACCGTTACCTCTCCCTTTAGCACTTTCTGGCTTTCAGGTGTAAGTTTGAGGCTGCCATAATGTTCCATATCTACAGCCAGATAGCCCATAGACACAAGCTGTCGAAAAACAGACGACCACTCTCGTTCAGAAAGCTCTGTACCTCTGCCGAACGCGCTCAGCTTGTCATGTCCCCATTTCTGTATCCGGTCAGTCGGTTTTCCCAGCATTATATCAATAAGATGGGTAGCGCCGAATTTCTGGTTGGTCTGTTTGACGATGTAGAGCGCTTTTCTGGCAGCAAGAGTGCCATCCCAGGTTTCTACAGGATACAGGCAGGTGTCGCAGTTGCCGCAAGGTTCAGCCAATTCATCTCCGAAATAGGAAAGCATCACTTGCCGCCTGCATGATGTCGTCTCACACATCCCCAAGAGTGCGTTCAGCTTGCGGTGTTCGAGCCGTTTATGCTGTTCATTTGCATAGGATGATTCTATCAGGTTCCGGTGAAGGACTGCGTCGGCCATTCCATAAGCCATCCAGGCATCTGCAGGAAGCCCGTCTCGTCCTGCACGGCCGGTTTCCTGATAGTATGCCTCAATACTCTTTGGCAGGTCCAGGTGAGCAACAAACCGCACATCAGGTTTATCGATTCCCATCCCAAACGCGATTGTTGCGACCATGATTATTCCATCTTCACGCAAGAAACGGTCCTGGTTACGCTGCCGTACCTTTGCTGTCAGCCCTGCGTGGTAGGGGAGAGCGTTCCAGCCTTCCTCTACGAGCCACCTGGCAATTTCGTCAGTCTTCTTCCTGGTCAGGCAGTAGACAATCCCCGAGTCATTCGGATGTTCTTCTTTAAGGAAAGTCAGAAGTTGTTTCTTGGGATTGTCCTTGATTACTATCTGGTAGCGGATGTTCGGGCGGTCGAAGCCGGTTGCGAAAACCTGCGCTTTCTGCAGTTTAAGCCGGTAGACAATCTCTTTGCGTGTTGGTTCATCAGCTGTTGCGGTCAGTGCGATGCGCGGTATATCTGGAAACCTTTCATGCAGCACTGATAGCTGAAGATATTCCGCCCGGAAGTCGTGTCCCCAGTGAGAAACGCAGTGAGCTTCATCTATGGCAAAAAGTGCGACCGGGATTTCGGAGAGCATCTGTAGTGTCGATTCCATCAACAGCCGCTCAGGCGCGACATACAAAAGATCAACCTTTCCGGTCCTGACATAGTTGATTGCTTCCCGCTGCGCGGTTGGTGACAGCGACGAATTGAGCATTACTGCGTTCACACCAAGCTCAACGAGCGCGGAAACCTGGTCTTGCATGAGTGATATCAAAGGTGAAATGACTACGCCGACGCCATCGCGTATCAAAGAGGGTATCTGGTAGCACAGCGATTTACCGCCTCCGGTCGGCATCAGCACAAAAGCGTCGCCGCCCTGGACTACGTGGGTAATGATCCGTTCCTGATTGCCTCTGAACTCGTTATAGCCAAAGGTTTTCTGCAATATTTGCCGTGCAGCAGTCCTGATAGCTTCTTCTGATACATCGGCATCGGTCGGTTTAGGGATTTCAGGTTGAACAGCCATTTCACCAGACATGAACAAGAAACGAAAAAGCGGGAAGCTGATAAGCCTCCCGCCAAATGGTGGAGCTGAGGAGATTCGAACTCCCGGCCTCTTCCGTGCGAAGGAAGCGCTCTCCCAACTGAGCCACAGCCCCATTAAAGCACGGATATTATACCATCTGACCCCCTCAGAGTCAATCTTTGGACATCGTCGTGGACATCGTCGGTAGCAGTGACTAGGGTGCCGGAGTCTTGCACTCGGGCTAAATTTGCAATTTAGCCCGGAAGAATATCCGAAGGATTTGCAATCCTGGTTATTGAAGTTTCAGACCATTATCCGGAATCACAGATTTCCTCAGCTATACCTCCAGGAGGGATTGCAAATCCATCCCGAGTTAGGTAATTCTTATTTTAGCCTTCAGTCAGCCCACACTTTTGCCGATAATCCCTTTGTACAACACCTTGCAAGGGAGGAAACCATACCAAATGGGTTGGTTTGCAGACGCGTACGCGTTTCTGGCGAAGGGTGGGCCTGTAATGATTCCCCTTATGGCCTGCTCTGTTATCTCTGTGGCTGTGGCTATAGAGCGTTATTTCACGATTAGAAGGGCTACTGCCGATTCCTCGGATCTAGCACGTTCAGTAGAGGATTGGCTCTATAACGGCGAATCAGAACTTGCAGCAGCAGAATGTGAAAAGAGCGAAACGCCGGTTGGAACTGTTCTGGCTGCAGGAATCCGAAGCCGAAAGCTTGGAGCAGATCGGGCTGAACGTATTATGGAGGAACAGGCACAACGGGTGGTCTCGTCGCTTCAGATAAGATTGGGAATGCTCGATACCATCGTTACTATCGCGCCTCTTCTCGGACTTCTCGGAACTGTCGTCGGTATGATTCGGTCGTTCCATGTAATTTCTTCCAAATCCGGAATCAGTCAGCCAACTGCCATTACAGGTGGTGTAGCTGAAGCGCTTATTGCTACGGCTACAGGTCTGGCAATCGCCATCTTCTCAGTTGTTGCCTACAATTATCTTAATGAGCGGATTAAGAGATCCATCGAAATCATTGAAATTCGCGCAACTCATCTTGTAAATGTTCTCAGCGATATAGAGGATCGTAGAAATGAAATTAAATCGCTTTCAGCCTAAGAAGGCACGCATTGAAATCATACCGATGATCGACACGATCTTCTTCCTGCTCGTGTTCTTCATGATTGCATCGCTTGCGATGACTACGATGAAGGGTATGCCGGTCAACCTGCCTAAATCGCAAAGCGCACAGGATCGGCCGATGGTAAAAGTCGTTCTCACTCTGACGGAGAATGGCAATTACTATATCGATAAAAAGCAGGTAGAGTTCGAAGACATATATACTGAGATGAAAGCCCGGCTTACGGAGAACCCGAAAATCGTGGTTGTGATCAACTGCGACAAGAAGCAGTCCTGGCAGAAGGGCATCGAGCTTGCAGACGAAGCCAAACGGGCAGGCGCGCAGCTATTGACCATCGCCACAGAACCAAAAGGAAAACCGGTATAACCACGGGGCTTATTATGTGAAGGCAGCGGCAGTATGCAGTGTCAAAATAACTGAGAATACTCCTGCACTTTACAAGTAAAATGTCGGTTGGCTGTTGATATGCAAGACAAATTGCTTACATACGCCATTATTGCGTCCATAGCGATCCATTTAGCTACTCTGAGCATACTCGGAGGAACATCTGCTGCCAAGCCTATTGAAGTAGAGCAGCTTAAGATCGTCAAGGTAGACCTTATCAAGGAACCGGATCAGTCTGTTGTTGAACAGGAGAAGCAGCCAGAGGAACCAAAACCAAAGGTAGAGCAGTCTCCTCCTGAATCGCCGTATGTTCCGCCTCCTTCCAAGATGGTCACAGACAGGAAGCCTCCAAAACCGACTCCAGAGCAGCGTCAGCAGTGGAACAAGGAGCAGGCACAGCCTCGTCCAACGAACACCCGGCCAACGGGGCATAATCAGACTACAAGAACGGTCACAGCACAGATTCCAGGAAACCCAGGTGGGCCTTTGGGTGGAATAACTGCTCCTAATGGTGAAGATCTAGGCGTCGTGCGTGAAGGCACTACGCCTGTAGGTCATGTTCCTGGCAGCGATTGGGGTAAAGGATCAGGTTCAGGAAGCGGTAAAGGAAAAGGTTCTGCTGAACCAGACCCGGATGCAGTGGATGGTCCGGGGCTTACTACATCACCACCGCCACCGCAACCGCCTCGGCCACCGTCACCTCCGCAACCGCCGCCAGTAGTTATGAAGAGTGTGAAGGTATGTTCTGTTTCCGGTTTGCTTCCCGGAGCGCATTGTGAGAGGAAGGAAACGAAATCATTCAAGACAGGCTCAGAGCCTAAGCGTCAGTGTGGGATGTGTAAAGCTCCAGAGCCAAAGCATGTGTCGACACTTGCTGATGTTGCTGAACCGGTACTTGTCAAAGATTATGAACCTAATATACCTGACATCGACGAACCAGGCGATTACACAGTCAAACTTGAATACACAGTTGGCACAGATGGCAATGTAAGCAACGTCAAGGTGGTAAGCTCCTGCGGCATAAAGGCAATAGATAAAGCAGTTGTGGATGCAGCCAAGAAGATACGCTACAGGCCAGCCGTACAGAATGGTCAGCCAAGAAGTGTCAATATCAAGAGGACTTACAAGATTCGGATATAACAGTAAAACTGAGGTTGAAATAAATCAGGGCCAGGCAGATAAACGCCTGGCCCTTTGTACAGTTAGTTGCCTATTTTGGCAGATTCAGATGTGTTTCCTGCTATATCAACCTGCCTTGCAAAGAAGAAGTAGTCTTTATTCGAGATCGGTATAGGGCTTACCGGAAGATCATAAGTCCTCTGGATACCAGGCCCTGACCACTCCAGATGAGCTGCAGCCCAGCCGCCGCCTTCATAGTAGTCGATTCGGATGGCATGTTCACCCTCTTCCAGATAGGTTTTCATGGTTACCAGGCCTTCTTCGAGTCCATGAGTTCCCCAATTGTCGATAATCAGCTTGCCGTCTATGTAGAGCCTGCTGCCGTCGTCGGTGCCGAGGTAGAATGTATATTCACCGCTCTTCGGCACGCTCAGATAGCCTGTCCATCGAGTGAAGAAGCCGTCGTTGGTAACTCTGGGATCAGGCCCGCCCCATTCGTAGCTGAACTTGATCTCAGGATCGATTCTCCAAAGCACTGGCTGATCAAAATTCTGCTCCAGTCCATAAGCTCCGACGAATCCTTCGGTTATCTTATCCAAATGGAAGGAGCCAATACCCTCATCATTGAGAAACACGCTGATGATTGGTGTCTGGCTCGACTTTTCGGACTGTCCGACTAGAATATCGACTCTTGCTCCCGGTTCACCACGGATTTCAAACACAGAACCGTCTGAAGTCGGCGAAACTACCGGAGGAAGCGCTTTATTGTCCACAACTACGGTAAAAGGAGCTGATTCTTTGCCTGAGGCACGTGCTTTCAAGACATTCATACCGGTAGCGGCATCGTGACCGGCTTTCAACTGCTTCTTCAGAACGACTTCACCATCGCCAGTCCGCTCTCCAAGCACATTACCGGATGCATCAACGATAGTTACCTTGTCATTAGGTCCCGTACCGCAGACAACTACAGTGGCCTTGGGATCTGTGATAAGGCTTTTAGTGAACCGCAGGCTGGGCCTCGGAGGATCAGTCGGAGACTTGACCAGTTTTGTGCCGAACATTGCGTGATTCGGCGTAATGAGCGCTTTGTCATTACCATTGATAAGCTTCATGTTGAAGCCGATCATGCGGTCGTTCAGGAGTCTCAGTCCATCTGATACGTCTTCAGGCCGTCTCTTACCGCCGAAGTTGATCTCAAGCGATACTCCCTGTCCAAGAAGCGCGGGGATCTTTACCTCGAGTCCGTCTTCACCCCAAACAGCTTTACCTTCAGCTATAGGTCTGGTATTTGGCCAGATAATGGCAACTTTGCCGTCCGGGTCAGCACGTATAACATACGTGTCTCCGCCTTCCCAGTAGCCGTTTTCATAAGATGAGTCCACCCAAACTTCAAGTGAACATTTGGTCTTGGACTTAACGAACAGGAACAGTGCATCTTCGTTCCAACAAGCCGATAATCTGCCATCAGCAAGGGTAGGGGAATTGTATGTATACATACCGGTTACAAATGGTTTGTAGGAGGCATCCAGTTTGCCGTCAATCTTAGGATCAGCGGCAGCGTAGGTCATAGTATCGGTTATTGCTACAGTCGGATTAAGGTCTTTACCATCAATAACCCCATCACCATCTGTATCTTTGTTTTTAGGATCCGAACCTCGGAACATGTCTGCAGTGAACTCTTCGAAATCTGTAAGGCCGTCACCATCGGTATCTTTCTTTTTAGGGTCGGAACCGAAGCGTTTTTCGTCCATCGGGAGCCTTGGGTCATCATCTGGAAGCCCGTCTTCGTCAGCATCCATAGTTACGATGGTAGAATCCGTTGCGCCTGGCACATCCAGATAGTCCTTAAAGGTGGAAAGAGTATGCGCTACCCAGTCGAAGTGCTGACCAGCGCGGTGTCCCCACCAGAAGTAATCCTCGTCGTAATCAGCATACGGATGATCATGCAACATCTCGGGATGTCCGGCCATGTTGCAGATTACCAGGTCCAGAGCATGCTGGAACTCATGACTGATCATCCATGTGGATGAATAGTAAGTATCAGGTGCGGTATCGGGCCACCATTCGTAGTCCGGTGTTTCATCGTAGCCCATTCCGAACGCAGCGCCGGTCTTGTCAAAGACCCGGAACCCTCCGTAGTTGGCTGTGAATCCCAGGCCTGTACAGAAAATCCCGTCGTACTGATTGTCTTTGATTCCTCTGGATCTCAGGTCAGTAACGATGTGCTCATAGGTTGGTCCTGCATGGTCAGGCGCTCTCCGGTCTAATACCATATAAGTATAGTCCAGATGCAGCATACAGTTGCTGTTTCTAAAATAGAACAAACGGGCTACTTCTATGCCGTTTTTCATGCACTTGACCTGGTGGTCAGATAGCCGATTTGCATCATCAGGCGCGCCTCGGTAGATGACTATCAGCATTTTTAAGTTGCGGATGGTCATGCTGGGTTTTGCCTGAACGGCTGCTGTCGCGGCCAGAAGGACAGCCAGAATGATAATGAGCTTACGCAATTTTTACCTCCTCATATGATGCTCACTTGGTTTGATCCGTTAATATTAAGACGTTTCCGACAGTATCGGTTTGCCTCAAGAGAAATATAAGGTTAGCTGGTATATGTGTAAATAGTAAATCACTAAACAGGTAGTCTAATCCATTGAGACTTGTCACGGGATTTCTTCCAAATTGTATTCCTGCGAACCGAGACCTGCTTTGGCTGCTTCTTCACACTGCAGGTAAGGATCTTTCCCGTGGATTTTCTGTAACAGGTGTCCCTCAACATCTCGAACATAAAGCGGATGTGGGAGTGATCCTTGAATGAAGTCCTCTGTTTTGATCATGTCTATCGATGCCTGCTCGACTGCGACAATATCCGTACCTGCCAGTATTCCGACGTCAGGTACAATAGCCGGAGAACTGAAGCCCCAGCAGTCGCAGAATGGCGTAACGCTTGTGACATGGTTGATGAACAAGACTCTGTCCTTCTCGAACAGGTCAAGGCATACCTTTGTTACCTTTGCCATTCCTGTCTGGAACTGTCTCATCCCAGCGTCATTGATTTCTATCGCATTTTGCGGACATGCCGTAGCGCAATGCATACAGTAACGGCAGCTATGAGTGTCGATGAACAGTGTGTTATCTTTTTCGAACTTGATTGCATTTGCAGGGCAGTTATCATGACACAGGTAACAGTGAGTGCATAGCTCCGCATCCCACTTAAACTCAGTGTCCATTAGAGCATGAATACCTCCACGGCTCTTGCAGGTAACATTACCCATTGCAATATTCTTGATTGCACCGCCCCATCCGCAGTGACCGTGTCCTTTGCCGTGACTGTAAACGATCATTGCGTCGGCGTTTGCAATTTCCCCACAGATTTGGACATCTTTGAGCGACAGGTAATCAACTGGAATGGTCTTATAATAACCTTCTTTCAATCCGGCGGCAGGAACAATCGGTGCACCAAGCACTTCTTCTGTATATCCCCGGTCTTTAGCTGTTGGAACAGCATAAGTTCCGTCAGTGATAAACGGTTTGCCACCAGCGTCTTTGACCTGCTGCACGAGAATCCTCACAAACACTGGTGAGATTGTAGTATAGCCCAGATGACCTCCCAGGTGCATCTTTATTGCTACAGTTTTGCCTTCAAACATCTCTTTGAGTGGATATTGATTAAGAAGCCGTTTGAACTTTGCAGGCAGGCTTGCGTCTGCTCTAAGCTCTCGCATCTTGGCGGAGGCAAATAAAACTTTGCTCATTTCGGTGGTTCAACCTCTAACGATTAGATGTTCTTACTGTCTATTTCGGCTTTTGAGGCGTTTGAACCTCCATTCAATTGGATGTGGAACAGCTGGAAAGGCAGTTTTCTGCGGCTATCGAAAAACGCAACCGATTGCAGTTAACACATGCGGGAAAATAAATAAAGCCCCATTGGGAGGCTAATGGGGCTTCGAATTACGAGTTATTAGATATTAACGCGAGGCGCCCCCAGGATATTATTAAAATCAGCTTGTCCCATGGTTTTGCTATGTCCATCAGCGTATAAAATGTTGATTGTGTAAGTCTCGTTCCAGAAAAGTTTGCTAGACGTTTGGTTATGCCAGGTTTCATGCTCCCAGCTTATCGTGCATTGGGTTGGTCTTATTACTGATCCCATGGTTCGGCCCGCTATTGAAGATGCACCACCGAAATAAATATCTGGATATCCATAACTAGACCAATGCTCACGCCATAAAGGTTTACCCGAAGCCTGTAAATGTCCGGAATTACTATGCAGTTCACCAACATCACTAGGGCAGTGGAAGATATTCTCATTCTTCACATAAGGCTTCAGTGTGTGGGCTAAGCGGAATACTGGGCGGCCGTCAACTTCCCAGTAATATTCTGGCTTTTTGAATCTGTAGTCTTCTATTGCGTATGGAAATTTATCCCCCCAATCATTTATGTAGCTTTGCATAGCTGTACCTATTTCCTTCATATGCTGAAGGCACTTAGCTTTGCGGGCAGCTTCACGTGCTCTGGCAAACACAGGGAACAGGATAGCGGCCAGAATCGCTATGATGGCTATTACCACCAACAGCTCAATTAGAGTAAAACCTTTGTTTCGACCAGTAGATGCGTTCATGGCATCCACACTCTCCTTTCTGGTTGTATTATCTGGGACGGAGCCACTCCGCTGTGGCAGTGACCAGTTATGTGCCGTGTCTACTGTTATTTATGCAACCGTTTGCATTATACCGCCGGAAAACCAGGTGGTAAATAATACTTTCGAGTTATTTTTTAGTGCATCAGAAAAAATTAAAAGGGTTGATATCGTATAATCCAGGCATCGTAAATAGCCTTTCATTTCCTCGCTCGCTTGACACTAGGCAAGGCAGTTTTTATAATTTTATTAGAGCAATAAGCACGGACGGAACTGTGGCTTGACCCGGTTCCGTCGGTTTGTTTTTATATCAAGTTCCAAACCTCGCTGATTATCGCTTAGTAAAGATCTGAAGTTTGGAACATGCATTTGTAGAGTGGTGATTATGAGCGAAAAACGCTACGTGCCTCAGGAAATCGAAAAAAAGTGGCAGGATCTGTGGAGGGAAGCTGAGCTGTTCAAGGCTAAAGGCGACCTTTCCAAGCCCAAATTTTATGGACTGGAGTTCTTCCCTTACCCAAGCGGCAACGGACTTTCGGTAGGCCACTGCCGCAACTATATTCCCACAGATGTCATCTGCCGCTATAAATGGATGCAAGGATTTGATGTTCTTCATCCAATGGGATGGGATGCATTCGGCCTTCCTGCAGAGAATGAAGCAATAAAAAGAAAAAGCCATCCAAGCAAAACAGTGCCGAAGTATGTGGCAAACTATAAACGGCAAATGAACCTGGTTGGGTTGTCCTACGACTGGTCTCGAGAGATCAATTCCAGTTCTCCAGACTATTACCGCTGGACCCAGTGGATATTCCTGCTGCTCTACAAGCGTGGTCTTGCGTACCGTTCTGATGCACCTATCAACTGGTGTCCATCGTGTAGAACAGTGCTTGCTAACGAGGAAGTCGAAGCAGGACGCTGCTGGAGATGCGAGTCGATTGTCGAAAAACGAAATATCCCGCAGTGGTTCTTCAAAATCACTGATTATGCTGACCGGTTGATCGAGGATTTGGATCAGATTGACTGGCCGGAGTCCATCAAGACGATGCAGCGCAACTGGATTGGCCGCAGCGAAGGCGTTGAGTTCGATATGCCAATCGAAGGTCACGATGCTTGCATGCGCGTCTTTACGACTCGTGTCGATACTGTCTACGGTATGAGCTTTGCAGTCCTTGCGCCTGAGCATCCTCTGGTTCCGATCATCACTACACCGGAGCAGAGCGATGAGGTCGAGGAATACATAACACGTGCCAGACTGACCTCTGAGATAGACAGGCTCTCGACAGAACGGGTCCGTACTGGTGTCTTCACCGGTGCTTATGCCATCAATCCGATGAACGACGAACGGATACCGATTTTTATCGCAGATTATGTTCTGTTGACCTACGGGACAGGTGCTATTATGGCTGTTCCCGCGCACGATACCAGGGATTTCGATTTTGCCAGGAGTTACGGTCTGCCTGTCAAAGTGGTTATTGCTCCACCAGACTGGAATGGTGAGGAATTCGAAGAAGCCTTCACTGAAGAGGGCACAATGGTCAACTCAGGCCAGTTCGACGGTTTACCGAGTCCTGAAGGCGCTAAAAAGATCGCAGAATATATGGAAGACAACGGCATAGGCCAGATCAAGGTGAATTATAAGCTCCGGGACTGGCTGATTTCTCGCCAGAGGTATTGGGGAGCGCCGATTCCGATAGTCTACTGCAAAAAATGCGGTGAAGTGCCGGTTCCTGAGGACCAACTGCCGGTAGAACTGCCGTATGTTGAGCATTATGAGCCTTCGGGGACAGGTGAATCGCCGCTTGCAAACATTCCAGAGTTCGTGAATACGACCTGTCCGACCTGCGGCGGCTCTGCAACCAGGGAAACCGATACGATGGGCGGATTTGCCTGCTCGAGTTGGTATTTCCTGAGGTTTGCAAGTCCTCATTATACTGATGGTCCATTTGAGCCGGAGGCTGTAAAATACTGGCTGCCGGTTGATCTGTATGTCGGCGGCGCGGAGCACGCAGTCATGCACCTGCTTTATGCCAGGTTCTGGACAAAGGTGCTTTATGATGCAGGTTTGGTCCATTTTGTAGAACCGTTTAAGGCGCTTCGCAACCAGGGGATGGTCCTTGCGCCGGATCCGAAAAACGAGAGCGTCTGGATAAAGATGTCCAAGTCTAAGGGCAATGTTATTACACCTGATGAGATTGCATCTCGGTATGGTGCGGATGCTCTGCGTGTCTATGAGCTGTTCGTTGCGCCAATGACAGAGGCAATCCAATGGAGCGAAGATGGAATCAACGGCATGTATCGCTTCCTCTCCAGAGTGTGGAGGATTGTCCAGGATTATGGCGAAAACTATGACTCGAATTGGCGTGAAACAGTTCGGCAGGAGACATCAGCAAGCCCTGCAAACAAAGCGCTGGCCCGCAAGGTCCACCAGACCATTAAGAAAGTAACGGAAGATATCGAAGGTCTGCAGTTCAATACCGCTGCTGCTGCATTGATGGAGCTGCTGAACGATCTGTCCAAGTATGTTCAGACAGCTAAGATGGAAGGCAAATCGGCGGTATTTTCAGAGGCACTTGAGATGCTTCTGCTGCTTCTGTCTCCGATGGCTCCGCATATCACGGATGAACTTTGGAGCCAGTTGGGGCATCAGGGGTTCATGCTGAACCTGCCTTGGCCGAGTTATGATTCTGAAGTTGCCAAGGCTGAGGAGATTACTGTGGTTGTCCAGGTCAATGGCAAGTTGAGAGATAAACTGATAGTCCCAGCAGATACCGATCTCAAAGAACTGGAAAAACTTGCGCTTGAGAGCGAGAAAGTCAAGCCTCAACTGGACGGTAAGCAGGTCAAGAACATAGTGGTTGTCCCTGGCCGGTTGGTGAATGTAGTCGTGGGATAATCTGAAGTTGAACAGGTGACTGATAGCTGCTGGCAGTAGTTATCAGTCACCAGTAACAGATTTTCTGTCTTCTTTTCTCTACAACATTAAGCAATATTCAACCTATCCTGACGATAGTTTCGTTAGTCAGAATCTCTCGATATTTTTCCTTTGAGATTGATCTTCCCCATAAATAGTTTTTCTTCGCTCTCATTCCGTTTCACTTGAGTTCTGGCTGCTCAGTTTACCTCTATCTGGGCAGGGGTACACTTCTATTGGGGCGAAAATCACCTGCCCCTGGAGGTAATTATGCCTGAAGATAGATTGAGACACGATGAAGATGAGGTCGAACAGTTGGATGATCTGATTGACGCAAGAAGCGAAGGCAGTTCTCATTTTGCACGAGATATAGATTCGGCCGACATCGACCTTGATATACCGGAAGATATAGATGTGGATGAGGCGCTTACTTTTCCTCATCCCAAGCGTAAAAAGGATCCATATGCAGACATAGAGTTGATGGATACGCCTGACAAGGATGATATAGATATTGACTGGGTGGAAAGCCAGGAGGATCTGCTGCCTACTGACTATATGGACGATTATGACGATGCACTGACTACCAATCTGGATGATGAAGATGTTGTTGCAGAAGACCAGATAGAAGAAATCCATTCGGTAGAAGCAGGAGATATTATTTATGATGTGCCTATTGTGACACGAATGCCAAAGGGGTTCCATGTAGAGGAAGTTGGCAGTGAGGAAGCGGCTACTCCTCCCGATGAGGAAAAACGTCATCCGGGTGAATTGGAAAGCGCTATGGCCTCGGTTACGGATGAGCAGGATATCAGTCTGGCTGAGAAGTTCGGTGGGGAAATCCCTCCAGAACGTGCTCGGGAGATACTTCGCCATGCGAACCCGGATGAGGTCGAGATAGAAGGCGGAGAAGATTAGGCAGGTGGAGTCGCGTACAACAAATGGCTCAGTCATACAATCGAACAGCATATAGTTGATGGGGTGTGGACATTATCATACCCCATCTTTGCAAATTCAGGGAATAGTTACCGGCAATTGCCCGTGAGGTTTTATCTTACCGAATAACAGCTTGGCTGCTGACTCCAGTTGGACTTTCATATATCCGTAGGTTGCGACGTATGTTCCAATCTCAGGAAAATGGCGCAGGTCATACGGTTCCCGCACTGCAATGACCACGGTAGGCGTTCCAGTGGCATAAATCCGCTTTACAAGTTCTACTTGAGCAGCTTCGTTTATCGGTTGCGTCCAAGGCTCTTTAGGACAGGTTACTACTATTGCGGCAGCCGATCTGTAAGCAGCTTTGACAGCCTCATCGATGTTGTCCTGAACAGCTTGAATGGCCTTGATGCTGGTGTGGTACTCGCTTATCGCCTCTGCCAACTGCTCGACTGACCTGTGCAGCCCGGTGACTAGTATGCTGCACTTTCCGCAGACCACAACCGGCAGGAGTTGATCCTGGTCTTTAACCACCGTAATGGACGATTCTGCGATTTTACGTTGTAGTTCCTTGTGTTCCGGTGTTCCCAACCGTTGTAAAACTTCTTGAGTGTCTGCAAACCGCCGTTCATCGAGCTGATACTTTTGTTTCAGCGCCAGAATACGCTCCAGAGACTCATCTATACGGCTTTCCGGCACTCTGCCGGTCTTTACAGCGTTTATGACGGCGTTTCTGATCTCTCTTTGAGCCGAAAGTGTGTGACATGCGAGCAGAATATCGACACCAGCTTCGACTGCAAGCACCGCAGCTTCTCCAATCCCGTAATTATCTGCGATTGCCTTCATTTCAAGGCAGTCAGTGACCACTACACCATTAAAACCCATCTCCCCACGAAGCAGGTCTGTTACAATCTTACGAGAAAGTGTCGCAGGCCGTTCCTGGTCGAATACAGAGAACATAATGTGGGTAGTCATGATAGAGTCCACACCTGCTTTGATAGCCTCCATGAACGGCGCAAGCTCGATTTCCCACAACCGCTCTTTCTCGAACGGCACAACTGGCAGTGCAAGGTGCGAATCGACAGCCGTATCACCATGCCCAGGAAAATGTTTGGCGCAGGCAATGACTCCTGAACTTTGATAGCCTTCGACTGCCGCTGCTCCTAGCTTTCCGACTAGTTCGGGAGATTCCCCAAAGCTCCGGGTGCCGATGATAGGATTGTCCGGGTTGTTGTTGACATCTACAGCAGGCGCGAAATCGAAGTTAATGCCAACGGCCTTCAGTTCCTCTGCTGTGGCCTGCGCGGCTTGACGGGCAAAGTCTACGGATTGGGTGGCGCCAATAGCCATGTTGCTTGGGAAGACCGTCATCGGCTCTCCAAACCGGGCAACCATCCCACCTTCCTGGTCTGTGACAACAAAAAGCGGCAGTCTGGATGCACTTTGCATCCGGTTGATAGTCTCAGCAGTTTGAATGTATGGAGGCTGGGCATTTCTACCCATCAGAATCACTCCGCCGACCTGCATGTCTTCGATGAGTTCGCGCGCATGGGCTGAATAGGTCAGGTTTTCTTCTTCAGTCTCACCTGACCACCCAAAACACAGCATTTGCCCGATTTTCTGCTCAAGAGTGAGGTTCATCATCGTATTACGACACTGACGTTAGCTTTTGCCGGCTCGTTTTTCAGCTTCTTCTGCTGCTTTTACGGCTGAATCGAGATGTGCCCAGGCTTGACCGCGAAAGTCGGGAAATTCCTCCATTGTAGGGTCGTGGACTATCCAGCCCTGTTTTTCGTCGAAGCTGAACTTCCATCCAAGTTTTTCGAGTTCCTTAACTCTCGGGTCAGTTGGTTCCATGTCCTGGCCGCCTCATCTTTCCAAAAATTAAATGATTACTTTTGGTTCTACCCATACTCATCTGCAGATATTCCGTCTTGTCAGTCTAGGCTGCGAAGAACCTCCTTAGCCTTTCTGAATGCCTCTCCTCTGTGGCTGATTGCATCTTTTTGCTCAGATGAAAGCTCCGCTGTTGTCTTGCCAAACTCTGGAACATAGAAAATCGGGTCGTATCCAAAACCGTTCGAGCCTTTTGGTTCACGAGCGATGATTCCCTCTACCTTGCCTTCTGTAGTGGCAATAATCCGTCCAGGTTCAGCAATGGCAGCGACGGCAACAAAGCGGGCTGTTCTCTGGTCATCGGGGATATCTTTCAGCAGTTGAAGAACCTTCTCGTTGCGTTCTTCGTCTGTCGCGTTTTCACCGGCGAACCTGCTGGAGTAGACACCAGGAGCGCCATCAAGCGCATCGACAACCAGCCCTGAATCATCTGCTATTGCCAGTTCTCCAGTATGGTTTGCTGCCGCAAGCGCTTTTATCTCGGCGTTTCCTGCAAAGGTTTCGGCATTCTCTTCAGGCTCAGGCATAGGTGGATAATCCTTGAGCGTGCGGATGTCAAAATCCAAATCTGCGAGAATCCGGGAAATTTCTCTGGCTTTCCCAGGATTGCCGGTCGCTATAACAAGTATCCTCATAACCGGCCGGCAAGTGAGTCCTTAACCATAACTATAAGCTCACTGATGCCTTTTTCAGCAAGATCGAGCAGTCTGTTAAGCCGGTTCCGGGAGAATGGGATTCCTTCAGCCGTGCCCTGAATCTCGACGAATCTTCCTGCAGAGGTCATAATGATGTTCATATCAACGGATGCATTCGAGTCTTCAGCGTAAGTCAGGTCCAGGATTTCCTCGTTTTGGACGACGCCAACACTGATAGCTGCCAGAACGTCAGAGATAGGGATTTTCTTGACGATCCCCTCATTTTTTAGTACATTAGCAGCTTCAACGAATGCAATAAACGCTCCGGTGACTGATGCGGTCCGAGTGCCGCCATCTGCCTGAATCACGTCGCAATCGAGCCAGATGGTTCGCTCTCCAAGGGCATCCAGATCAACTACGGACCTGATCGCTCGTCCCACAAGCCTCTGGATTTCCATAGTCCTGCCGCCTGCGCCGCCTCTTGAGGCTTCTCTTGCAGTCCTTGTCTGACAGGAGCGGGGAATCATCCCGTATTCAGCGCTGACCCAGCCGGAACCACTTCCTTTGCGGAACGGAGGCACCTTGTCTTCAATCGATGCTGTGCAGATGACTTTAGTGTCACCTACCTCTATCAAGCAGGATCCTTCAGCGTATTTAATGTAGTCTTTCGTAATCTTTACAGGTCGGAGTTGATCAGTTGCCCGACCATCTAATCGAATCATATCATCACCTTTCTGAGCTAGACTGGCATCAGCGATGGCTATTGTATCAAATTCTGGACTTAGCACGCGGCATCAAATCGACTCCCCACTGTGCGTGCCTGACATGGTTGATATCTTTGCCAAGGAAGCTGCTTCCCAGACGGGCAAATCCGTCCATATCACCGCTTGCGTAAAAGATATGTTCAGCAGCTTCATCATTATGTGCTG
Source organism: Armatimonadota bacterium (assembly GCA_029551395.1). Taxonomy (GTDB): domain Bacteria; phylum Armatimonadota; class UBA5829; order UBA5829; family DTLH01; genus JAKPFN01. The sequence goes on along the minus strand of JAKPFN010000055.1, from coordinate 38,826 downwards.
TTATACCACGTTCTTCAAGTATATTATGTAGTTCACGCACAGTTTCCTCCGCAGGATCGATAATCTGCACGTTTGGCGCTGTGCGTGCGATTGCAGGACGTAAAAAGGGATAATGAGTGCAGCCGAGAACAACCGCCTGGATGCCATTGGCTAACAGCGGTTCTACACAGCTCCTGACGGCTACTTCTGCTTCTTCACTTTCTGCAAGTCCGGCCTCGACAAGCGGCACAAATGGCGGACATGGCTGTTCTAATACCTCGCAGTCGGGGTTCAGCTCTTTTATTATTCGGGAATAAGCGCCGCTTTTAACCGTTCCAGTAGTTGCGAGCACTCCGATAGACTTTGCGCCGGAACCGACTGCTGCACGTGAACCTGGGCCAATAACCCCAAGTATTGGAATATCAGGGAATGTCTCTCTGGCACTCGATAACGCTGCTGCAGAAGACATATTACATGCCATGACAACCGCCTTAGCGCCTTGCTCGATTAAAAACTGAGTAATTCCAAGTGCAAATTCCTCGATTTCTGCCAGAGGCCGTTCGCCGTAAGGAACATGTGCGGTATCGGCAAAATAGATTATCGATTCATTGGGAAGTTGGCGTAACAATTCACCGGCCACAGTCAATCCACCGAGGCCGGAGTCAAACATTCCGATAGGATTTCTCACTCTGATTCTCCCTTGCCAAGTAAAGTCTTATCGCCTGATATTGGCTGGGATGCATCCAGATGACCACCTATGGACTCTACTTTCTTTCCATCAATAAGGAATTGAACTTTATCTACATCCTCGAACTGAGTTAAAGTGAAGACTATGGAGTTAACTAACAGCGACTCACTCATAGAACCGCCAGGGAAGTTATCTATAATCTCTTTACTGAAATCAGCATAAGCAACTTTATTTCTAATCTTTAGCGACCGCAGTTTAGTGCCAGCCGGTATTAGATTCTCTGACGGGCCAGGTTTTCTATTGGTTGCAAGAAGTTTATCTATCGCTGCTTTATGCTTATTAGCGCCAGGTAACACCGAGTGTGATTCAGGAACCAGCTTTATATCACCATCAGTAATTTGCAATACATATATCTTTACCTGCATCCTTTGGTTGTCCGTTACAGCAGCAACAGAATGCGGCCGTTCAGATTGAACAGGCGGAGCTGTTTGTTTTGGTGGTTTTCTGTTCATCCAAATCCCAGCTCCAACGATTGCGGCTAATATCAATAATGCTATTGTAAAGACAACCGGCGGGCCGGCTGATGACTTTTTCTTTTTACCCATCTTCAATTGCCCTCTGATTCTGTTGTACCCTCAACATAATGCTTTAGACCATCCACAACAGCTTGTGCGAGAGTTCTGTGATATGTCGGGTCACAGAGTTTTTGTCGATCTCTGTCGTTATCGATAAACCCGCACTCTAATAGGACTGCGGGAATGTTTGCATGTTTAAGCACTATCAGACCAGGTCTGTTCCTTACTTTTCCATCGCTCATTCCGGTTAATCTAACTATCTGGTTATGGAGTGCAGCAGCCAGAAGATAGTTACTTCCGGATTTGTTGCTATAGAGCGTCTGGATGCCTGTTGCTGTATTGGGCGATGGCATTGCATTACAGTGGACACTTATAAAGAAGTCCGCTCTGTACTGGTCTGCAACAGCCGGACGATCAGACAATTCAAGGAACTGATCATCATATCTGGTCAATATTACTTTTGCGCCTTCGCGCTCCAGTGCGTATCTGATTGCATTCGAAATCTGCAGGTTGAGTGTTTTTTCCTGCACGCCATTCCGCTGTGCTCCTGGATCTCTGCCTCCATGTCCGGGATCAATTACTATGGTCTTATCAGCAAGTTTGCCTCCAGCACCTTTTGGTAACTGCAGGCTGAGGTTGATTCCGTTTGGATCAGCATCTCCAGCAACTAATACATAGCGGGATACATCAAAAACTATTCTGGAAGCGCTATCTTGCTGGCCGAACCTGACTCTTTTTAAAATTGGGTGGTCGAGCTCCATATCTTCTTTAGACATGGCAATATTGCCCTTTTGGATATCCACCACTACACGCGAAGGATTAGACAACATACTTGTAGAGAATGTAGCTTTTCCTGAGGTCCATATACGCACCCGTATTCTGGAATCACCATCTGGGTCTACCTTAACATTAGTTATATTGACCGGTGTTACAGGAGTAGTATTTCCAGTCTTCTGACTTTCTTTAGGTTCTGATGTACCTATGGCAACTTTTATTTCCCGGCTTGGCTCTTTGGTCAATACCTGATACCCGGTTTTATTGCTGATATCCAGCACAACTCTGGCTGTATCCTCATTGAACTGTCCAAGCCTGATCTGTTTTACCACACTGTCCTGAACCGGATAGCTTTTCGAGTCTGTAGCAAGCACGGTACCGGCCAGATCAACAGAAATTCGCCATCCAGCCCCATTAGCCGGAGCCCAAAGCCGGTCGTATGTTACTGCAACCGGCAGTGATGTTCGTATAGTCAGTTTTGAATCGGAAAATTCTACCGCTGTCAATTTAGCCAGGACTCTGGCAGTAGATGTTGCATCATCCCAAGTCAATTGAGCATTGAGAGCTTTTACTGCCTCATCCAATCTGATCATCCGGGATTTATTTTTTTCGCTAAGACTGAGTTCTATTGCTTTATCGTCTGAAGCGATAGTTACTTTATGGTCGCCTGCTGCGTAATCAGCGCCAAGAGTCCTCAGAATATCAGCAGGTGCGTAGACCACACCATTCTCTACAACTGCTCTTAGCGAGAGCGGAACTTCCCTGGTGCCGACAACGACACGAGCATAACGAGGTGCCGCCATCAGGGTGGGGGAAAAGCTCAACATTACGAGGGTTATTACGAATGAACTTGCAAAAAAACGCATAATGCGGAACCACCAAACTGTTAGTGTAATTATAAAAGACGCAGGAAATCAATATGGCTCATCCGTAATTTTACCAGGTAGTTGAGTAAAAATGAACCCTCTTTTCAACCCATTATCGAGTGTTTCTGCTGGTTTATCTAAAAGATTCTCTATATCAAGCAACTCATATCAAGTGTAATCCTAACCTTCAAACCTTCTTATGTAGTATCAATGAGAATGTCTAATGAAAGGTATTTACTAATATGTGAATGTTATTCCAATTTGCTACACGTGTAACCGTTCAACTGGAAATGAGGCTAAATATGCCATGCTATGCGTGTAACATTTTTTTGGAGGAAATGGAACAATCGATATGGAATACAAGTCTGGTAAGTAGTGGTAATTTAGTTTCAACAGGTATAGATGTTCAGTGAAAGGGATATTGCTGATATCAGCATTAATATATTCGAATGTGTCTCCGGCGTTACTTACCCCGTCATACACCCACGTAGCACCGGAGACTGTCAACCTGCAGAATGGGCTGGAGCATGCCTGTTCCCAGGTAACTTAGGAAGGGGCCGAAAGGGGTTGTTCCCTGAAACCCTTCGTTTTGGCTAGATCTCCTAACTGGCTACGGTTCGGTCAGTGTTCTGATACTGCCAACCGTGGAGATCACAGCCATAGTTAAGCCCGGGAGACCCCTATCTCCCGGGCTTAACTTATTTACTATACTCAATAGCCGCTGCTGAATATGCAGGCACAATAATCTTATTGCTCTGCACCGTAAAACTCACTGTTTTAACACGTTCAGGAGCAGTCCAATGGTTCATCAGGTCGTACTGGCGCTGGTCTGCGGTATCGCAAACAATTTCGCTCTCAACAGGCTGTATTCCAGAGCCGAACTCACTCAGGTCAAGCTCGAATTCCACAGGTTCTGCGCTTGTATTGACCGCGAATAAACATAGTTCTCTGCCATCTTCCGATCTGCAGGCTGAAATATCCAGTCCTTCAGGAGTGCCAGAAACTGGTAGTGGAATTGGCTTTGTATGGTCAGCATAAAGCTTCATAACGTAGTAAGCAGGCGTTTTTAGAACTCCATCCGGTCTGGTCTGGATCATACCGCTGTAGAAACTGTTTGTAAGGTTTGACCTGTTTGCAATATCGACAACATTTGAGTAGCGATGAAGGAAGTTCAGATACTCAGCATTCTTCAGTGCCCATCCCAGGGAAGCAATCCTGGCTCTTACTATTCCCCAATCTCCTGCGGTGACGTTCCATTCAGTGATTCCGATTTTTACGTTTCTGTCAGGAACAATCTTGCGTATCAATTCTAAACTGTCTTCTATACTTTTCTTGCACCATTCCAGATCGCCTGAGTAGTGATGCGGGCATACATAATCAAGATACTGCCCTGCCTGCTCCAGGATGTTCTGAGATGGATACGATGCCAGAATAACGATATCAGGATCAACTGATCTCATGAGTTTGCAGAATTCTACGCAACCAGCAACATACTCAGGCCGCCCCAGCTCATTTCCGATTTGCCAGTATTTTACGTTATAAGGCTCGGGATGGCCATTTGCGGCACGCTTTTGACCCCATTCGGTGCTCGCATCGTCGTTGCAGTAGTGCATCAGGTCTGCTGCGCTTTCCGGCCCATCAGCAAAACTGACGCAAACCAATGGTTCTGCGTCTACTAATTCGCAAAACTGCAGAAACTCATCTATTCCAACATCATTCGAATCGAGCCTGCCCCAGGTTGGGTTCAAAAATGAGGTCCTGAGGTCTCTATCGCCAATACAGTCCTTCCAACGATAACCACCGGGATCGACTATGCAGCCTCCCCAACGGATTTGAGCCGGATTAGCCTCTTTTACTACCTTGACTACATCAGCTCTCCATCCTTTGATGTTGTCTGACGGCATAAGGGACAGTTTATCCACCCAGACACTGCCTTCACCTGTTGTTTTGATTTCGAAAACTACTCTGTCAGTCGTCCCATTGCATGGGATGTCGCATGTAACCTTGTGCCAGGTATCTTTTAGTGCAGGAAGCTGTTTAGAGCCTAGAATGAACCATTTGCCATCTGGTAATTTGAACTTCAATATGACTTCAGCCTGAATGTTCGGATTACTGGCTCGGAAATAACCTGAGAAATGGTAAGTCAGTCCATCAGTTACCGCCAATCCAGTCTGTGTCAGACTTCCTGGAGTATCCTTAGCTGCTGTCAATCTGGCAGAATATGAGCCATTAAACGGATTTTCTTCATCCAGTGTCCAAGTGGGGTTCTCGTCCCATTTACGGTCGCAAATTGTTGGTTCTCCTGTATGATAAACCCAGTTGGAGTTCCTCAATATTCCATCAAATCCGCGATCATTGAGCATTTCAGCCCACATCCCCGGAACCAGGTCATCCAGCAGTTCAATAAACGCTCCGTAGATCAACGGGCTGATCTTCCCGGAGTGCATAGGTTTTGTTGATACCTTTACTTGTGGTAAAGACTCACTGCCTTGTGCTTCTTGTGTGCAGAATAGAAGAGCAGCAAGACCAATAAGCCCTAAAATAAACAGGTTATAATCAAACATCAAAATCCTCCGCAGGAATCCTGTATACTGCATACAACCGGTTGCATAGTTGCAATGTAACACAGCCAAACATCTCTGTCAACCAGGCATTATAGTAAAAACCTGTGGGATAATTATTTTAAGCAGTCAGTGGATAATATTTAAGGAGTTTATAGCCCGGAAGAAGTCCTCCGGGCTTGAAAGTTCTCTATTCTTCTGTGGTTTCTTCGTCTGATTCAGGCAGCAACTGACCTGATGCACGGGCTTCTTCGAGAATCTTTTCGGCTTCTTCTTTGCGGGATACCGGCACCATAATAGCTTCTTCAGCAATCGGGCCAGCGAAGATATCCAAATCGGTGTCGATGTCAGCCCTTTCCCTGACTGGGATTCCAGCTTCTTCCAGAATACTTCTGACAATTATTGCTTCATTATGGTCTTCAGCGATGTAGACCGGGACCATATCTTCGATTTCTTCAGTGGGGAGTTCCTCGACAAGTTCGACTTCGCAGTCGGGACATGTCTTGATGCCCTCGACATACTCATACTTGCAGTTAGGACAGTAGGCCATAAAGTTCTCCTTTCAGTCTTTGTATCCAGACTTCTCGAACAGCTTTTTCAACCGTTTTTTATCGCGGTAACTGTTGTACCACTTCAATGGGTTCAGATTTACCATGCTCTTACGAGGGTAGAGCCGTATTACCTTTTCATCTTCGTCATCATCTATCCGCCTGCCGCGCCAGTACTTCGGTTCTCTTCGCCTGCTTGTGCCGCGGGTTGCGAACCACTGTGCAAACGCGCATCCTGCCAGTGCAAACACGCCGATTACTATGCTTATCTTCAGGTAGCTGAGCGGTACCAATATGACCGTCAGAACTGCTAGTTGCCTCAGCTTGACAGGGAGAACAGCATAGAAATTGATTATCTGATCAGGATTCAGTGCTGCCCAGGCTACAGTGATTCCTGCGAGCGGTAGAGTCAAACCAACCAGATGAACAGCCCTGCCGACTACCGCAGACCCAAGTGTGACTCCAAGAGCGGAGATTGCTGCTACTGCGAAGAAGAACAGCCCGAATGTTTTTGAACCCCAGGTGCGTTCCAGGCTTCCTCCGGCAAGCCACAACCAGTAGCACGCGAAAAGCGTAAAAAGCAGACAGAAAATGCTGCCGCACACCGACACCAGAGGATATGTTGCAATCGTCCACGGCATTATCATGATGTTAACTGAACTAAAAGCAAGTAATCCCGGTATAACAGCAGCGAGGCCTCTTAGCATCAAGAATGCCAGCGCTGTCAAGAGGTTGGAGATGATTAACAGTTTTACGACAGGAACTCTATCGTACAACAGCCAATGTATAATTTTATCCGAAGTCGAATAACCGCTCATTTGTTTCTCTATCCTCTGTTAATACGCTTTCCACCGCTTAATCAGCATAAATATTATCAGTGAAAAACGCTGGCTTCAACAGTCCAGTGCTAAATATAAACCAGATTTGGAAGGTCCTTCACTTATTCATAACCTGTTGTAAAACTACCGCGAACTCTCAATCAGTCAAACTGAGATACTGGAACACAGTTGGATTTTATTGGTTAGCCGCCACATGGAATCATACTTTGTATAGTTATTTGCATTAAACTTATGCAGTAATTATTTTGAATAATAAGATAAATATTCTCCTAGATACTTGCATAATTCTCAACTTAAGCGTATACTCACTAATACTAGCCAACGTTTGGCAACGGTGTCTTCGTCTATCCGTGGATTGCTTTACCTTCTGCGTCTGATCGAATCCCCGTCTGCAGTGAATACTGCGTGCCCTTCGTTGAGAAATCGGGAATACCCGGAAGGAAGGCAATCTAATTGGCCAATAAAACACTTTATGTAGGCAACATGGCCTACAGCACTACTGAGAACGACCTTCGTTCTTACTTTGAGCCTTACGGCCCAATCGCTGAAGTCAGAATCATTGGTGACAAGGGCTTCGGCTTCGTAGAACTCCCAGAAGAGAACATGCAGGCTGCAATCGATGCCACTAATGGCAAAGAGCTTGGCGGCAGAACTCTTACAGTCAACGAAGCAAGACCTAAGAGCGACCGCGGTGGTGGAAACCGTGGCGGTGGACGAGGCGGATACGGCGGCGGAGGACGACGCTGGTAAATCTCTTATGAAACAAAAGGCCTGAGCAAATGCATCAGGCCTTTTTAAGTATCAGTTAACCTTTTCTCCGAACAGGGAAGTATACTGAGTACTTCTCATCCCGCACGCTGTAGAGCGGAACGAACCGTATTCCTCTGTCCTGATTGATTGTTCTATAACCAGGCTGCCACGCTCCCCACAACCGTTCACAATCCGGAGTGAGAATGGTTTCAGGGTCGGATTTATCTCCAATCAGCGTTCTTTCCTCATCACAAAGACCTGCCAGAACAACCGGACCATCTACGAACGCAACCGTATCCGGCAAATCAGGAAGAGGTTCAGCAACCAGCCCCTTTGGAAGCACCACGTGGACTTTGTCATCTTTCCAAGTCCGTTTGATGGACACATAACTCGATTGTTTGGACTCTATCTTCTGCTTTTCACCATTGACTGTTATCGTTGCTTCGCCTTTCAGCCACCAGGGCAACCTTATCTTGAGAGTGAAGTCCACAGGCTGTTCGGCCTGGACAGTCAAGTTGAATGCGTTGTTCTTAGGCCGTCTGGTCTGTTCCTTCTGCATATCGATGGTTTGAAGAACCTTGACCGGAACGCCGTTCCACTTCCATGCAGCCTCAGTTGGGATGAACTGGGCAACGACAAGTCCTTCTGCATCTTCATAATAAACATAAGCGTTATGCAGCACGTGAGCCTGTACGAGCGTGCCGTGGCAGCACCAGAAATCTTCTGTTGGTGTTCCCCATTTCTTCTGTGCGCCTCCGTGGAGAGGCAGGAAGTAAGTAACCATACCAGTCTCAGGATGCTGCTGAGCCAGAATTCCGTTATAGGTGTTGCGCTCGATGTAATCTGCGCAGGCGACATCACCAGTCCAACGCTGCAGGTAGTCTGCCAACCGGATCATGTGATAGACAGTGCAGTGTTCCTGAGTTTTTTCACCGAGTCTTGCCGAAAGTTCACCGTTAGGCCCCCAAATTTCGCCGCAGGTCTGGCCTCCAGTGCAATAATATCCACGGTCAGTAACAGCAAACTTCCAATAAGCCTCTGTTATCTTGCGGTAGCGATCCTCACCGGTTACTTCCCAAGCTCGCGCAGCGCCCATGACTTCGGGGATTGTCGTATTAGCGTGCATATTGGTAAGCACGTCTTCGCCTGCGAGCAATCTATCGAACAACCGCCGCCGATCATAGCGATGGAGCAGTTCCAGGTGCTTCGGATCTCTGGTCTCACCATACAGATCAGCCCAGATTTCGAGCATTCCGCCGGTTTCTACATCCAGAAGATTATCCATCTGCTCCTGTGTGAACTGACCTGTCCATTTGTAGAACCACTCAGACCAGTCAACAAGAATGTCCAGCGCTTGTTGGTTTCCGGCGAACTTATACATCTCAAGCAGGCCAAACATGTTCTTATGGATTGTATAATGCGGCGCCCAGACGTATTTTCCGCGTGCTGCCCAGTCCAGGTATTTAGGCGGAATCGAACCGGCCCAGTTATCACCGTTTTCTTTCTGGCACCTGGCGATCTCGGAGACAATCTTGTTTCCTCTTGCTTTGAACTCTTCGTCCCCGGTTGATGCATAAATATGAGCAGCAGCCCAAAGCCAGTGGCCGACGAAATGGCCTCTCAACTGGCAGGAAGGCGATTCCCAACCCCAATGTATATCTTTAACATACTCGGGAGCCGCCCAAAGCCCGGCCTCCATATAATGAGCGCGGATAAGATTGTCCGTCCTCAAGCTGGCCAGGTAATTCTTATTAGCTTCAAACCGCTGGCTGAACGTACTCCAAAGCAATTTGACATCACCGGGCGCCAGTGGTTTGAATGTGTATGGGGTCAACTTAGTACTCCTTTCAAAATCCCCGTCTACCTTTAGGTAGTACTCTCGTTACCTTTCGCTATTTATTCTCTGAAAGGCATAATTCCTTCTATTTTGAATTCAGCCTTGCCTGCCTTCAATTCCGCACATCAGAACGGCAGCAGCAATACCAAGCCTTCTATCAAGCAGCCCGTTTGTGTCAATCGAATAGTCCAGGTCGATTTTCTGGATAATCGGGTTGAAATGCTGTTGGAAAAAGAATACAGGCTGACCGTTTACAGTGCCGTGGAATTTTTGAGGTATTAAGTTTGTTATATATCTTCTCAATAGTGCAAGTTTCCAACTATCTTCTTGAATCATTCCGATCTGCTGATCCTGCGCATCGAAGATAAGCCATTCGTCCTTAATGATTGATTTTAGCCCTTTTCTTTTAAACGCTCCGATTTTCTGACCGCTCATCGAGTCTATGACATCATATGTTGCCGCGATATCTATAATATTCCGCGCTTTAATTGCAAGAATCTCACGTGTGCGGCTTTCGTCCGAGTAGACTCTAATATCTTCTTTTAACTTAAACGCTTTAAGATTAGCATAAAATGCAAGCGCGCCTGTCGGTGTGTAGATTCGGAAGGCGTCACCGAATAATTTGAAAAACTGCTTTCGAATCATATAGTTTGAATAACCATAAGGATTCTCGAACAATTCACTTCTCCCTTTCCTGTTGTGATGAGGAAACACGCAAGTCCCTGACACTACCAAACCTTATATACTGATGCTTTATATTTTAACTTACAATAATCCTCTGTAACAAACACAACATTTTTCGCGCAGACTTGGGCAGTTTGCCTACTGTAAGGTGGCGGTACATATTCAAATAGAAGTCAGTTCTTTAAGGGGTGCTTCAGTGAGTGCCCATCTGTTGTTTCGACTGGCAGAATGTGCAGGAGTGAACCATCTCCAGATGAACGGGGAATGATGTGAACACAACTGAGAGTGGCGCTAATCAGCCGGAAGGTGAGACGGTAGTTACTGTAAACAGGACTAATAGGGCCAGGAACAGGAAGTATCTCTGGTATTTAATCCCGGCAGTCCTGCTGTTAGCTGCTCTGGCTATAGTCCTGTTTGTCACATTTGCTCCTAAGAGGGTTGTTGCAGTTGAAGCGACTCCTGTCCGTGTTACGCGTACTGTCACAGCATCGGGTGAGGTTTCAGGAGCTAGAGAGGCTGATATAGGCGCTGATATAGCCGGAGTTGTTGAACAGTTGAACGCCAGAGAAGGTGATCTGGTTGAACAAGGCGATCTTTTGTTGACTCTTGAATCTGAAGAGCTGGATGCAAGAGTCAATCAGGCAGAGCAGGCATTGCAGACAGCTAGAGCACAGCTTTCTCAAGTGCTGGCTGGAGCAAGTGATGAAGAAATAGCTCAAGCAAGAAGCGAACTAGCACGCGCAAGGCAGGTTGGTCAGGCGCGGGTAGCGGCAGCAGAAGCTGAACTGCGCGATTTACAGCAGGGAGCGCGTCAAACGGAAATCGCACGGGCACAGGCAGAGGTCCGTCGGCTGAGAGCGCTGGTAGCACAGGAAGAGGCTGATGTAGAACGCGCAAGACAGCTTGTCGGTGAAGGCGCTATTGCTGCTGTAGAGCTTGAACGAGCACAGACAGCACTCAGAGCAGCTCAGGAAAATCTGCGTTCTGCCGAAGAACAGTTGAATGAACTCCAACAAGGGGCAAGACCGGAGGTTATTGCTCAAGCTCGCGCTCAACTCGAAGCTGCCAGAGCTGATTACCGCACCAGCGTCCAGGCTGCTGAAGCCAGAGTGCAGCAGCTTTTATCTCAACCAAGACCTGAAGAAGTCCAGGTTGCCCAGGAAAGAGTCAAAGAAGCCGAAGCCGCACTCGATGCTGCTATCGCTCAACGCGCAAGAGCCAATGTCAACGCTCCATTTGATGGTATAGTTACCGAACTCTTCGTAGAAGAAGGTCAGCCAATTTCCCCGGCTCAACCAGCTTTGAGATTAGTCGAAATAGCTGTTCCTGAGATTATCGTTGATCTGGATGAAAACTATTTAAGTGATGTAGAAGTCGGTCAGGAAGCTGTTGTAACATCTCAGGCTTTTCCCGGTAGAAGGATTAATGCCACTGTATCCAAAATATCTCCCCGAGTTGACCCAGAACAGGGAACAGTCGAGGTCACTCTGATTCCTGAGAGGACACCTGAATGGCTGAGGTCTAACCTGACAGTCGATGCAAGCATTGTCATTGCATCCAATGTAAGGGAGATTTTAGTGCCTCCAAGCTCAGTTACCCGCATAGGAGGTGAGGCTTATGTGATGGTTATAGAAAATGGTGAAGCAGTTAGAAGGAAGGTCGAGACCGGCGGTACTAATCCTCAAGGTGTGGTTATTCTCTCAGGGCTTAGAGAAGGCGAACTCATTGTTCGCGACGCAGACGAAGTTATGAGCGGCGATAGAGTTATTGTGGTCAGGAGAGTGACTAATGGTCAGGTTTGAACTGAAAATTGCCTGGCGGCATTTGGTGACCGGAGGCACGCAGACTTGGCTGACTATCGGCGCTGTCGCTCTCGGCGCATTCTTGATAGTATTTTTGTCCTCGATAATATATGGACTTCAGCAGCAGATAATCTCCAACGTGATAGGTTCAATTCCAAACATTACAATCACTGCTCCAGATTATGAACCTGAACCTGCCTGGGAGACCGAAACCCAGGATGACAGAGAGCAGGTAGTCTCAGAGATAGAAGCGACAAGAGAGCGAAAAAGGAGTATAGCCAACTGGCAGGAAGTTGACCAGGCAATTCAATCACTCCCGGATGTCGTTGCTGTTGCTCCAGTGGCGCAAGGAGGCGGAATTGTCAGCCGCGGTGCAGTAGACCAGTCTGCATTGATTATTGGTGTGATACCGCAAAGACAGGTAAATGTAGTCCGTTTGCAGGAGGATATTGTAAGCGGAGACTTTTTAGCGCTTGACCCTGATGGTGCATTCATTGGAGTTGATATGGCTGAGGAACTCGGTGTCGGACCAGGCGACAGAATTAGAATCACTGCAAGCGAAGGCAATTCCCGGATATTTATTGTTAGAGGGCTATTTGATTTTGGACTTGAACAGGCTAATAGCTCGTGGGTATACCTGCAGTTACGGCCTGCACAGGCGCTTTTGAACCTGGGAACTGAAGTTACAGCACTATATGTAAAGGTCGATGAACTCTTTGATGCTTCAGATGTAGCACGACGGATTAGAGGAGTGACGCCGCTTGAGGTTGAAAGCTGGATGGAAGCAAATGAATCATTCCTTCAGGCGCTTCGAAGCCAGACTACTACTTCCGTGGCTATTCAGGCAATAGCGGTGCTGGCTTCTGCGTTTGGTGTGTCAAGTGTGCTCATCGTATTTGTGGTTCAGAAGTCGAGAGATATCGGGATAATGAAGAGCATGGGAGCAACCAATAGGCAAATACTGCGGATATTTACATTGGAAGGATTGGCGATTGGCATTGGAGGCGCATTGCTTGGCACGGCTCTTGGTTCATTCATAGCATTTCTTATCGAAGCAAACCCCATCCCAGGCCGCACATTCGCAGGAGAACCTGCCACTCTCGTTCCAATGCAGTGGGAAGCGAGATTTGTTGCGGTTGCATTTTTGGTTGCTATTGTAGTAGGTCTTGCAAGCAGCTTTTTCCCAGCCAGACGTGCTTCGCTGCTCAATCCGGTGGAGGTAATAAGAGGTGGCTGACACCATACCTGTCATAATCACCAAAGACCTCAAAAAGACTTACTGCAATGGACCTGTTGAGACCCCTGTATTGAAAGGAATCAATATGCAGGTCGATGCGGGGGAATTTCTATCGATTGTCGGGCCATCAGGCTCAGGGAAGACGACTCTTCTGAATATTATCGGAGCGCTGGATAGACCGACATCCGGTTTAGTGCTGGTAAACGGCCAGGATATATCCAGCCTGGACGATTCCGAGCTTGCTGTGCTTCGTGGCGAGACAATCGGTTTTATATTTCAATCTCATTACCTGCTGGAAGAGTTCAATGTGCTGGAAAATGTGTTGATGCCGATTACCATTCGCCGCGGCGCTGCTACTAAAGCTGAAGAAGAATGGGTGAAGTACATTCTCAATAGAGTAGGGATGAGCGAACGTTTGACCTACAAGCCAAACCAGTTATCTGGTGGTCAAGCTCAACGTGTGGCAATAGTGCGGGCGCTTGCCAATAAGCCAAAGCTGATTTTAGCTGATGAACCGACCGGTAATCTCGATACAAAGACAGGTCAGGCAGTTTTTCAGGTAATGCTGGACCTGAATGCGGAAGTGGGAACTGCTTTTGTGCTGGTAACTCATGATGAACGGCTGGCACAGCAGGCAGAATGTACGCTTCATCTGGTAGATGGTCAGGTAGTCGATGATACCTGTAAAGGAGAAAGAAAACCGGTTAGAGTGCAAATGATATCTTGAGCTGGTTCAGATTTCCCCAGAATCACTCGTGCCTGATATCCTTCTTCATATTTATGCAGTCGAATTCTATGCCATCGGCACAATGAACAATCCGCTCTGTCTCTTCATATCCTAAGTGTTTGTAGAATTCGAAGGCATTCAATGAAGACCTGAGCCTGAGTGTGTTTATCCCGTTTGCCCGAGCAACTTCTTCAATATGCTTTAGTATGGCCGAGCCTACACCTTGCCTTTTAAACTCCGGCAATACAAAGACAGCCTCTATTATGCCTGTAGATATATCCAATTGTCCGTAACCTGCCGGTGTTCCGTTTATTTCAGCGATGCATGTTTCATCAACGGTTATAGCTTGGTGGATCTTCTCAAGTGTCAGCCTGCCTGCCCACACGGCAATTTGGTCATCTGAATAATAACCTTTTGCAAGCTCGCGAATAGACGAAACAAAGATATTCAGGATGGCAGGAGCATCTTTTAGCTCTGCTCTGCGAATTTTAATCATACTTTTTTACCTTTACAAAATGGTCTGGATTGATACTGTAGTCGGGGACAAGTGGAGGTTATACAGGGCTTGCAGAAAGCTGATCTACAAGCCCTGTTACTGCTTATTTACAGCCTTTTGGGATACTCAATCCAAGCAGAATATTCTGTTCAGTCGCTCTTTTATTGGAAATGCATCCTGCTACCCTCAAGGATCCTACCATCGTGCAGAAGATATAAGCATCTTCTTTGCTGATTCCGTAGATTGCAGAGGCAAGCTTCATGGCATCTTCAATAACAAGCTTGAGGCTGTCGAAGTATGTTTCCCGGCAAGCCATACAGATGAATGAATCCTTTGTTTCGATCATCGGACGCGATAGCGGATACTTCCGGTCTACATCGATTGTAACCGTAACGTCTGATGCGGTTTCTGCACCTTCTCCGTACATCTCGCCGTCTCCTTGCGCCGCATGGACATCTCCAAGAACCAGCAGTCCGCCTTCTCGCAGAACTGGGAGGTAAAGGATGTTACCAGGCTTCACCTCAGTAAAGTCCATGTTCCCGCCATGATCGTAGAATTTAGGGCCATCGGGACCGGGAGTAGTATAGATGTCACCAATCATTGGCGCCAGCGGAACACTAAGCCCACCAGGCATTTGACATCTGCCGTCCACTACCGGATAGGCAAGAGGTTTCTGCGGATATACATCCTGTAACGGACCTGATCCATGCGTGTGCGGCAGCCCTACAATATCGATCTGCTCGATTTTTATCGCCAGGGAATCGCCAGGCTTTGCACCGTGGACGTATATCGGGCCGGTTTCCTCCCGTTCTCTGTATCCTTCTGAGCGATGCGGGTGCAGGTCTGCTTCACTTCTGACAATTGGCGTCATGTGATTGATCGTTTCAACGATTATAGTCTCTCCCGGATCGATTTTCATCACCGGCTCAAAGACTTTATAACGCATCCCGCAGGGAACCGTATTATCTCTGGTCAGCCGTTTCATTACGCCTCCTTTACAGTCAGCTCGACTGCAGCGACTGATCCTGCCGGGAATGTCCAGGTGCTATCTGCAGGCAGATCATGCTCTTTATTCGTGAACAGGTCCGGTTCATACTCAGATATTGCTTTAAACGGTTCTTCAACTATCTCGAACACTTTTCCAGAGGTAATCTTCAGTCCAGGTATGTTCAACTTTACTGTGCAAGACTTAGACATACTTGTATTGGCAACATGCAGATAGATCTTATTACCGGTCCGGCTTGCAGTTACATCCAATCCCTCAGGAGACTCGGTTACATCGAGGAAATTCTTGCCGATGTGCTTCCTGTAGAGCTGCATAATGCGTGCAACAGGCATCAGGTAAGTCTTACCAACCGGAGTTGGGATCATCAATGCATTGACCTGCCATCGGTTTCCGCAGAAGTCCGCAAGGGTGGCAATCTTGATCAGGTCTCCATTCCGCTCGTAAGCCTGCATAATCCTTGCATAGGAAACGCCGGTAGCCCAGGTAGATAGAACATCTCCTCGGTTGCGTGCGCGCAGAGTATAATGGCCTTCGGTAATAGCAACCGTAACCGGGTAATCCTTTGTTTCTTCGCGCATCCTCTGGACTTGCTCTTCGACGTTATGGACTGTATCCATCAGCATTTCCCAAGCCTTTGCCGGGTCCTGCAGGTGTCCATTCTGCGAGATAAATTCAGGCGCGCCATAGTGGCAGTGGAATGCAATGTGCTCCAAATGGTCGCCTGCTGCATCCATCACCTTGGCCGTCCAGCCTTTGCCGTCTCCCCAGCCAATCAATTTGATGTCTGGGTCTACTGCATGCATCGCTTTTGCAAACGCAAGTGTTCGGCGGGCTGTCTGATCTGCATTGTAACCATCGGGATCATAAGATGTTTCATTTCCTATCTGCCAGAGCCTGACATTAAACGGCTCTTTTTGCCCGTTTTCCTGCCTGAGTTTATTTGATGGATTATTGCAGTAATCTACCCATTCGGCTGCTTCTTTTGGTCCTGCAGAGCGAAGTCCTCCGCAGGCAGGTCGCGCCCAAGGCTTGCGTCCATCAGACTCGAAGTTCACGCCAATCAGCGGATCAGCGCCAACGCGTTTGCAGAAATCGAGAAACTCATGGGTTCCTATCTGGTTGGTTTCGACTCCGCCCCAACAGAGGTTGACCATCGGCTTTCTTTTTGTTCGTGGTCCAATACCCTCTTTCCATCGGTAGTAAGATGTAAGACATCCTCCCCAGCGAATTAATGTTGGCGCCAGTTCGATGGTTGCTTCAATGAGATCTTCTCTCCAGCGATTATTCACGAAATCCCAGCCAGCTTCAACTGAGCTGTCAGTTGTGCCGAGTGGTTCCATAAACTGCATAAACAGATACGGGGACAATTCAAATTTAGGATTTGGGGATATTGATACGGTTGACCCGGCTGCGGTCATTACTTACCTCCAGTTAAAATTGTTCATCAGAGCTTGTTTGAAACTCCATCAGATGTATCCTTATGCAGACGATACTAAATAACCTCCGTTTTTCACATAAATTTGCTACTTGAATTCTGCCAGATTTGACGGTGCTGATAGCTCATAGATAACTTGTGAGCGGGTTGAAGAGAAAAAATCACAGTTCGAGGACGAACTTAATCTACGTGTGGCTCAAGAAATAAGGATTTATACAGTTATCATTGCCTGTAAGATTCAGATCCATTTTACTACCTGATCATAGCAGGCTTACAAATTGCATTGTGTTAAACTGATTCAAGATTTGTGATGCTTGGTTAGGGTTTATTACTGTAGGGTTAAATCCATAGAAAAACCAAGCATCACATCTAATCTCAATTCTACACTTACTTTAGAGTGCGGCGCGGACTTCTATCTCTGACATCGTTCCGCCCCAGTCTTTCAGGTTGGTGATCCTGATATAGCGGGCTTTTTTAGGCTTATTCCGATAATAAACGGTGTGAATCTCGAAGTTGGACGGGTCTATATCCCGTTTATGGCCGACAGTCCATCCCCATGAAGGTTCCACAGCGAAAGCTCTGTCAAACGGTGGCAGCTTTTCGAACTCATCAGGACTCAACGCTGTGTCTATTCTAAACTGCTGCCAGAAGTCTCCTGCTCGCCCGTTTTGGATCATTCTGATCTCCGCAACATCGATTTCCCTGCCAAGGTCGATTTGAATCCAGTCTCCGGCCTTGTTGCCGCTGAACCATCGGGTAGAAAGATCGCCATCGCAGACTTTGGATGCATTCTCGCTTTCGGCTGGCCCTCTTGAGTCTGTTGCTGCCTTGCCCAAGGCCAGATTAGATTCAGCAATCCGGGCTGGAGCGATATTCATCTTCACATCGTAGGAAAACAGCCCCTCATTTCCGAGCCATCTGGCAACATTGAACTCATGAATCTTCGCAAACTGCCACTCTTTCTGACCATAAGCGCTGCATTCGATCATAAAGACTCCGTTTCCACCAACTACGCAAATCCTTCCCCAAGGATTGGGCCTCAAAGTGTGGCCGGTCAGCGTGGTAAACGGTTTGTCTTCGAGTGTCGGCTGGTCTGGCAGCGGGAATAGCCCGTTTTTATCAGTCTTTCCAGTGAAAGTAGGAGGATCATTGGGAAAACTGCCTCCCCGCTCCTGAAAAATCCGAATATCAGCATCCGGTATAGGATTACCTGCAGCATCTACGAACCTGAGGACAATCTTCTCCGGCAGGTCATACATATATTCGCCGAAAAACCCTCGCCGCTTGCCGAGTGCAGTGTTGAAAGCGCCTATATCGATGCTTGCGTAGAGGTCATACGGCTCTGCATCGAGTGATGGCTCTAGGTTCACTACACCAATCTGTCCGTCTTTACGGCGTTCATACTTATGAGGCCGCGTATCGCCGCCACCCATCAGTCCGCCGTAAGGATCAATAAACCCTCGTGTAATGACATTATCCGTTCCGGCCTTCAGTCGCACCTTGCCGCGCTCTCCATCGGGCAGCGAGGCATCTATATTCTGCACGTAGACATCATTCAACCCCATCTGATGGCTGGATTCATGCAGAAATGCTCGCTCAGCTCCAGCCCTGCAGATTTCGATGTAGTTGATCGAGTCCTGCGGGTCCTTATCGTTCCACTCAAAACCCCACTCGCCGTCAGTGTAGAAGTTAGTCTTATTGCCCGGCACGTGGACACCGCCTTCCAGAACTCCATCCTCAACAACGGTTATCTTTTGTGCTCTGATCCGCTCGAGTGAGCCGTCTGGGGCCAATACAGGGTACCGGGAGCGGTCCATATACACTTCGTTCCAGATATTGATCTGCCACTGTATCCAGTCCTCAAATGAGAAGCTCCCCGGGCCGATCTGCTTTTTCTTGAACTCCTCATAGAATGATTTTTCGACCCAGAACCCCATCTGAAGTGCTTCGATATAGTCCGTCAGCACATTATTGTTTCTGGTAGTCTCGATGATGCTCTGTGCAGGCTCTACGCGGAATGTAATGGTCTGATCTCTATGGTCGCTGTGTTCTGCCTGCCAATTCCAGAGAATGCTGAAAGTCGTTTCCTCGCCTGGAGACAAAGTCTGAGCAGTTGCACCTCTGCCGTGCAGTTCGTCATTGATCCACCATTCGTATGTAAAGCCGGTTACAGGTTTGGTTCCCTGGTTCTTGACATGGGCTACGAACATGACCTTTTCACCATCATTAGGCCACTTCTGCTCGTCTGCATAGCCCGGATTATCCATAAGTGTTACATCGGTACCTTTGAAGTTCTTAGGAGTGTAGGCATTATCGCCGGGATTATAGCGAAGATACTCAGGCTGGCGCTCGATATAGATAACGGACAGGTCATAATCGGTCGGAGCAGATGGCTTCTCCCGGAGCTTCAATCTCAGTTCTGGTCGAAGTTTAGGATCCGATGCTTGAGAACTGGCTATCTCAATTGGCGCTTTACTATCTGATGTAATCACCCAACCCCAGTTCGAAAACTCCTGATCGAGCATATCTTGAAGGTCGGCTTCAAGTCCGGTTATGGTGATAGTTTTCCCATCTGCGCTTACGACCGCTCTTGCATTCGATTGCTGCCTGTCTTCATCACCTGTGCCAGATTTTTTCCATAATCTAGGTTCTCCTCCGCTTGCCGTGCGGCGAGCTTTCCAGGTTGCGCACCAGGTTGTTTTATCTACAGGACCAGCGCCTTCTCCCCAGCTTGACTTAAGCCTGTAAACAGTTATATTCGGCTGACCCTGGACAGGTTTTGTCAGATGAAGGACCATTTCTGCCTGAGATACCGATTTATTCGGTCCAGCAGCACGAGACAGGTCTGAAAAACGTATTAGGACTGTTTTTCCATCACCTAGAACGAGTTTTTCAGATGCTCCATAGTTGGTTTGCGGCTGTGATGAGTCAATATATGTATCATAACAAGACCAATACTTATACTTCATCCAGTCATGGCCAGGCGGCTGTGGTGGGATGGTGGTTCCATATTGCAGTACCAGTGCAAGAATGAGGGCTTTCAACTCTTACCTCCGATGATACGTTTTAGAGCCACTATACCCTTATACATCAAGTGCAGAGGTTCCTTGGAATATTAGTCCATCAGGGGCACTATCATGATTGGATAGGGGTAATACTTAAGTAATAGACAACTATAGGTGGGAATGGGCCGTGAGAAGAAAGTGCGATACGCAAATCGACTTACTGAAAGAAGAAGTCGACTACGATATTTGGATTTTTCGTTGGATTTGGTTCATCAACCTCTTCGGAACCGTGTGGGGATTGCTCGCAGGACATTTCGATATGGTGGTCCTGGCAGTCATCACCTCATTGGTCGCGCTTTTAGGAATTGGAAGGACCAGGCGAAACAGAAAGCTAGTAGATCAGGCTGCCAATGTCTGCCTGCCTGCTGATCAACGCTACGAAGGCCCAAGCATAGATGAACTGGATGAAGAAACAGGCAGTGCTTAGTTATTTCGGGAAAACAAGTCTTTATATAGTGATAGGTGACGTCTTCCTGTCATGTCGAATTTGAGATCCTGAAACAAGTTCACTACCATCCCACAATTTTGGGAAATGACCTTTTATGTCCCTACTACTCTCGGGAGGGATTTGCAATCCCTCCCGGACATGGATCTATGATCCCGGATGATTATCTGAATGCCAAGAACGGGATTGTAAATCCCTTGGTTATTATTTCCGGGCTAAATTGCAAATTTAGCCCGAGTGTAGTCCCGAGTGTAGGTTGTCATTCTCTCTTGGTTTCTCCGATTATCTCCGCAGGGTAAGAAATCCGCAGCTATTGACCAAGGAGTGAGGCAGTATGAAAGTTACCGTAGAATATTTCACCGATCCGCTGTGTGCATGGAGTTATGCATCTGAGCCGACTATACAGGCGCTTATCGGCGAGTATAAAGACAAAGTAGACTTCCGGTTCCGTTCACTGCCGACTTTAGACAGCATCTCAGGAGAACCAAAGCCGGGAGCAAAGTATCATTCACCGCAGCAAATAATCGATAACTGGTCCAAGGTTTCTCAAAAAACTGGAACAAAGATAAACACAGAAATTTGGAATGAAGATCCCCCACATTCCAGTTGGCCTTCCAACCGTGCAATGAAAGCAGGGTTCCGGCAGGGATTCGATAAAGGTAACAGGTTCCTTCACATGCTGAGGGATGCTGTGTTGGTAGAAAAACGCAACATCTCAAGCCTGGATGTCTTGAAAGATATTGCAGGTCAGGCTGGTCTCGATGTCAACAAATTCCATGAAGATATGACTGATAACGCACCAAACCTGGAGCAGGAAGTTGCAGGTGATGCGATGGCAGCAGCAGACCGATGCATCAATGTAACTCCTACTCTTGTGATGCAGAATGATGAAGGTGATAAGGTCATAATCAATGGACTGCTGGACTATGAGGTCTGCAGCCGGGCGGTCAGGTTCCTTATGGGCGAACGCAAGATAGGAGCGCCTGAAGAGGAGCCAGCCATGCCATCTATCTGAGGCATTACAAGCAATGAGGTAATAATCATCGCCTCATTGCTTGTAACATTAGCCTATGATACAGACTTGTATCTTTCATCTGGGCGGCGTTCCAGCAGTTGAACGTCAACCACTGGCGATGGAAGCTCGATTGTTCGCACATGTGTTGTGCTTAGACCTTCCGGAGTCTCTTCCTGGAAGGTTACCTGTACTCCGTAGACTTTCCCTCGTCCTCGTTTGTTGAAATGACCTGGCCCATGCAGGCTGATATTTGTTGCTGAAGCAGGCAGTTGAACTCGAACAACACGGGTGTCGGAGTCTCCAGTCTCATCTTGTGTTCCGGGACCTGGGTTATACGTAAGGTAATGAGAATGCCTGCCTGCATACCGCTCATGTCTTCTTACAGTCGACTTTGCATCTTTTACCAGGTGGTCTTTTATTCCCACTATACTTCCCCCTGTGGAGTTTCGTTTTTGCAATTTCAAAACTAACAGTAGCGCAGTGATATCAGAAAAGGGCAGCCAAATTCTTTGAACTGCCCTTTTGCGAGTTGTGATGATGAGTTATACCGCCTGCGGGATCATTGCCTCTTTCCTGGCTCGTTCTACGACCTGGTCAGATGGAACTCCATCTGCATTCTGCTTGTCTCTCCAGCCAAATGACGGCCAATCTGATGGCAGATCCTGATAACTCCGCCACTCGGTTTCCAGCGGTACAGCCGAAACTATAAATGGCTGCAACTGAACTTGAGTGTCCAGAACTTGTTGCACATAATCCTTATTTTCCTGAAGCACGATTAATGGCTCGATAGTGTCAGTCTTCATAACATCCCTAATATCTCTACCTTCGAATTGCTGCAAAAGCCCGTTCATGACCATAAAATGTTGAATTTCATCTTCGGCAAACTGCATCCAGATGCTCTTAATCCTGCTGTCCGGTTCAGTTTCTGCGCAGGAATAGTAGTTGTAAGCCTCACAGAGCTGTATCATGCACATTTTCTCAAGTGGGGATTCACTTGGGTCTCCGACAAGTTCATACTGGGTTACATGCTGCTCTTCTATGTCAGCGATTTCAAAATACAGCTTCCTTGCAAGGTCATTCTGATACATGAAACCGTGCGATTTATAGAACAGTTCGGTCTGCTGTTCTGCAGCAACGATAGTCAGATTGTTCATTTTGGATTTCAAGCTGGCTGCCTGACCGTCAAAATGCTTTCTCATCTCGTCACAGGGATGACGGTGATGGAACTTAGTAGGCCGGCCTTCTTTTATCATCGTCTTGCCCTGGGTGATGTTGTTTGGGTCTTTACCTTCCAAAAGCTCCAGCAAACAGCCATAACGGAACAAGTGATCGAAATCCTCAAGTAGAGCAAAGTCCAATACTTGTTTGAAATAGCCGTCAGGTTCGTTCTGGGCAAGGTTAGCGGTCAGATCAACAGCAAGTTGTTCGTATCCAATTGTTGTCTCGGTAACTGACTGGTTTGCAGGATGCAGCCAGTTCACAGTCTGCTGCTGTAAAGAATCGAGCCGACGAATGAATGAGAGCTGCCGCTTGATTTCATCGTTATCGATCATTCTGCTAAGACAATGCGACATAAGAACACTCGCGTTCTCTATGCCGTTCATTAGAATAACTCTTGTTCTGGTGAATGTATCGACGTTGTTCTTGTCGTAAGGCGCTTTGACCATGTCATTCCAGCTCATAACCTGATCATCGAGCGGTCTGCCCTTCATTTCGAAAGGTCTGAATACTGCCATAATTCCGTATCCTCCTTTTTAAACGAAAGCTGTCTATGCACTGTTTGCATTTATGACCTTTCAAGAAGTGAAATACACCTGAGTAAGGGCCATTTGCTTGCTTACTGCCTATTATGATGAAGAATTGGGTGAGAATAGCAGGAGGTTTATTCAATATCTGAAACTCTATAGCATTACAATCAGTTTTCGTTGACATACTTGCTCTGACGCAAATATAATCTCCGTGGTAAACAATTCTGAGGGGGATGACTTAGTGCTCAGACCAGAAGATTTTTTTGACCTTAACGGTTATGAATTCCGAGGCGTGTTCAAAGACTGTGAGTTTGTTTGGCAGGCTCTCTTGAAGATCGGTGCGTATGCGTTGAGCTGCATTACGGAAATAGAAGGTGAGACTACTATCTTTGGGGAAGTCAGATCAGGAGCCTACATTGATGACCGAAACAGTGTCGTTATCGGAAAAGGAACCGTTGTGGAACCGGGCGCATACATTCAAGGTCCTGCAATAATCGGTGAGGACTGTCAGATTCGACACGGCGCTTACATCCGGGGCGATGTGATTGTCGGTAACGGATGTATTATCGGCCATTCAAGCGAGATAAAGAACGCTATTATGCTTGATGACGCTCAAGCTCCCCATTTTGCCTATGTTGGAGACAGTATCCTGGGAAGAAAGGTCAACCTTGGGGCTGGAACCAGACTATCTAATGTTCCTATCCTGTCTGAGAAAGACAAAAAGACCGGCCGTAGACCTACGGTAAAGATAGTAATTGACAGCACAGAATATGATACAGGACTACAGAAATTCGGAGCCATCCTGGGAGACTACGCTCAGACTGGCTGCAATGTCGTAACCAACCCCGGTACACTCATCGGGAGAGGAACGATGGTCTATCCGAATCTGTCGATGCGGAAAGGCTACTATCCGCCTAACCACATAGTCAAGCTAAAACAGGAAACGGACATTGTTCCTAAAAAGTGTTGAGTTTAGGGTATGGCTCAATATTTGAGTCGGTATCGGACTATTATCCAATCAACTCGTCAGCACGGTCGTCGTCATCAGTGCTGATAACAGCCATAGCTACACCTCCGCCAGGAGTCACAGTTGCATAGATATAGCGGATGTTTATACCTGCATCTGCCAACTCTTGGCTGACTTCATAAAGGGCACCTGGACGATCAGGTATCTCTGCCACAACAACCGGAGTGGTTATGAATCCTCTTCCAAGATCAGCAAGCGCAGCTCCGGCTCTGTCTACATCGTTGACAATTATTCTGACTACTCCATAATCGATGGACTCACTGACGCTTATCGCTCTTATGTTAACGTTAAAACGAGCAAGATGAGATGTCATCTTTGCCAGTTCACCGGACTTATTGGGCAAAAATACCGATATCTGAGTGTCTTTCATTGATATATCCCTCCCGATGGAATACAAGCATAATATGCCCCTAAGCGGCTAAGGCAAAACGAAAGGAAGTAAAGTACCTGAGAGAAATGCAATCCCGCACTCGGGTTTCCCACACTCGGACTAAACCACACCTATACACAGATACCTCTCGAGAGTGGTTCGGTTGAAATTTAACCTTAACTTACCGCTCAGCATGTTTAACATTCTTGACTGGTCGGTTATAATAAGCTCAACATTTATTTTATTTTCAGGAGAAGTCTGCTTCATGGCCCGGTATAGGTTTTGGTTTCTTTTTGCTGGCAGTATCATCTTTACGGTTATTGTACTTGCACTTTTGGTCAGTATTTTCGAGCGAAAACAGCAGGCAAGAGTCGTATTTCCGCAGGTAGTTGAGGTAAAGCACAACGAACCTGACCCCAGCGTATGGGGCAAAAACTTTCCCCGTGAATACGAAACCTACATGAAAACACTCACTACTATGGAAATGAGCGAGTATAGCAAATATGGCCGTTATGGCGGTTCTGAAGCGTTCTCCAAACTTGATAAATACCCGAATTACATAAGATTATTTGCTGGTTATCCATTTTCTGTTGAGTATAGAGAAGAACGGGGCCACTTGAATGCGTTAGAGGACATGCTCGCTACCAAAAGACTCGGTGATAACAAGCCAGGGGCCTGTGTGACTTGTAAAAGCAGCGATAATCCCCGCGTGTTTGAAGCTATTGGTGAGGACAAGTTTTATCAGACACCTGCAAAGGAATTGATTGCTACACATGGAATTGAGCACTCCATTTCCTGCGCAGATTGCCATGAAGCAGGTACAATGGAGTTAAGAGTGACCCGTCCTGCGTTTATTCGCGCAATGTCCGAACGAGGAATCGATATCTCCAAGGCATCTCATCAGGAAATGCGCTCTTATGTCTGCGGCCAGTGCCATGTGGAGTATTACTGGCAAAAAAGCGATATTAAGCTGACCTTTCCTTGGATCAACGGATTTCGTATCGATGATATCGAAGCGTATTACGATGAAATTGGCTTCTCAGACTGGACTCATCAAGAGACTGGTGCGGCTATGGTCAAAATTCAACATCCTGAGTTTGAACTGTGGTCAACCGGAATCCATGCCCGTTCCGGTGTCACCTGCCCGGATTGTCATATGCCTTATATGAGAGAAGGTTCTATCAAACTGACCGACCACTGGATTCAAACTCCGCTTGCCACAATAACTCGAAGCTGCCTCCAGTGCCATAACCAGACTGAGTCTGAAATGAAGTCTCGTGTAATTGAGATTCAGGACAGGACTTTTTCGCTGCTCAACCGCTCAGAGAACGCAATCATAGCAGCTATGGACGGTATCAAACTGGCTATAGAAGCTGGGGCAGGGGATGCGGAATTGAAACGCGCTCGTGAACTCCACAGAAAAGCGCAAATCCGATGGGATTTCATCAGCGCCGAAAACAGCATGGGATTCCATAGCGGCCAGGAAGCGGTGCGAATGCTGGGAGACTCGATAGATTATGCCAGACAAGCTGAACTCGAAGCCTATAAAGTGCTTGTTAAACGCCGTCCGCAGCCCGAGCGAGCTGCGAGGTAGTTACAGCTATGAAACTGGCTGGTGCAGCTAAAATCTTCTTATGTGTATCTCTTGGAGCGTTCATTGGCGCGTCTGCCTTCACCTTCTGGTACGCCAGGGGATACTCCTACCTATTGGATGACCCTGATGTATGCATCAACTGCCACATCATGAGGGATAACTACAATAGCTGGAGAGTCTCAAGCCACAAATTCGCAACATGTAACGACTGCCATATCCCTCATGACTTCGTAAGCAAATGGGCTATTAAAGGCGAGAATGGGTTTTGGCACTCCTGGGTCTTTACCTTTGGCCCACCGGATGTAATCCAAATCCGAGAACATAATAGAGTAGTTCTAAACGAAAATTGCATCCACTGCCATGAAACAATGGTCAATCACCTCACAATAACACACGACCCTGACCGTAAATGCATGGATTGTCACAAAGGCGTTGGACACGGGATGTAACCCACATCAAGCATAATCCTGACCGTATGAGTTACCAGCAAACATGCGTGCGATTATTGATGAAATGGGTACAATACCATGTCAAACATGGGAGCTCCCGGCTCTCCTAAGTGAGAGGACGTGTAAATATGAAAATCAGAACGAGGATACTGTCGGTCATTGGGTTAGCAGCTGCAATCCTGACGATGTTGATTCCTGGCACGGCATCAGCACAAAGGCTTGTACCGCGTGAGCCTGGACTGCCAATCCCGAGGCGAGAGTACCGTCCGGTGCCTAGACGTGTGCCGAGAATACCACCGAGGGTAATCATTGTGGTGCCTCATTACGGTTACGGATATTATCCTGGGCCGTATGTTTATCAGCCGTATTATGGTTATGGCTATCGCTACTACACACCAGGCTATGCACCTTCTAATGATTACTGGAAGAGTTACGGCTACAAATACGGTGGTGAGTATGACCCATTCGGGCGAGCCAGGTACGGTTATCAGGATTCCAGAGTTTATTTTGAGCGCGGAGTAAGGTAACTTGAGCAGATAACACAAGAAGGCGTCCCAAGAGTTATCATGGGACGCCTTCTTTTTAAGGCCACTACACCTTATTGAAGCTGATTACAGTTTTCTCTCTACCGAGTAGACCTGAGTTCCAGGGAGTTGTCTCCAGCTCAGTCCCAGGTCCGAGCACAGTTTCCAGAGCGCATCATCCGGCTTGCCATTTTCAACAACCATACTCACTCTGGCGTTGATGTCGCCGTTAGCCATCAGGACTATGCCGAATGTCGCACTGATTTCCTGCAGTGCAGAATAGAAGTCCTGGTCTTCAACATACAGGCTGCCCGTTGTGACCGGACTCAGCGGATTGACCCAGGATGGCACGAATACAGCCTCTCTGTAGTTCCTTCCCTGGTATTCCCACTCGACGATAGCGGTCATGACTTCCTGCTTGTCCACATTCTGACCAAGGATGAACGGAATCGGCTGACCGTTGCTGTCAACTTCGCCGTCAAATATCGAACTGGCGCCTTGAAGGTTTATAGTATCCAGCCTGGCCTGACTCGAATCCAGTAGGTAAACCCGAACATGCTGGCTATGTGTGCCTTTTGGTTTGAGCATCAACCGGACCATTTTTGCGCGTGACCCGGTCTTGTAGCCATCGAACTCGATAGTAAGCCCGCTGTGCAGCCATGCTTCTGCTGCTAACTTGCCAGGTTCTACTGGAACCGGTTTCGGTGCGTCTACTGTAGTCGCGGCAGGCTTCAATGTGGCTGGTATATCCGTCTTCTGTGGTGAAGACGGCAGCAACAGCACTGCAGCAAGTACTACTGCAGCAGCAGCAAATGCACCGGCATAAGCTCTGGCGGGTATTTTCGGCATAAACTTCTCGCTCCAAATGGTCTGCCACCAGGAACGGGCCCTTCGCTCGGCCTCGCGCTGTAATTGAATCTTCATCATCACATCACAGGCAAAACCAGGCGGGGGTGCGACTTCAGGCAGACTTTCTAGCATCTGCCAGGTCGTCTTGAATGCTCCATACTGGTGTGAACACTCGGAACACTCTGAAAGGTGATGATCGAACGCTATCGCCATCGGGCGTTCTAATAATCCTTCCAGACGGTCAGAGAACAGTTCTTGCGCTTGATCGCATCTCATATAATTCTGCTCCACTTGTCATCTTGATTTCCTGACCAATGACAAGCCGACTTTGAGCCGCTTAAACAGTCAATACCTACGTGCCAATGGACCTGTTTGGCACACACACGCAAGTGTCAGACGTTTACAGCGCCTCTTTGCCCTTTATTCTTCTAATTTGCAGACCTTCCTAAAGGTCGAAAAGTTCCCTGATTGGTTCAAGTTTTTCTCTTAAAGCTAATCTTGCACGATTCAAACGAGACTTTACAGTGCCTATCGGCAGGTTCATAATCTGTGCGATCTCTTCGTAAGATTTGCTCTGTGTATGATAAAGGACTACCATAACCCGCTGGTATTCAGGCAGTTCCTGAATAGCCCTGTGCAGCAGGTCATCACGTTCACCGGTTTCAACTAAATGATCGGGAGTTGGGTTTCCATCCTCTATCTGTCTTGTAACAGTATTTTCCTCGAGTTCTATGTAATCTTCCAGAGACGTATGCAAATGGGATTTCTGCTTCTTTCTTTCATCGAGGTAGACATTTGTTACAATTCTGTAAAGCCATGTGGTGAAGTTGGCATCGCCGCGAAATGTTCCGATGGAGTTGAAGACACGGATGAAAGCTTCCTGGGCGACATCGTTTGCATCATCGTAGTTGCCGGCCATACGATACGCGAAGTTAAAGACGCGCTTTTCGTACCGCGCCAGCAGTTCGCTGAATGCAGACATGTCGCCCTGCTTACATCGAGCGATCAGGGCCTTATCCAAGCTTTTATCACTTACATCGGTCATTAACTTGCACGGCCTGCCAGCGGGGTATCAACAGGAAGGGTTTCCTGCTCGGCGAATAGCTTCCTTCTCCTCATTAGACAGTGTATGAGCGGAGCTGCCATTTACTATCTCTTTGGCATAAACGCGAGAGTCAGTACGCCCATACAGGTTACTGAGTACTACTCCGTTCATATTTCCATCCAAGAGAGCCAGTGCGAAGCTCTGTTCCCCGCCAATGTCTGGAAACGCGTCGAACCTTACCAGTCCAACTTTCTGTACACTGCGCGTCAGATGTTCTTGAAGAACGTTCTGATGCTCATTAAGGAGGGCAACATCCTCCTCAGACTTGCCCATACGCCGCATCAGTTCTATGCTTTCGCCAACTGGTGAGTCGCTTAACATAGTCAATGCGGATTTTGTGTTTCTAGACAGTCTACCCAGTTTCCACAGAAGGCATATATTGAGAAACAGCAGGAAAACTGTGACTGCGGATACTGCAATCAGCATCCAATCTTCGTGTGTATTTACGAAGCGCAAGAGTAAATGAGTCCAATTCATCGGGCTCCCTGTCCTCCATCCAGTGCGCTAATTATATCACAGCAGAGCTTGACTGGGAAGATAGCCAACTGCCCGCAAATGCCAAAACAAAAGCGGTTAACAAGAAAGATTGAAACTAGAGAAAGCAGGAAATGGAACAAGATATTATCCGTTTTCTTTATTTCTAATTTTCTTAATTTCCAATTTTCCTCGTCTCCCTTCTCTCAATTCCGCACTCCGCGCTTACATCACTCATAATTTCCCTTTATTCCGCATTCCGCACTTCGCACTCCGCATTTGAAAGGTTCGGTACTTGATAAATGGTCAATTTAGCGGTATAATTATGATGAATTCAGAAACGTGGGGGCGATTGGAGTCGACAGGGAAGTAGCGGCTTTAGTTGCGCGCCGAGGCGCCGCTGGCCTCGTAAAAAGCGGCAAGCCAATAAACGGCACAAATAGTTACGCTCTCGCCGCTTAATTAAGTGGCGCATCCGCCCGGTCTAATCCGACGTGGCCGGATACGGGTGTCAACAGAGTCGGATTGCTCATCCCTATATGCTCGTAACGGGGATAGGACACACTACGAGCTGGCTTAGGCAGGAACCCGGCCTGTAGGGGTCCGTCTGGCGAGATAAAAAATTACAGGATACGCGCGTAGATGCTGCTGTCAGCTCTTCTTTGGACCCGGGTTCAAGTCCCGGCGCCTCCACCAAACAACTGAAAACAAAGTCAGAAGCCTCGGTATTGTGAAAGGCGGGGCTTTTACTGTTTTATGTATGGAATTCGCACACAATTGTGATGTCCACGCCGGATTCCGACAACTTCCGTCCTATTGATTCCTAACATACCGACATTTTTCTCTTTGCAGTCTCCTCATCACAGCTCAACCCTATAATGCGCGAAGTTTTGGCTTTGGAGTATGGGGGTATACGTCGCAGGAACGGCTGCTGAATTCGGCAGTGCTGATAACAATTATGAGGCGTAACCAATGAAGGTTAGCTGGTTTCAGTTCCTATTTGTTATTCTTGCGGTTATAGTCATAGCGAACCCAACTATGTTCGCACAGGCTGCGGATACTGCGGATAGTGGTATTACTGTAAATGCCCAGTGGACCAATTACTACCAGGGACTCATATCTGGGACCGGCAGCAAGGAATGGGATTACGGTGGACGGTTCGATGGTTACGCCAGCTTTGACACCGAAAAGCTCGGATGGTGGAAGGATGGAACCCTTAGCCTGCACGCTGAATACCACTACGGCAACCTGTCCTCTAACCTTGGCGGCGTTTTGTTGTCCAGCAATGTCGGCATGCTTCTTCCTTTGTCCAACGGCCTTGAACTCACGAATATCTCTCTTATACAGAGTTTGGGAAGTAGGTCCAGCCTCATCATCGGCAAGATCAACCTGCTGGACCTCCTCGCAAATGATCCATTCTTCGGTGGCGCTGGTGTCAGTCGTTTTCTCAATCTTGCGTTCTCGGCTCCGCCAAGCGGTCTTGCGCCGCCGGTTACAATTGGCGGCATTCTTAGTGTTCAGTCAACTCCTCAAACCGGTTGGACGTTCATGGTGTATGATCCAAAAGACCATACGGAAGATTACTGGTTTGATGATGTTTTCGAAGATGGCGTGAATTACTCCGTCAGTATGAAACGCAGCGGTCTTGTTCATGGGCGTACCAGCAGTCTCACGATCACTGGCATGTATAGCACAGCGGATAGCATAGATCTGAGGGACCTGCTGCTGCCTCCTGACCTGCAGACAGACCCAAAAGACGACTCCTGGCATGCCAGCCTGCAGCTTGCACATTTCCTGCATGAGAGCAAGCCAGGTGCGGGTGATGGCTGGGGATTTTTTTCAAAGTTTGGGGTGAGCGACGGCAACCCCAATCCATATCAGGCATTTTTTGCCGGAGGTTTCGGCGGTAAAGGACTTTTCAAGTCGCGTCCCCAGGACACCTTCGGATTAGGCTACTTTAACTGCAACTTCAGCGACGACCTTCAGAGTGTGATCAACCCGCTCATCCAGTTCAATGACGAGCACGGTATCGAGTTGTTCTACGATTTCGTCGTTAATCCGGATGTCCGCATTGCCCTCGATGTTCAGTATGTGAATCCGGCGATTGGAGATGACGAGAACGCTTTCATCGGAGGGCTGCGCCTGAGATTTCGTCTTTGATAGTTATTAATAAATGGAAAGGAGTTGGGAAGATGTGGAAGGCAGCTATGACATTTCGTAGTGGGCAGCCACCAGACTGGAAATGGAACAAGGTTGTTGTAGTTTACACGATAATACTACTCGTAATTTCAGCCACTATTCTTTATGCCCAGCAGGAAGCCGCAGATGCGACTGGGCAAACCCAGGCCACTCCCTTATCTACCGGTAAACTTTTCACATTTTTGTTCCTTACATTGGGGCCATTTAAGCTCATCGGGCCTTTCGTAGAGATGACCCATGGGCGTGATCGCGCCTTCAAGCGAAGTCTTGCTCTGCAGGGCATTCTCATTGCCGCGATTGGCTTGCTCGTTGCTGCCACTATCGGCGCAAATACTCTGCTCAAATGGGGTATTTCAATCGGAGCGCTTCAATTAGCAGCAGGTATTGTCCTGTTCATCATTGCGCTCAAGCCGGTTCTGGAACAGTACGAACCGATCCATTCGAAAGAGACGCCTGAGCCTGCCCCATTGCCCACGCAGTCTTTGTCCCAGATGGCTTTTGCACCACTCGCTTTTCCGACGATTGTTACTCCATACGGTATCGCTGTCCTAATCTTGGCGGTCACACTGCGTCCGAGCTATCTGCTCGAAATATTCGGAGTGGTAGTCTTGGTGCTTGGACTCGATCTATTGGCGATGCTGTTTGCCGACAGAATACTGAAGGTGTCGATAGTCGCTTCCCTGCTCGGTATTGTGGGCGCGGTCATGGGATTGCTTCTCGTTGCGCTTGGTGTACAGGTCTCCATAGACGCACTGCGAATGATGGGTATCACGTGAGATAGGACCAAATAAGTAGATCAGGAGGATTATTATGGATAGACATCGATTGGAAGAAACAGAAGAACTTGAAGAAACGGAAGTCTCCTCGCTGCCTGCCGAGGCCAGGGCCATCGAGACCGAACACAAGATGACCGACGACGAGCGGTTCTCTCTCCTCATCAGCATTATGGGCTCCATACCAGGAAGTGTTACGGGGCCACGCGACCCGCGCATACCCGAAGACATCAAAAACATGAGCGCGGGCTACACGCCCGGCATCCCGCGGCTCGGTATTCCGGCGATACAAAGCAGTGATGCAAGCATGGGCATTACCAATCCCGGCTATCGGCCGGATGACAAGGGAGCCACGGCGTTTCCGTC
This sequence comes from Armatimonadota bacterium, assembly GCA_029551395.1. GTDB lineage: Bacteria > Armatimonadota > UBA5829 > UBA5829 > DTLH01 > JAKPFN01. Next base: position 6,019 of record JAKPFN010000055.1, on the reverse strand, counting down.
GTTGATTGCCCTCGGGTCGAGCTTCAATCCGAGACTCGTGCGCGAGGGAGGTGAAGCTATCGCCAAAGAAGCACGTATCCGGCGATTCAACGTCCAGCTTGCCGGCGGATGCAATCTGATGCGCGATCCTCGCAATGGCTGAAACTTCGAGTATTTCTCCGAGGACCCGTATCATACCGCCGTGCTTGCCGCCGAACAGGTCAACGGCATCCAGAGTCAGGGTGTCATCTCAACGCTTAAACACTACTCACTCAACTGCAACGAGACAAATCGCCACTGGCTGGATGCGATCATCGATCCCGATGCGCACCGTGAGTCAGACCTGCTCGCGTTCCAGATTGCGATAGAGCGCTCTCAGCCTGGCTCGATCATGACCGGTTACAATAAGATCAACGGCGAGTACGCAGGCGGGAATCATCATCTACTGAATGAAGTCTTAAAGGGCGCGTGGGGCTACAAAGGGTGGGTCATGTCCGACTGGGGCGCGACGTCTGATTGGAGCTTCGCGCTCAAAGGCCTCGACCAGGAGTCGGGCGCCCAGGCCGACAGGGTCTTCTGGGGAAAAGAGCCGTTCACCCATGATCTCCGTGAGGCCTACGCCGCAGGCAAGCTGCCAAAAGAGCGCCTCTCCGACATGGTGCGCCGTATCCTCCACTCGCTGTTTGAGGTAGGCGTCGACCAATGGGGACCAGCGCCTGATGTGGACATGGTGAAGCACAACGAGGTCGCGCTGGAAGGCGCGCGCCAGGGAATCGTGCTTCTCAAGAACGATGGTGTACTGCCGATCCAGACCGACAAGCCGCTCAAGGTCGCTGTAATCGGCGGCTTTGCCCAGCAAGGGGTGATTGGCGGTACCGGATCGGGCGCCACAGCGCCCGTGGGTGGATTCGCCGGTGTTATCAAGATCGGCGGCGCGGGTGTTATGGGAAAAACGCGCAATCTTTTCCTGTATGCTCCGTCTCCACTCGAGGAGCTACAGAAGGCACTGCCGGAAGCTCAGATCGACTTCGATCCTGCTTATACTCCGTCGGAGGCTGCATTGACCGCTAAGCGATCTGACCTTGTTATTTTCTTTGGAATTCGAGTCGAAGGTGAAGGCTTTGACAGTGCGGACCTGTCGCTGCCTTGGGGGCAGGACAGCGTCATTGATGCTGTGGCTTCGGTCAATCCCAATACTGTTGTAGTCCTTGAAACCGGTAATCCGGTCTCGATGCCGTGGCGTGACAAAGTGAAGGCGATTGTACAGGCCTGGTATCCCGGCCAGGCGGGAGGTACGGCAATTGCCGAGGTCCTGACCGGTAAAGTGAACCCTTCAGGCCGGCTGCCGATCACTTTCCCAATCGATCTTTCCCAGACGCCGCGCCCCGAGCTGCCAGGTTTGGGTACGCCATGGGGAACACCAGTCACCATCCATTACAACGAAGGCGCTGAAGTCGGCTACCGATGGTTTGCGAAGAATAACCACAAACCTCTATACGCTTTTGGCTACGGTTTGAGCTATACAGACTTTGAGCACAGCAACCTTAAAGTGAGCAGCGGCGAGACAGTCACGGCAACCTTCACCGTGATGAACACAGGCGAACGTGAGGGAGCAGATGTACCGCAGATCTACCTCACGGATGCGCTGGATGGAAAACGAATGCGGTTACTTGGTTTCGAACGTATAGTCCTGAAGCCTGGCGAGTCACGTCAAGTGACACTGACAGCCGATCCACGACTACTCGCGCGCTTTGATGGCCAAACCGGCCAATGGTGCATCGCGGACGGTACTTACAAGATAGCGCTCGGCAAGTCCGCTCAAGACTTCACCCAGACGGCTGAAGTAAGACTGACAGGGCGGTCATTTGGGCATTAGAAAGGTTGTACAGGATTAATATAATGAAGAGCTAATAATTAGAGTCCAGTGAGAAATCGAACGGTATGCTCAAGAACTCCAACGTGCCGTTATAGACGCTCTCAAACTGTTGCTTCTCAGTGGCGATGAGTTAACAGCTTGGAGAGTACTAAATCTTGTCAGATTGATGAAGCTCAAGGAGTTGTAAATGCCTGGTGGTGAGTGAATGCAAGTTGCCAGGCATTTATCAGTTTTTCCGAAAAAAGAAGCAGACATCGTAATTGATATCTGCCCTGCAAGAGGCCGTAGAGGTTCTACCTCCTTCAATTTCTTGTCGCAAAGCAGGGTATGTTGTACAATGCTGTATCGGTGTGCCTATAGTAAAATGATTGTCTAAAGCTGCTGGAGTTGATTAAAGCTCGGAGGTGATTGGCATGAAGAGAAACTTGCACTACCTTTGCATTGTCACACTCGTGCTGTACTGCCTTCTGTCTGTGGTTTGCGCTCAGGCTCAGTTTATTACACAGTGGGCAGAAGAGAATTCAGACAAGCTGGGTTTGACTCCTGATCAGAAAACAAGGATCGAGGCAATTCAAAAAGACTTGGAGAAGCAGTACCGGAATGTCTTAGACGATTCAGAGTTTAACAGCAACGAGCGTAAGACAAAGTTTCGTGAGATCCAGGAGAGCGAACGCGCGCGAGTCAATGAGATTCTTACTCCCGCTCAGCAAAGAAAGCTCAAGGATCTTATGTATCCGAAGCAGCAATGGACAGTCAGCGCATATATCACGTCTGGATCGGACTTGGCCCATTATACGGTGCGGTTTGAAGGTTATCCATCTAAGTACCTCTCTTACGAGATCCGCAAGCAGGACATCGAGCTAAACGTCTTCGATGCACAAGGCAAACCAGTTTCCGATGGCCCGCAACTTACGCTCGCGCCTGATGTGCCTGATGTCATTAAGCCAACTATTGATGAGGACGGTATCAGCATGTGTCAGGTGGAGTTCATCCTCGACCGAAAAACCGCTAAACCGGGCTTCTACACCATCCAGTTCAAAGCAGGAATCAATGCAGCAGACACCGAGACAAATGAACGCGTGAGTCTCAAAGATGTAATCGGTTCTTTACGAGTTTACTTGACTCCTCAGCCTGACGAGGTTCCAGCGCTTCGACCAGGACAGAGGTTTATAGGAACCCCTTGGGAACAAGTCAGCGCTTCTACTGTCACCAAATACCGAGATCTAAAGAGTAATAAGCCGATTTCCTGGGGTGAGATCGCTACAAAGATCGTCACACTTAAACGAGTGGAACCTTTAGATGTTGGTCATCGGTTGATCTTTGAGCTTGAGAAGCACGCGGGACAGATTTACCTGGAGACTGAAAATCAGGCTCCTGACCTTCCGTATCTTACTCCGCTCCTGACCGAGCCTGTTGTCAGAGCACTTAAATCACGATATGAGGGGAAGCAGGTATGGTGCTATGGTGGGCCAGGTGCACAATGCGTGTCTGCAGAACCAGGTATGGCCATAAGCCTCAGCGGGCGCGTGGATATGCCTCTGCGGATCAGCCGGATCGAGAGAGTCTATATGCCGCGGATGGAGTTGGCTGTAGGAAATGCGACGTTCATAGGAGGAGAACGTGAATCCGCATTTATCACCGATAACCCGCTTGTTGTGATTCTGGATGCACCAGACAAAGGGCTTGAGTTCAGCGCATTATCCTATGTAGGTAACAATGACCCGGAGGAAGCAGCGATAGAGTTAGTGTCCAATCCTCGCGCACATTGTCTTGGTCTGTGGAACGTGGTAAGCGACAGTTGGGATTTCGAGCGCCAGTATAGTCTATCCAATCCTTTCGAGACACACTCAACTTGGCCAGAAAAGATGCGAGAGGCAGTTCTTAGCGGCGAAGTGGTCGATGGAATGACTCACGAGATGGTCGCATGGGCTATAGGTTGGCCATCTATCTACGGCACGAAGAGCGAGATGCTTGCCCTCGACGATTGGGCTTATGACAACATTCCATTTCAAGGTCATGTCTACTTCAAAGACAGTTTGGTGATCAACCAGGAATGGCCGCACCTGCCTTAGTCATACAAGAAACTATTGCCTTGTATTGGTGCAGCCTGGGATTGAGAGACTGAAATATTCTCTGAGCAAGCCAAAATCTGCTGTGATATAATCTGACCACTGAGGTTAGATTCGGCAAAAGGAGCGTTTTGTGAGAGTATTCTCCATCGAAGAAGGCAACGATGTTTTGTTTGTTGTAAGTGAGTTTTCCCCCGAGTACAAGAAAGTGCTTGAGAATGCCTGCTATTCTCTGGTAGACGGTTCCTACGTGAAGCGGTTTCCAAAAGATACCCCAAACATCTCCAGGATTAGGAATAATTGGGAGAACTGTGCGGAAGAGATGTTCTCACAAATGGGTTACTTCAAAACGGCCCGTTGGGAAGAAGCCCTGCTTGGTTTCATAGACAGAATCAAGGGCACTGATATCCAGTGGTGGTTAACGGGTAGCTGTGCCACATGTGTTAGAGGAATCGACATCCAGCCTCATGATGTCGATATCATACTGGACTCGGAAGATATCGATAGAATAAACCGGTTATTCGCGGACTGCATCGTAGAGCCTGTCATAAGTTCCAAAGGTTGGGTTGCTGCCAATTTCGGCGTGCTGTTTATGGGTGCAAGAATAGACTTGGCATTTGACCCTGAAGACTTCGTTGACAATCCTGATCCGGTGGACTTCGGCCCGTATGCAATGAGGAACTTGGAGATTATCGACTGGAGAGGGCAAACTATCAAAGTCCCTCCTTTGGAATTGCAATTGCAGGTCAACAGGAAACGAGGTAGAGACGACCGAGCAGCAGCCATCGAGGCTTATTTGCTCAATCGAAGTTAATAAGGAGCAAGTCTCTTGTAATCTTTGAACCAAAACTGAATCGCCATTCTTCCAAAAAGTATTTTATACTCAACTCTACAGGTATGTGATGCTAATCTGTTGATGTCTCAAATCCTATAATTGAGTTATTGTGTAATTCATAAGAGGAATCAATGCTGCTGATGCTGAATGTAGATAGATAATAGCGGTTGTCCGTTCCCAATTGGGTAATGTGTTATTGCCTGGCAGACAATGGATAACATCGAAGACTAGCACTAAGCCATTAAACTGATGGGTAATCATCGCTTATAAAAAGGAAAGGGGATTCAGAAATGTGGAGAGACTTCAAAATCTTCATAGCCAGAGGAAATATCATCGATTTGGCAATAGCCTTTGTCATTGGACTGGCATTCGCAAAGGTCGTTACTTCGTTAGTCAATGATATCTTGATGCCGCCAATCGGCCTGCTGCTTGGCAAAGTGGACTTCTCGAATTTGTTCATCAACCTGTCCGGGGTTTCTTATTCTTCATTAGCCGCTGCGAGGGATGCAGGAGCGCCTGTGATTGCGTATGGGGTGTTCCTGAACACGATAATTGAGTTTCTCATCATAGGATTTGCGCTTTTCCTGATTATTCGAACGGTGAACAGATTCCGAAGCATAGAGGCTCCTCCTAAGGATTGCCCGCATTGCTTCTCGAAGATTCCAGCCCAGGCAACACGCTGCCCTGCGTGCACATCCGAATTGACTGCCGAAGGTTAAGGCTGAGTGCCGATATTAACCGTTGATGTTTTAGTATAGCTCATCATATACTATGCACCTCTGCAAGTAGTTGTTGAAAGGCTGCCTGGTTTGGTGCTGTGAACGGTTCCGCTTCGGGAACGGATGCGAGCGAACGCAGGAACTGCTCCGTCCTGCCGTACGCCGGAGGCAGGTGGCTTGAGAAGATCATTTTGGGTGCCATCTTTCGCATTGCATCCAGTCTGAGGCGAAACTTGCTTTGGTCCGTGAAGTGAAGCCAAGGGGAGTCGACTGTGCCCCAGAGCACCATACCTTGAGCCAGCGTCTCCTCAGAAACTTCATCAATGTTCTTAACCGGGGACGGCAAGATAGCGCCAAAGAAGTCAGCGGAGTATACGGCTTCCGATTTATCGTCATAGAAGCCAATGGTCGCAGGATTATCGAAGAACGGCGGCTTGAAGGCAGTCAGCTTCCTGTCGCCAACACTGATGCTTTCGCCTGGATTCAGGCAATAAACTCTATCCATAGGAATTTGAATCCAGGTGCTCATCCTAAGCACTGT
>JAKPFN010000043.1 GCA_029551395.1 Armatimonadota bacterium | reverse complement strand
CTCTGAGGAAGAGGGGGTGAACTTATGAATTATTAACTTGTTGTTGTACTATGCCTGTCTTTGGCTATCCTTGCTCAGTGTACTGGATTTGCTCAGACTAATGCGCTTACGAAGTACATTCAACCGCCTAAGATGGATCTGAGCTACAGTTTTTCGTCAGAGTTGAAGACGAATCTCGTAATGGCTGATGATTGGGTATGCCCTGATGGTAACCCTATTCTTGGCATTAAATGGTGGGGTTCGTATTGGACACCTATGGCTGGACCAACATACACAGCTTACTCTGACTCTAGAGCAAACGCTCCGAGTGGTGGCATACAGTCGTTTACCATCCAGATTTACGATAATATCCCGATTGATGATCCAGGTAACACTCTGGGTTTCAGCTATCCGGGTGCTCTGTTGGCCTCTTATACCATCGAAGGCAGTTGTAACGAAACATACTATGGTCAGGTGGTAAAAACAACTAATCCAGATGGCAGCCCGAAGCTGTATGAAGATATTTATGAGTACAGTGTGGACCTGACAGCTACCCAGACGGGTGCGTTCAATCAGGAACGGGGCAAGACATACTGGCTGATGATCATTGCCAACGTCCCGGATACCTCCAAGCAGTGGGGTTGGCATGACAGCGCGCCAAACTGGGGCAAAAACGCAATTCAGACGACAGTCGGGGGAGAGGACTTTTATATTCCGTGCACAGGTCACGACCTCGCGTTTGAGTTGACGGCTGTTCCTGAACCAGGATCGATCCTGGCACTGGGAACAGGGCTGACAGGCTTGGTTGGCTTGGTGCTTAGAAGAAAACGTACGTAGACTGGCCGAGTATATGTAACTATGGAAGAGCCTGAGATTCTGTTTCTCAGGCTTTTTCTTATGTACGGCTGATTACTTTTTATCACTTGTAATAAAAAAGTAGTCATTGGGGAGGAATCAGGGGTATTCCGTGAATAATAAATCATTATACAGACGGACGCCGGCGCATCAAGACGGGGGATGCTCGGGTTCGCTCTAGCCAAAACAAGCATCAGCAACAGAAAGGAGTTTTTGCAATGGATGTTCTTGTTGGCAGAGGGCCCCGACACCAGTGCAGCCTGATGAGGCAATACGGGCTGCTATACGGAGCGCTCCTGCTCGGCCTGACCGTGTTCTTACTACTAGGTCCAGGCACTTCTACGGCATCTGCAGATACTGCAGGAAAAGATTTATTTATCTACGATGTAACTTCTTCTGATGGGTTGGTCAAAGTAACCGTCCAACCTTCCAATTCTACTGCTCTCAAACTGCCTGTCACAGCCGAAAACATCGAGGCTTCAGGGCTTAAATTCGAGTCAAAGAAAGATTGGGAGAGGTATACTCTGGATGTTACCATCACTCAGTCAAGCCCGGGAGCCAAGCTCACCTATAATTGGGCAGATGGAACTTTACCGTGGCCTGTGAAGATAAGCGACTGGCTGCCTGGCACCGAAAACAGGTGGTATACGGACAATTTCTACACCAAAGGTCCTGCTGAAGTTAGGATTATCATTCCCAAAGGTATGGATTTGTTGGATGTCAGAGATTGGGGCTACCAGTACCGTCAAGAGACTGGCGAAGATGGCAGAGTTCAGGTTATCTTTGATGTTCCTGAGGGAAGGGAAGCTCGTTGGATAGGCGTCTCTTACAACCGTCCATGGGCTAACATGTACTCCGTATACGGAAAGGAATACATGCCGCTTTATTATCCCACAGTCCTTGGCAAGTACCCGGAATACATGGACAGGATAAAGAAGTTCTACGAGGCCAGTGAGGAGTTCTACGCTACTTACAAGAATAATATCGGCCACACGCCGCCTGCAGCAGCATTGTATGCCATAAGCTGGGTGCAAGGTTACGGTGGGGCTTTCACAACTGGGCTTGGATGCTACTACAACTATCGCGGTATGGCCGGGTTTGAATGTCCTCCTGTTACAGATGGCGGCAGACTGATGGGCGCTTACCATGAGATGAGTCACCTGTTCCAGCCAGCCGGACTACCTGAGTTCATTGGCGGACATGTCTGGTCGCTTTATCTGACCTTGAACTACGATTATATCATGTTCCCGACGCTGGAGTTCGCTCAATACCGCAAGAAGGAGCGCATGTCGGCTGACGCTGAGATTGCCAAAGCGTATCTGGTCTTCCTGGAGATGCGTGAGAAGAACATAGTGCCTGGCGCGTGGTATGTTTGGCCTGAAAAGCTACCTGAGGTAGAGGAATTTATCGCAAGTCGGGGCTGTGACTATAGCTTGGGTGCATATCAGGAGAAAGTCCGGGCTTATATCATGCTCAAGATGGAGCGTGACTTTGGCAAGGACTTCTGGGGAAGGTATGCCAACTACTATGAGAAAACGGGGCTGCATTACCCGGTTCCTGACCCGATTGTACAGCAGGTTGTGGCTGCCCAGCTCGGTTTTACTCTCGGTAGAGATATAACTGATTATCTGGAAGATATAACCGGCTGCGACCTTAACGTTGAACTGGCCGGAAATGGTACTAACCTGATTGCCAACGGTTCTGCTGAGAGCGAAGGGGCATGGAGATTGGAGTCATGGCAGCCTACGGCTAAGCTGACCTACGATAAGAGCGTCCGCTTCAAAGGTAATGCATCGCTCAGGCTGGATTGCTCTCAGGCAAACGATGCCAAGATTATGCAGACTGTAAAGGTAGAGCCGAATACCTACTACCTCTTGTCAGCCTGGGTCAAAACGGATGACGTGCTCAATAGTCCATCCGGTGCGTGTATTTGTGTAATGCCCGGTGATGGTTCTCACAATGTAAAGGGAACCAGGGATTGGAGGCAGATTGCACTGCTGTTCTATTCCGATAACCGGACAGAGATGGACATCGCCCTGCGGCTGGGTTGGGATGACCGTCCGACCACCGGAACGGTGTGGTTCGATGAGGTCGAGCTGGTACCTCTCTTCACCCAAAACGGTTGGGCAAAGCTCAAAACACTAGGCGAGAAGTAGGATAGCTAGCATATGGAGTGCGAGGGCTTGACCTCGCTTTGTTTTACGCCGACAGTCAGGCTATATAATATAAATATATAAGACTAGCCGTAATCGAAAAACAAAGCGGTCTCAAGCGACCGCACTCCATATTAATAGAAGGAAGGTGATCCGGCATGGATTGGCCTCATTCTCCTTTGCATCGGCTAACAGAGTCTGGTACTTATATCGTGACATGTGGGACGTACAATAGGGAGCACTTTTTCAAAGGTTCTGAAAGGTTGACAATCCTAAGGGATGAACTTCTGAAGATTGCGAAAGAATATAAATGGGATCTACAAGCCTGGTCAGTCTTCAGTAACCACTACCACTTCATTGCTGTTTCTACTCATTCAGGTCAGACTTTGCCTAGATTTCTTGGTCATCTGCATACAATAACGTCAAAAGCCGTAAACGGTTTAGATGGAAGACCAGGACGGAAAGTGTGGTATCAATACTGGGACACATTGATAACTTTTGAAAAGTCATACTTGGCCCGGCTCAACTATGTGCATAACAATCCTGTTAAGCATGGACTGGTAGAACTTGCCAGTAAGTATCCCTGGTGCTCAGCTTCCTGGTTTGAGCAGACAGCTAAACCAAGCTTCTATCAAACAGTAATGAGCTTCAAGACAGATCGGGTGAGTGTTAGAGATGATTTCAATCCAGAGATATAATTATGGAGTGCGGCGGCTCGACGCCGCTTTGTTTTTTGATTACAGCTAATCTTATATGTTGTATAGCTTGACTGTCGGCGTAAGACAAAGCGAGGTCTAGCCCTCGCACTCCAAATTACCTTTGTCTGTATTGCAATGCCTTGGCAACGAGCGTTGGGATTTCCTGTGTTGTATCGGCTACGGGCACTCCGGCGGCGGTCAGGGCTTCCAGTTTTGCCTCAGGTGTGCCTGTTCGGCCTGATATGATGGCTCCTGCGTGGCCCATTCGCTTTCCAGGAGGCGCTGACCTTCCCGAGATGAACCCTACTACCGGCTTGGTCATTTGTTTGATGTATTCGCTGGCGATTTCCTCATCACTTCCGCCGATTTCGCCTACCAGCACCACAGCTTCGGTCTCAGGATCTGCTTCAAAGAGCGGCAGAGCGTCTATAAACCTCATCCCAAGTACAGGGTCGCCTCCGATTCCTATGCATGTCGTCTGTCCAAGCCCCGCGCGGGTTAGTTCGTCGACTATTTCGTAGGTTAGAGTGCCGCTTCGGGAAATCACACCAACCGGACCTTGTTTGAAGATGTTTCCGGGCATAATTCCGATCTTGCACTTGCCTGCAGAGGTGAGTCCAGGGCAGTTAGGGCCAATCAGCGTGGTTTTTGTCTTGCGAAGCGCATTGACGACTTTGATCATATCCTGTGTCGGGATGCCGTCTGTAATTGCTACAACTACATCCAGTCCGGCATCGATATCTTCCATAATCGCGTCCATTGCGAACCTGGCTGGGACGAAAATGCAGGCAGCATTAGCTCCTGTAGCTGATACAGCATCTTTTACGGTATCAAAGACAGGAACGCCAAGCGCCTCTGTTCCTCCCTTGCCAGGAGTGACGCCGGCAACAACCTTAGTGCCGTAGTCGATCATCTGCTGGGCATGGAACTGCCCCTCCCGACCTGTCAACCCCTGCACCAGGACTTTTGTATTCTGATCGATTAATATGCTCAATGCAAGAAACTCCTTTTTGTCTAGAAAAACGAAAGCTAAAAAGAAATCTGATAAATGAACTCTCGAATTAGTCTACAGAGTTTCACACCTTTAGTTTAATTTCTCATCTCCACAGCCTAAAGATAGAAATAAGCACCAGTGCGACTAGTAGAGAAAGATGCACAAACGCGATTATCCAGTTTCTCAGCCCTCGGGTTACTCTCATTCTTGCTAGTCGACTTTTATCAAAGAAGACTACTTCGCTAACGCAACAATCTTCGCTGCAGCTTCCTGCATTGTTGAAGCTGGAATGAGCTTGCTGCCCTCGAGCAGTTTCTGACCGGCCTCTGCCTGGGTTCCGGTCAATCGGGCGACTATTGGGACTTTGATATCCATCGTTGACGTTGCTTCGAGAATACCCTTGGCAACCTCGTCGCATCGGGTTATCCCTCCGAAGACGTTGAAGAACACTCCCTTGACTTTCGGGTCCATCAGGACGATCTCGAGTGCGCTTCGGACCATCTCAGCCTGAGCGCCGCCGCCGATATCAAGGAAGTTCGCAGCCTTCCCTCCGGCACGTTTTACTTCATCGAGCGTCGCCATGACAAGCCCTGCGCCGTTTCCAATT
>JAKPFN010000003.1 GCA_029551395.1 Armatimonadota bacterium | reverse complement strand
CGTGCAAAGGCGTGGGATGCGGCAAAAGCGTTCCTTGACGCCAAGCGAGGTGGCGATGGGCTTCTGTCAGCCGAGGATACAGCTACCTATGAAAAAATGGAAAACGAAGTTGTGGCTTTGGGCAAGGAAATCGAACGTCTTGAGCGTCAAGCAGTAATTGATTTAGAACTCTCCAAAGCCACCAGTAACCCGATAACCAACGTACCGTCGAAGGAAACGGAAGAAAAGACCGGACGTGCATCTGCGGAATACAAAAAGGCATTCTGGAGTGCCATGCGTACCCGTGCAGGAGAAGGACTTGATCCAAACGTAAGAAATGCCCTGCAAATCGGTACTGATTCAGAGGGAGGTTATCTGGTTCCAGATGAATTTGAGCGTACTCTTGTAGAAGCGCTTGAGGATGAGAATATCTTCCGTACACTGGCCAACGTAATCACCACTTCTTCTGGCGATAGAAAAATACCAGTTGTAGCCACTAAAGGTACTGCCGCATGGATTGACGAGGAAGGAACCATCCCCGAGAGCGATGACAGCTTTGGTCAGGTATCCATTGGGGCATATAAGCTGGGCACCCTGATCAAGGTTTCCGAGGAACTGCTGAATGACTCTGTGTTTGACCTTGAAGCCTACATCTCCAGAGAGTTCGCCCGCCGTATTGGTAACAAGGAAGAAGAAGCATTTTTCACTGGCGATGGCTCTGGCAAGCCAACTGGTATTCTAGCCAATACTGGTGGAGCGCAAGTTGGTGTGACTACTGCAAGCGCTACGGCAATTACTATGGACGAGGTACTTGATCTGTTCTATAGCCTGAAAGCACCTTACCGCAACAGAGCAGTGTTTGTCATGAACGATGCAACTGTCAAGGCTATCCGCAAACTAAAGGATGGTCAGGGTCAGTATCTCTGGCAGCCTTCTGTTCAGGCAGGTACACCTGACACCATTTTAAATCGCCCGCTGTATACTTCGGCATATGTGCCCACTATTGCTGCGTCGGCAAAGACGATTGTCTTTGGAGACTTCAGCTATTACTGGGTAGCAGATCGTCAGGGGCGTGTATTTAAGCGACTCAACGAGCTTTATGCCGTCACTGGCCAAGTCGGATTTGTTGCTACTCAGCGCGTAGACGGCAAGCTGATTCTGCCGGAGGCTATAAAAGTTCTCCAGCAGAAAGCTTAATGGAGGTGCAGTATGAGCTATACCACTAAGAATTACATGGAACAGGGCGGCGATAAGTGGGTTGTTGGCGGCACATTGGAAATTCTGCCGGGGGCCTCGGTGACGGGGCTTCCTGTCGCGGAAAACCAGGCTGACAGCGTCGCATCTGATGTCGCAGGACTCACAGCGGATTTTAATGCCCTGCTTTCTAAACTGAAAGCGGCAGGGCTGATGGCAGCTGACGAAGAGTGAGCGGAAGGAGGCGTACAGCATGGCGGTATCAGATAATCTTTTACCCAAAGTCAAAGCAAACCTTATCCTTACTCACGATACGGACGATGAGCTTCTGCTGAGCTTCATTAGCGCTGCCCTGTCCTACGCCGAGAGCTACCAGCACGTTGCTGCCGGATGGTATGAAACACACATAATGCCGCCCACTACCGAACAGGCTGTTATTATGCTG
>JAKPFN010000137.1 GCA_029551395.1 Armatimonadota bacterium | reverse complement strand
ACTGTCATTGTCTCCCCGATAGCCCTTCCTATGCCAAGCATAACGGCAGCAATAATGCCTGATTTGGCTGCTGGCAGTATGACGTATCTTATAGTCTGCAAGTTCGTCGTTCCAAGCGCCAGAGAGCCTTCACGGTAGTCTTTTGGAACCGCTTTGATGGCATCTTCGGCGATGGAAACAATCGTCGGCATTGCCATCCAGGCAAGCATTATGGAAGCAGTAAGCGCTATCTGACCAGTCGAGAGATCAAACAGGTTTTTTATCCATGGAACGACAATCACTAGTCCAATAAAACCAATCACTACCGATGGAAACGCGGCAATCATTTCAACAAGGACTTTAAGCCATTCTCTGACCTTGTCAGGCGCCAGTTCGGCAATGTAAACAGCAGCAGCTATACCTGTAGGGACAGCCAACACAACAGCTCCGGCTGTAATCAGGAACGAGCCAACTAAGAGAGGAAGCAGTCCGAATTGAGGCGGAGATGATGTCGGATACCAGTCTTTACCAAAGAAAACGCTGGTCACGCTGACATACCTGAACAGCGGGAGCGCGTCCTTGATCAAAAAGAACATGATAAGCACGATAAAAACTACTGAAGCTGCCCCGCAGACAGAGATTGCACTCTCAATTATTGCTTCATTTGGATGTTCCAACAACCGTGCAATCGATCTGCGTTGCCAATTTAGCGTTTTAAGTATTCCACGGGCAAGATATCCGGTGAATCCCGGTATCTTTTCTGCAGGAACCGAGAAAGCACGGATTCCAAGGTCTACTATGAAGAGAAGTACCCGCAGAATGCCTGCAGTCAACATCAGAAACGGCTGCGCTAACAGTTTCAAAAACCGCATTATCGGTTCCGATATGTATGATACCAAGTGCTGCCTTGGCGTAATCTTTACTGGTAACATCATTTTGGCTCTACCCTACGCACCGGAACAAAGTCTTCCCTCATCACTATCCGCTGTCCATCATCACTGAGGACATAATCGATAAACTTCTTTACATTTCCAGTCGGCTCTTCGTTGGTGTAGAAGTAAAGCGGCCTGGAAATAGGATAGGATCGGTCCATAATAGCCTCTATGGAAGGCAGAACGTAATCTCTATCTTCTGACTCAGCTATTGCAACAGGAGCCACCCTTGAGTTAATGTAACCAAGACTTACATAAGCTATTCCGCCAATATCCTGAGCTACGGACTGAACAGCAGCTTGAGATGAGGTGTCCACAATAGCTGTCCTTGGAAATTCCTCCTTACCTTTGGGATCACCCTTGCGAAGTATGTGCTCTTTGAAATACTGATGAGTCCCGGAGGCTGTGTCTCGAGTATGTAGAACAACCTCTTCATCCAGGCCGCCAATCTCTTTCCAATTCTTGATGTTGCCAAGGTAAATGGATCTCAGTTGTTCCATTGTCAGCTTTTTGACTGGATTCCTAGGATTTACTATTATTGCCAGACCATCCCAGGCAACTATGAACTGGACTGGATTCACGCCTTTAGCTTTGGCACGTTCTATTTCCTCAGCGTTAATCTCCCGCGAGCTTTCGGCAATATCTGTAGTGCCGTTGATCATTGCGGCAATTCCAACACCGGAACCTTCACCGGAAATAATAAGATTGGTATCGGATTTACTTATATAGTCTTCTGCCCAGGCCTGTCCCAGTTGAAGCATGGTATTCGAACCTTTGATCTCGATTGCTTCGCGTCTTTCTCCGCAGCCTGCGATGAAAAGAACCGCTAAAAGCAGAATCGCAATGATAGCACGCATACGTCCTCCTCTGCTGAACATATCTCCTATTACAGTCAGTTTACCTGACGCAACTTACAGGAACCTTACATCGAGGTTTCCAGGTACTTAACGTGAGGATTCAAGAAGATTAGATTTGAGAGAATCTGTTTTGCTGGAATCCTGCTGTTATCTTCAGCAGGTGAGGACATTGGATAGAAGTCTATATCTGACAAAAATTTACTAAAGCGGGCAGAGCAATTAGACTCCACCCGCTTTAATATTAGACTTCTCTCTCCTTATGATTTAGAGGTTTTCTGAGTTGATTCTACAGTCCCTAAGATCAATTCTCCGGTAGATGAGAAAGCATTGATAATATATCTTCAGCTGGGACAACTACCGGTATCAGTGGCTCTTCGTTTGATTCAGATTCGAGCATGCCTGGAACCAGTCTCAGAAGCAGAACCCCCAGCACCTTACCATCAGTCGCAAATACCGGGGAACCGATCACATTTCCCATACTGGATGCTCTTATAATGTAGAATTTCCGGGGTTTCTCAACCACTGCCTGAATACGCTCCAGATAAGCAACACTGGCTCGGTTAGCCAGCTTACCCATTCTGCTTATCATTAGAACCTGGTCAAGCAAGTCCAGTTTTGCGCTGTTTTTCAGGTCGATGTACGGCAGCGGAGATTCAACAGCCTGAGTTGGACGGATCAGTGCCACATCCAAATCTTTATCACTCAGGACCAATTTAGCCGGAATCTCCTTGCCGTCTGGAAGGACGATTTTAAGGTCAGTAAGATCGAATGTTACGCTGATCCCCTGCCGCTCTATCAAGTCCTGTAATGAAGCCACAGGGTTTGTAGCCATAGCAGAAACAACAGTCAAACCGGATGGATCGATCATCACTCCAGTGATTTCACTAGTCTCTTCACGGCTGTCGCTTTCTCCCATGTAGGACATTGAAACTTTGGCTGCCATCCGAACCTGGACAACGGAACCACCCCATTTGTTCACAATATCTTTGCTTGTTAAGCTGTCTTGAGCACAGGCTGCAGAGACCATAATGAACAGGCAGATTAAAACTACCAAGCCAGTTCGTACCAATCTATTAGCAGACATCATTATCTTTTCCCTTTCAGCACGAATGACGGCCGTTTAAGCCGATTGACTGGCTCAGTTCTGTGGTACCTGTGCAACTATCGGCAGAATCTCCTCGGCTGGCATGACAATCGGAATCCAGTTATCATCGTCATAATCAGAACCACCGGCAGTTTCTCTGTAGAGAACTATTCCAATAGTCTTACCGTCCATAGAAAGAACAGGTGCACCATACTCGCTTCCCATACTCGACATGCTGACAGTGTAGCATTTGCGAGGCTTCTCAATAATAGCTTGAACCCGCTCTATGCATGCAGATATGGTCCTATTTGCCACAGTTCCAAGCCTGGTGATGATTATAACCTGATCAAGAATATCAGGTTTAGATGCATTCTTAAGGTCGATAAACGTCATCGGGACATCGAGCTTCTCAGTCGGGCGGATGAAAGCCAGGTCCAAATCTTTATCGCGCAGCACTAGCTTGGCAGGGATCTGCTTCCCACTGGAAGTTATGATCTTTACTCCAGTGATCTGAGAAGAAATGGAAAAACCTTCCTCTATGTCCTCTTCATAAGAACTGCTGGGATCTACACAAGACAAAGATGCAACAATCAATCCGGATGGATCGATGACTGTGCCAACAACCTCAGTCTTCTCCTCACGAGTCCTTGAGTTTCCCTCATAAGACATGGTTTCTTTGGATACGACTTCAAGCTTAACTACAGCTTCACTGCATTTTGTGCATAAAACTCTACCATCTGATGCCTCATCAGCGATGGCAGAAG
This sequence comes from Armatimonadota bacterium, assembly GCA_029551395.1. Classification (GTDB taxonomy): domain Bacteria; phylum Armatimonadota; class UBA5829; order UBA5829; family DTLH01; genus JAKPFN01. Next base: position 8,508 of record JAKPFN010000137.1, on the reverse strand, counting down.
AACCGAGCGCAAACATACACGCCAGCGCTGCGGCTCCAATTACAACAAACCACCGTACAGACCTTATCATCTGCGTTCTCCTTTAAAATCTATTTAGATCCTGACCAATCCGTTTCCAGTTCTACAAACATCTCCTGGACGCCCCGTCGCACACGGATAACAACATGCTTCGGCTTATTCTCATGTATCTTGCCCATGATCTGCTTCAGCTCAGCAACATTGTTAACAGGCTGACCATCGACTGAATAAATGATATCACCAACAGACAGGCGGCCAAGCGCAGCCCATCCACCCTGGCTGATCTCTTCAACATATACACCAGTCACAGTCTTTTCCAGGTTCTGTCTGACACGGTCTTTGAACCCGATGTCACGGGCAGTAAACTCGAAGACATCATCTCGATACTTCATCAACTCACGCTGAAGCGGAGGAGATTGTTCAAGCAGCATGGGAACTTTAATCTCGTCTTTTCCGCGAATTACAGTAAATTCCACAGTAGTTCCGACTTTATACTGACGGATCATCGCCGGCAGGACTTCTGTATCCTGCTGTTCGCGTGCTGGTATTTCCTGACCATCGATTGCGACAATAAGGTCACCAACCTTAAGTCCAGCATCCTGGGCTGCGGAATCCGGGTAAACATTTGTAATTCTAACGCCAGTCCGGTCTTCAAGTCCAAGCGCCTCAGCTATGTCTCTGGTAATAACCTGGATATCTGCAGGAAGGTATGCCTTGCGGATCTCTTTACCAGGCTCATCCAAAGGCCGAATTCCGACCTTTACGACTGTTAGCAACCGCTCATTTCCACGGTCAAAGGCAACAAGAACCGGAGTAGGCTCAGTCTTACCTTCTGTGAGTTCTTCGGTGATTTTGGTCAGGTCATCGATGTTCTTTACGGGCTTACCATTCACCTCTACGATGATGTCACCGCTGCTGATTGAAGGTTTAGCCTCACCGCAAGGACCTCCGGGGCTGGCCGTCCAAAGGATAACGCCATCCTGGTTTGGACGCTTCTGTTCGCGTGCTTTGATAAGCGAAATATTCGCTGCGCACATCCCCCACTGCTTAAACTCACGAGGTCTTGGTTCGGCCTCAGGCCGTTCCTGAGTCTTGACCTTGAGTTTGACCTCTTTACCGCCACGAAGCACAACTGCTTCCACTTCTTTGCCAACAGGCAGCGATGCAACTTCCTGATTAAAGACCGGTAGTTCCTCAGAGAACTGGACATTTACATCCTTGCCGGCAAGCCGAATCAATATATCTCCGGGCTTGAATCCTGCTGCAGCAGCCGGAGAATCTGGGAAGATACCACCAATCAGCACGCCTCGTTTTACTGTAGAACTCTTGAGAAGCGGCTGAATGTTGATTCCAATCCAGGAACGGCTCACTTTACCATTCTTTATGATCTGTTCAGCAACTTTTCGCGCAACATTGCTCGGGATTGCTCCCCCGATTCCGCCGTCACCGTAGCCCAGACTGATCTCATTGATTCCAATAATCTGACCATTGAGGTTTACGAGTGGGCCACCTGAGTTTCCACCTTGAATCAATGCGTCATGACCGATCCATCTGACCATCGATCCGACATCCTCTCCGTCGAGAGTCATTGATCCGCCCAAGTACTCGGGCATTATCAACTCGGTGTTGCTGACGATGCCCATAGTAACCGACTGAGAGAGAGACAATGGGCTTCCCATTGCCAGAACCCGGTCGCCAACTTTGAGCTTTGAGGAGTCGCCCCACTGTGCTACAGGAAATTCTTTTCGATTACCGAGGCGCAGCTTAATAACAGCGATGTCAGTCAATGCATCGGTGCCAATCAGGTCAGCTTCGACCTCTTCTCTATTAGACAGTGTACAGACAAGCCGCTTAGCCCAACCTGCAACGTGGTGGTTAGTGACGACATGTCCTTCCTTCGTCACAATCACGCCACTACCGCTGCTTTCAGCCTTTATCTCCCGGCCCTGTTCGTAGTCTACTTCGGCTACGTAAATTCTAACGAGAGCTGGCTTTACCGCAGCAATTGCAGCTTCAACTGCCTTACGTTCTTCAGAAGACGTATCAGCAGCACGAACAACCGGAGAACTCAAAATAGCAATTAATGGTAATGCTACCACCACTGCTCTCCGGTACAATGAACCACGTGTCATTTGCAAGGAAGAACCTCCTCTGTGTATATTTTGACTACTTGGTTATAAGATAATAGTTCTACACAAGCATATAACCTTCCTTCAGATATAGTATTGATTTTCGCTAATTATGGCTATATACTCTTGAAAGACATTAGACGCTTACTTGGTTGAGACTGGAGGAAGAGCTTTGGAGGGCATCCGACTCGAAACGAGCACACACGAAGTTGATGGAATCAAGGTGCTCGATGTAGCAGGGGAAATAGATGTATATACTGCTCCGAAGTTTAAGGAAGCAGTAAACCAGATCATTAACGAAGGGCAGAAAGATCTGGTAGTGAATATGGAGCAAGTCACCTATATGGATTCAAGCGGTTTTGGAACACTACTATCAGCAACAAAGCGGCTGAGACCTGAAGGTGGAACTGTCAATCTAGTTGCATGTAACAGCGCAATAGACCGAATGCTCCGCATTACACGGTTAAACACTGTTTTTGGGACATACCAGACAGTAGATGAAGCTCTGGCTGCATTGAAGGCACAAAATTAAGCCTGAGACTGCCTTGTTAGCCGATGGCAATCTAGCCCGGAGAGAATTTGGCTTGTAATTGAGCGTTACAGGGCGGCTGCTGATAGTCGCCCTAATGGTCATAACATCTGACCAATCCCGCAACTTTACCGAGAATCCTAATAGCAGCCCGGTCAACGATTATTGGGTCGTAATTTGGGTTTGATGCCACAAGCACGGCCTTATCGCCGTCCAGCCGAACACGTTTGACCGTCGCTTCATCCTCAATCAGAACAGCAGCAAGCTCTGATTGTGACACACTGCGCTGAGAACGGATTACAACAAGGTCTCCGGGCAGTATACCGTCACCAATCATACTGTCACCCTTTACCCGAAGCGCAAAATAGCTGCCTGAAGAACGTCCGGTGATCTCTTCCGGTACGCTGATATACGACTCTATATTCTCTACAGCAAGCATGGGAACACCGGCAGCAATGGTTCCGAGCACCGGGACTGAATCAGTGCCTTTTTTACGCGATGGCACAGGGGCCAAAACCTGTATGCCTCTTGAGGCATTCTCTCTCCTGATCCAGCCTTTACGCTCGAGCGCATCCAGATGTACTGTAACCCCACGTAGACTGGAAATCTGCATTGCCGAGCCTATTTCACGGATCGATGGCGGAAAACCACGCTCACTGACGAAATTTATAACGAATTCCAGCACTTCGCGCTGCCGCGCGGTAAGCTTTCGTGACGGTATTGATGCAGTCATGTCAGAAGTCATTATATAGTAGACATAGGTCTACTGTCAAGATGTGTATAAAACAATAGGAAAGTGATTGATAATGAGAAACGAGGGTAAGACTGCAATAAGGCTGAAACAACTGATATTACAACATTTAACCGCGTATACTCGTTGGTTTTTGATGAATACTATTGCTTCTATGAGCCTGTCCGTGGTATAATACTTGTGCCAAATTCTGGGAACATGCCCCCTTAGCTCAGGGGATAGAGCAACTGCCTTCTAAGCAGTGGGTCAGCCGTTCGAATCGGCTAGGGGGCGCCATCGGCAATATGGCGGGTGTAGCTCAGTTGGTTAGAGCGTCAGGTTGTGGCCCTGAAGGCCGTGAGTTCAAGTCTCATCACTCGCCCCAATTCTATGAAACAGCCCGGTTGGAAGTATTTTACTTTCAGCCGGTTTTTGTTGTACCTCCGTAGCCGCCTAACATTATGCGACTGTATCCTCAAATCGAACGACAAGATTGAGAGATTCCTCATCAAGCACTACTATGTCCGGCTATCCAGAGGTTAAACCTCTTTGTATTTATCCCACAAAGCGTTAAGCGCACAAGGCATGAACGCCTGCGGCATTGTCAGTCGCAGTGCGGAGGAAACACCCTGACAGCCAGACCATCTAGTATTAATGATTATCTTTTATTGCTATTCCTCTTCATGTGGAGGTGTCTCGCCGCCCCGGTAACCTGCAATACCTGGTTCTCCGGTAATAGGTTGAGCCTCGGACTCAGAAGCCCTCTCACATGTCTCGTCAGGCACTGCTACACCGTAGCGGTAAATCAATTCTCCACCATACCAACCTGAGACCAACAATAAAACAACGGCCACCAGATTCAAGATAAATGCCCACATGACTGTTGATGCCGGCACAATAATCCCTGCAATCGGCGACGTAGGAACGGAGAACCTGATGATAACATTTATCACATACAACGCAACTATTATCAGGTTCAGAGTCATATGAGTAAGGCCAACACGCTTAGGTCTCTCGGCAAGAGGAAGCGTAAACAGGTCCCACATCCCCGCAACTGCTGCAATTAACGCTCCCACAATACCTATAATCATCGTCCAAAGAGCAGCGAGAAACCAGAAAGTGTTCCCTGTCGAGATGAAGATGATATCGAATATAAACGAAGTGATCCAGGCACCTACGGGTATCAATACCAGGATAGGATGGATAGGATGGTTTACGACGTTTACATTGCTTCTCATTTGTACTGCCTCCCAAACAAGTGCATACTTTCACTAGATCTTGTGGAATTCTCCGGCTTTATTCAGTAAAAGCAAGAGTCAATCCACAATCTTCAGCAAAATCCGCCACTAGCCCCAGAATGCGGGATTATGCTCGTATGTGCTCTTTACCCATAGCAATCAAAGGGTTAACCTGTGTGGGAAGAACGTAAAATCTTACTCTGTCTATTTTTTCTCTTTTGGTTGAGGTTTTTCTTCTACAAGCCTTACCATTAGTATCGACACTGCATAAAGAAAAGTAACGGGAACTGCCATCGACATCATAGTAAATAAGTCGCCTGAGGGGGTAATCACAGCCGCCAGAATTGCAATTCCAACAACTGCATATCGCCAGCCTGAAATGAGCGTTTTAGAGTTGACAAGACCAAGCTTGCCTAAAAATAGCAGAATTACCGGCAATTCGAAGACAATACCGAAAGCAAGAAGCATTTTGACGATAAATACGAGGTTATCAGCAACAGTCAGCCTTGCTTCGGCTCCAGGAGGTACGTAGGAGATAAGAAACTTCATAGTTGTGGGGATAATCGAGTAACCAACAGCAACACCACCGGCAAATAACAGCACACAAAGCGGCGCAATCCACTTGATTGGCTGTTTTTCAGCCTTCGTTAGAGCTGGAGTTACAAATCCCCAGATTTCGAAAGTAATAAGTGGGGATGTGAGAATAATTCCGGTGATAAGCGAAATATGGCAGCGCAACATAAAGCCTTCGGCTATGCGCGTTACCATAAATTTATTGCCAGTCTGATCCAAAATGGTAATGACCGGACCTGCAACAAACCCGTAGATCCGGTCATATAAAATCCAAGTTACTACTACGCCAAGAGAGACGTAGATGACACAGCGGATCAGCCTTGTCCGCAGTTCTGCCAGATGTTCGGAGAGTTCAAGCTCCCGATCTTCCACGTTACCTCGCTACTTACGAACAAGCTCTTTAGTAATTGTGAGCCTGATTTTAATCGCTGTCATACCAGACCCTTGTGTGCCTGAGCCTGAGTTGTAACCGCCAGTACTTCTGCCAGTTCCAGTTACAAGCGGCGGAGCTGTTCCCATACTCGCAGGACCGGAAGGCATTCCTCCACCATATAGCCCGCTTGTCATCGATGGAACCTGCTGCTGTTGCTGCAGAGTATTAAGTGTGGCAGTATCCATAGATGCGCTGATTTCTATTTCAGTAACATCTTTTACGAGCTTACCAGGCTTGTAGGCAAAGTATGCAATGTTGTGTGCATTTATTCTAGCCGGAGCACCGTTTACAGGTGGGAAATAGAACGTTGCATCACCAGAAAGCCTGCTGTTGATCTTGGCGCACTCGAAGCCGCCTTCCCATTCAAACGACTCTACAGTACTCTGTCCAGTCAAATTGCTAAGCGCGGAAAGCCCTTCCAGCTTCATCTTAATCTCATTCGGCCAAGTATCGCCTACTTGTACTGGTCTGCCTGGCATTCTAATCAGACAATCAGCAATTTCTGTTTTAACCTTACCTGAGAGAACATTTGCATCCAATACTCTTGCAGAGGAGTCCATAATCCTGTAGACGGAAGGGAATCTCGTTGAGTATCGCAGCAAGTTCAGTTGACCAAATATGTTGGTATACGCGCTGTCTTTGTCAACCTTGTATCTAATAAGGCCTGAACCATCCGGCAGGACATCTTCAACTGATTGAATAATGTCAAAACCGCCAGCAATCGGGAACTGGCCGCCAGTGAGGCTGTATCCGGTTGCACTTAATATCTCACCGGTTACAGATACCCTGTAGATACTCTGCTGCCCCAGGTAATAGCGGTATTTCAGATTAACAGGAGGTGCTGGATTAGGCCGCTGTACCGTATTTTGAAGGTTTACGACCACCTTTGCAGACTCTATTATCGATTCCTTCCTGGCATCACCGGAAATACCATGCGCTTCGACGGTAATCTCATGTCTACCGTCACGATAACGCCGCTGGTCAGCAGGTATATTAGGATTGGGATCCTTGATTACCGCTTTTGAATCCCAGACATAGACAATGCTTGTACTGACTGGAGATTTTCTGTCAGTAGCAGTTGCTGATGCATCGATTGCAGCACAGAACCGGCCATCTACCTTTATACAGATGAACCCTGATCTACTAACTTCCATTGGAAGAGAAGACCTGGGAATAACAATCCGGACTTTATCCCGGACAATCTGACCTTCCGTCGGTGATGCAATCGTAATTGCGGATGCTGTGGTGGCTAAAAGAACCACTCCTGATAACAGCATCACCAATGTAGTGAACGAACGGACCATGTGGAATAAACGCATACGGACCCTCTCAGAAGCCAAGTGGCTGAGCTAGTTTGCCATCTAAGCTTAATGCTACCATGCACCACAGGGCTAAGTCAAATGACTTACTGCGGCTTTATTTACAATGTGACACACATCATTGACTGTTTCTACGACCACTCTGTTCCCGGAGAACACAACTGAATTGATCGCACCGTTGTCTTGCTCTATCTGTTTATAGCTGCCAACACTTAATCCAAGCCAGTGGCAAAGCAGTACGCGGTTGACACTTTTATGGGCAACTATCACTACAGTCTGACCGGGATGGGCTTTGGCAATACTTTCTGCTGCAGGCGCAGCTCTTTGGCAAAGCTCGGAAAATGTCTCTCCTCCCGGAATCCTGACATTTTCAGGATCATTAGTCCATGTCTTATAGAAATCTTCGCCGTAGTTTGCGATAATATCGTCTACGCCAAGCCCTTCCCACTCTCCATAGTTGATTTCCCGAAGATTCTTATCATTGGTAACCGTAAGTCCATGTGGTTTTGCGATTATTTCTGCTGTTTTTCGTGCTCTTATCAGGTCGCTTGAATACACAGCTTTGATGGGAGCGGAACTCAGCTTTTTGGAAACCATCCCGGCTTCCTGCAGGCCCCAGTCATCGAGTTCAATATCTGTCCAACCAGTATAAGCTGAGCGTGCGTTCCATGCGACACGTCCATGGCGGACAAGTAAAATTCGTGTGGCCTGCCCCTCAGCAGAGGAACTCCAGAACGTTGCGGTACTGCGGCGAAGCAAACGAACCTCCTTGGTCAGTAAAACTAATTTAGATATTAAATGATAGTCTAAAATATGATACTACTGCTCGGCTTCTATGGGACCCGATTCAGGCGATGCTTCTGGTTCTATGCTCTCTGAAATCTGAAGGAAAAGGGCTTTGCTCTTTTCAGCAGGTTCCCCTGTAGTATCTATGCAGTTCATCATCCACAGATGACGGCCATCCAGCATCATCAATCGATGCATTACGCGCTTGGCTGCTGGAGAACCGCTGGTAGTCACGAAAACAATCCGACCTTTAACGGAAACCTGTTCCCAATCAGCTACATAAGGAGTGAATTTAATAAAACTCTCTGCTGTGTGTTCCTGTTGCATGAGCCTGTGCCGAATATTGACTACATGACCAGCATCAGCAACCGGATCAGTTGATATTACCAACCAATAACCTTTGTTCCAATCATCGGGCAGGGCTGCTGTCTGGTCTTTAACGCTCCACTCAATCGGATGTTTGAGGCTTATATCATAATCAGAGTTCGAATAGGTAACGACTTCAACTCCACTGGCAGTTTTATCGGCTGTCTGCCCACTTGAATCCGATTCATCATCTATACCAGGTATTGGGCCTGCTGAAGAACCGATTTTCTCCGGGTCCAGACGCATTTTATTAGTCACTACGAGGAAAATCGAACCTTTGCTGATTTCATTGCCCGATGCATCCAATGCAGACCATTTTACGGAGTGTTCTCCATCCGCTACTCTTGTCGTATCGAGCTCAATGGCATACGGACGTCGGTCTACTCT
>JAKPFN010000136.1 GCA_029551395.1 Armatimonadota bacterium | reverse complement strand
TTTTTGAGGAGGGCACTACCATGACTATACCTGAGGCCAAAGCATACGTAGGAAAAGACTGCTCAGTTACCTGGCGTGACAGACACGGCAAAGAGCAGATTATGACCACCCATATCCACGACGTTACCTTTGTCCCTCTTTATGGTGCCTGCCTTGTAGGTGATGTCGAAGATATTTATCTTGAAAAAGTTACCAGAATCCAGCCGCTCAACTAAGCGTTCAACGATACATTCCTGCCGGTCATTAGCAGCGATTGCTGTGTGAAAGGGGGATAGATGAGACCGGTTGACACAGTTCGATTCTACTAAGCAAGCCGTACCTTACAACTGAATACCCGGTGCCTATTGCAAAGAGAGGACGCCAGCCACCCAGCGTCCTCTCGCCCTTGTACTGCCTAATATTTAGTCTCTCGACGAAGTGCCGGTGCGCGGTCCGTCTCCGTTAGTGTGGCCATTGCCGTTTTGAACCGGTTCCGGCTGAGGTATCCGCACGATTTCTATTTTATGCAGCCGACCGCCTTCAGTGGACTTCACGGTAAAGGTCATGTTTTCGTATTGGACAGATTCACCTTCTGCCGGCTGCCTGCCGAAAAGGTCGAACACAAACCCTCCAATGGTCTCGTAATCCTCTGACTCTGGGATGCTAAGTTCCATCTGCTCATTGAGGTCTCCGATGTCCATCCGGGCATTTACAATCGCATGGTTCGGGTCCAGCATGTCTATCATCCGCTCTTCGACATCGTACTCGTCCATAATGTCTCCGACGATTTCTTCGAGCAGGTCCTCCAGCGTAACAAGACCTGCTGTCCCGCCGTATTCGTCTCGGACTATAGCCATCTGTATCTTGCTGCGCTTGAACTCGGCCATAAGCTCGTCTATTTTCTTAGTCTCCGGTATGAAGTATGCAGGCCGCATGACTGAACGGATGTCCATTTCATGCATCTCTTTTGCAAGAACAGGCAGAAGGTCTTTTGCATGCACAACGCCGACTATATTGTCTATGCTATCTTCGTAGACCGGAATCCTGGAATGACCGAACTTGATGATGACATCGAGCAGTTCATTCAAGCCCGAATCTACTTCAACGGTTTTCATATCTATCCTTGGGACCATTACCTGGCGAACAATGGTGTCTGTGAACTCGAAGATGGAGTGTATCATCTCCTTTTCATCTTCTTCGATAACACCTTCTTCCTCACCAGCTTCCACAAGCATTTTCAGCTCTTCTTCGGTCACAATAGGAGTAGAAAACCTTACTTGCCCGCCGAATGGCCTAACTACAAGGTCGCTTGTCCAGCTTACAACCTTAACCGCCGGGAGCGCGATGATGGAGATGAAGTTGATGATACCGCCGACCAGAAGCGCTATCCGTTCTGCGTGTTGCAGTGCAATACTTTTTGGGGCAATCTCTCCGAGGACAAGGGTTACAAAGCCAATTACGAGAGTAATCAGGAATACGGATATTCCAACCGCATTGTTGGCGATGATAGCAAGGTCGGTTCTCTGCAGGACCGGCACCAGTCTCTCAGCAATTGTAACAGCGCCGATTGCAGAAGCAAGGAATCCTACCAGGGTAACGCCAACCTGGACCGTAGCCATGAAGCGCGTTGGGTTTTCTATCAACCTCTGCACTGTCCGTGCAGCCCGGCTGCCTTCTTCCACAAGCTGCCTGATTCGGGTGCGCCTTACGGTTACAAGTGCAATCTCTGATGCTGCAAAGAATGCGTTAAGTAATATCAATACTAAGATCAGTAAAAGCCTGGAGCCTATACCGTCTGGATCTCCGTCCAAGTTGAGAAATCCCCCCTTAATCTCTAATAGCTGCTAGTGTATGCTTTCTCCGATTTTTTTGTAACACTACGCTTGTACCTTATGTATTCTCTACTAACACGTCACCCCGAACTCGTTTCAGGGTCTTATGTTTGTTAAGAGATGCCGAAACAAGTTCGGGATGACGTGACAAGTTCAGCATAACGTACTAATGGTGAGGGGCGATGAACCAGTACACTGTGGCGGAAATCACAGTCGCCAGCAGCGCACCTGTTATCACTTCCCTTACCGTATGGATTCTGGCTTCTACTCTACTTTGAGCTATAACTGCTGCCATAATAAAAGCCAGCCCAGCAACTACCATATTGTTCGACAAGAATAGAATCGTTACACCAAGAAAGAATCCAAGGGCAGTATGAGCGCTCGCAGCGCCGCCCCTCCATAGTTTTCCCTTTCCACCCGTAACCTTCCACATAACTACGAACACACACAGCAAGACAAATGCAGTAGCAACCACCGTCAGTAGGTTAGGCTGTCTTACTCCAAGCTCTTTTGCTAACTCTGGCAGTTCTTTTCCACCAAAGAACAGCAAAAATGCCACAACAAGCGCGTTCAAAACGGTTATCAGAACCGCACCGGCAGCAATATCTTTGGCAAATTTAGCCAGCGGATGGTACTGCTGAGTAACAAGGTCCACAACCGCCTCTACAGCTGTGTTGAACATCTCAGCTAAAAGCACAAGTGTGACCGTAAACAACAGAATCAGCATTTCCAGGTGGTTCAGGTTGAGCACCAATCCTGCCAGAAGCACCAGGATGAGCACAAGGAAATGGAACCGCATGTGCCGCTGCGTTCGAAACACATGGGCAACGCCATCCATTGCGTATTTGAATCCGTTAAGCGGGTTTTTGAGCCTCATATTCTTAACGATGAGAAATGGGCAGCAAGTGAAACTTAGACCAACTCCTGCTCATCTCTCGTTCTTCGCACCTCACTTATAAATCTTACCTTGCTGCTTCCTGACCTATAACCTGGGCAGCAAGTTCCTGCATTTGGCGGGCTTCTTCTTCCGTATAATCGGTATATCCAAGCAGATGCAGTATCCCATGAGCCAAAAGCAGGTCCAGTTCATCATCCAGGCTTTTTCTTCGTTCGTCAGCCTGCCGTTTTGCTGTTTCGACCGATATTACGACATCTCCGAGTATATCACCGCGCTCCTCAGGCTTTTCAGCTTGATAAAAAGAGATAACGTCGGTCGGCCGGTCTTTTCCAAGATAATTCCGGTTAAGAACTGTGATTTCCGCGTCATCGGTAAGCAGCACGCTTACTTCAGACGTCTCCGGGCACCCCTGAGCCAGCAGCAGTTTCTGTGCTGTTTTCCTGAGCCTGTCCTGGTTCACCGGAATTGTCTGTGAGTTCTTTATCAGTATCTCCATTACCGTTCGATGCCTTGCCGTTCTCTCCCTGCATACTCTCTTGATAATCGATTCGGGCGTGTAGTGTTCCTTTTAGCGTTCTTATAAATGTCTCTTTGATAATACCTATGTCTCGGAAGGTTAGTTCCGATTGGTCCATCTGACCATCTTGCAGTTTTGCTGAGATAATTTTATCAACCAGAGTCTCGAGCGCTGCCGTTGTTGGTTTTGCCAGACTGCGCGATGCAGCTTCCACTGAATCCGCAAGCATAATTATCGCAGCTTCCTTGGACTGCGGCTTGGGGCCATCGTAGCGGAATTGCTGCTCAAGTACCGGAGATGGCTCCACCTGACCTGTCATCTGGTTGTAGAAATACTGCACCAGCGATGTTCCGTGGTGTTGGATAATTATCTCCTGAATACTGAGCGGCAGCTTGAACTCCCGCGCAACCTCAAGGCCGTCTTTTATGTGTGACGTGATGACAAGCGCCGAAAGTGTCGGGTTCATCCTGTCATGGATGTTCTCTATCCTCTGATTCTCGACGAAGAAATGAGGCCGCCTGATTTTGCCGATATCGTGATAATAGGAAGCAACCCGTGCAAACAGTGAATCAGCGCCTATTGCTTCTGCGGCTGCCTCTGCCAGATGACCTACTGCCATGCTGTGAGTATAAGTGCCAGGCGCTTCGACTACCAACCGCCTGAGTATCGGCCTGTTTGTGTCCGCCAGCTCAAGCAGAGAGATGTGTGTTGTTATCCTGAACGGCCGCTCAAGAAGCCTGACAGAAAAAACGAAGAACCATGTGGCCGACATAGCAACAACAAGCGCCCAAACGGAACCCGAAGCCATATCACCAACGGAATCGCCAAACAAACCACCTGTTATCCAGACTATTGCTATGTTGGTGACAGCTATTGCCCCGGATGCACGCATGACATCGGCCAGATGTCTGATGTTAGCGACCGAGTAGATGGCTACAAGCCCTGATACTAACGTGGATATTGCGTATCGAAGCTCGTGGTTCATCACAAGACCGGATGCAATTGCCAGCATTGCAACTATCAGCACGGCTATCTGCGGATTTAACAGCACTGCCAGGATCATGCCTGCGGTTGTAGTGAGCATTATGCTGAGATACGCAAGCTGTAGCCCCGAAAGCTCTATTCCGAGCATGACTCCAAGCAGTTTTAAGCCAAGAGTGCTCATAATGACTACCAGAGAGAGCAGCCAAAGGAGTCTGGTAGTCCTGTAAATCGAAGGCTGATACCTGGCAAGGTAGAGAATAACCAATCCCACAAGGAATGCGACAAGCGAGGACAGCGATACTATGGTTGGATAGTCTATGCGGCGCTGTCTCAGCCCGAGAGCGGTAAATTTTTCAATATGCTCGGATGTAACCCTCTGTCCCTTGGCAATAATCAAATCACCGCTTCGAATATAACTGTATACTGGCTTAACGGCTGTACGAGCACGTTCCCGCGCCATTGTAGTCTCTTGTGCGTTATAAATCCTGTTTGGCCGGATAACGGTGTTAGCGAGCGATGCGGCTGTCGAGGCGTATTTTGTATCCCCCATAGCATCTTTAGCTGCCATTGCGATGCGCGTGCGTGCCCTGGGCAGGTCTGATTCATCGTTGCGAATCTGGCCGGACATTGTCTCCTGCACCAGTATCTTTGCCGTACTCTGCATATCAGCCAAATCTGGTAAAGGAGCGCGGATCGCAATCTGTAGCGACTGCTCAGGAATCTGGATACCAAGGTGACTCTTTATTTCTTCTGACGAATAAGCGACTTTTTCCGATGTGCTGCTGAGCGTATTGTCATCCCGCACCCTGCGGATGGCATCAAAAATGTAAGATAAATCCCTGGCTGCCTGAGTCTTTGTATAAGGAACGCTGTCGTAGATTTTCTCTACTGCTGCAGCAGCATCGTTCTGCTGTTTTCGGAACTCCTGAGTATCGACATACCTGACGGAGCGGAAAGCTCTTATATCTTCCGGTGCGATATCACCTGTAGTGAGCGAGATCTGGTCCGGTATCAGATGAGTGCAAAGGAGAACAGACAGGACGACGACAGTAAAGAGGGCCAGCCCCGTTCTATGGATGTCAATCCTCCGTCGCTTGCCGTTTTTCTTATCAGAATCTTTTTTGCGGCCTCTGCGAGGCAGAAGCAAATGGGGTTTCATACGCAGTGGGTCTAACCCTGGAGGATCCGTTCAACAACCTGGTTGACTACTTTGCCATCTGCCTTGCCGCGGACTCTGGGCATCAGTACGCTCATAACGCGGCCTCGGTCCTTCGGACCAGCAGCGCCGACTTCCGCAATTACTTCACGGACAATCAGCTCAATCTCATCTTCACCAAGTTGTTTAGGGAGGAATACAGACAAAATCTCGAGTTCACCACGTTCCCGGTCGGCGACATCAGACCTACCGGCTTTTTCGGCACCTTCGATAGCTTCGCGGCGGCGTTTGACTTCCCGCGTAAGCACTTCGGTGATTTCTTCGTCGGTGGCTTCTCGACCTTTGTCGATTTCCATATTTTTTACTGCGGAGAGGGCGAGGCGAATGGTTGATGTTTTCAACTCATCCCTCGCCTTCATCGCAGACTTCATATTTTCTTGTAAAGTGTCTTTTAATGACATTTAAACAAATATGGGCTCAAGAACCCTGTCAGCTATTTCGCACTTATTTGCCTGTGCGCATCTTGCGCTTTCTGGCAGCCTCGGCCTTGCGACGCTTATCGCTCGGCTTTTCATAATGCTCGTGTGCTCTGGCTTCCTTTAGAACGCCAGTCTGCTGCAGAGCTTTTTTGAAACGCTTGAGTGCACTGTCAAGCGGTTCATTCGGCTTTACCTGAACCTGTGCCAACCATAATCCCTCCTCCTTGGATGCGCTCGGCCTACAGCCCGTCGCGGGCAGGGGGGATTGGCAACGACTCCAAATGGCCAATTAGCCAATTCCATTAGGAACTCATACCCTTAGCCGTTCGCAGTATTCTCTTGTCTCAAACGATATTATACCCGTCGCGGAAGCTCGATGTCAAGCTGACGACAAGTAAGGCAGAGCTGATACAAACACGTTCCCGAGAACTAATGGGGCGAAACTCCCCAGATATTTATCCCGGAGGCCATCCAAGCTTCCTGCCTCCCAATAGATGGAAGTGCAAGTGCCACACAGACTGACCAGCTCCCGAGCCGTTGTTGACCACTACCCGGTAGCCTTCTTCAGCTATGCCTCGTTCTCTTGCTATCTTATTGGCAACGGTGAGAATATGTCCAGCCAGGCAGGCATCTTCACCATCTTCAATATCAGCCAGCTTTTCAATGTGCTTTTTAGGTATTATAAGGACATGCACCGGCGCGGCAGGATTTAAATCATTGAATGCCGCCACCTGGTCATCTTCATAGACCAGTTGTCCCATCTCATGCCTTGCAATTTTACAGAAAATGCAGTCTTCCATAGCAGGTAACGAGCAGTAAGCGATGAATCCCTTTCATCAGCTCACTTTTAGCTTTCTCCTCCTCTTATTGAACCAAACACAGTCCCATCATCGTTCACGTAATCGATTCGGACCGGTATGATGCTGCCCCGGAGACGCTCGCTTCCATCAAACCGCACTTCTACATAATTATCGGTCAGTCCTGATAGAACCTCAGCCCGTTTTGACTCCACGAGCACCTGAACAGTCTTCCCAACCAGTCTACTTGCATATTGACAGGCAAGTCTATTGCCTAATTCTATCATTTTATCGCTTCTCAGCGTCTTATCTGCCTCAGGAACCTTATCAGGCATCTCGGCAGCTTTGGTTCCCGGTCTCGGAGAGTATCTGAAAACGTGCAGCCGGGAGAATTCCACCTCTTCAACGAACCGTAAGCTGCGTTCGAATGCTTCCTGAGACTCCCCAGGGAAGCCTACCATAACATCGGTTGTCAGTCCAAGGTCTGGCACTGCATTTCTTACCTTCCGAATGACTTCCGCATACTTCCCAGGTGTGTAGGGCCTGCGCATCAGCCTGAGCACCTGCTCGTCACCGCTTTGCAGAGGTATATGCAGATGCCTGCAGACCTTTGGGCTATCTGAAAGCGCACTGAGCAGATTGTCATCGATTTCCCAGACTTCAAGCGAACTCAGCCTAATCCGCTCGATACCGTTTATTTCAGCAGCCAAACGGATGAGGTCAGGCAGGCTTGGTTGATACGAACCAAGCCGAATGCCTGCCAAGACAATCTCCTTATACCCGAATCCGGCTAAAACGCGCAGTTCATTGATTACATCATCCGGATTTCTGCTCCACTGCCTGTTTCGAGCGTAAGGCACAGCGCAGTAAGCGCAAAACTGACTGCACCCGTCCTGGACTTTTACGATTGCTCTTGTCCGCACTCGCGGCAGGACTACAGAGTCATTGTTCGGGTCGATATCCGGGAAACGGGCGGCTATTCGTTCGGGGATAGAATCCTTATCTTCATTACCTATTATCAGGTCAACGCCTTCTATCTCTGACACCGAGTGAGGTTCCAGTTCCGCGTAACAGCCTGTTGCGATTACCAGCGCATCGGGATTTCGGCGGACTGCCTGACGGATAGCCCGGCGGGATTTTGCATCTGCAGTGCCGGTGACGGTGCAGCTATTGATAATATACACGTCAGCAGGCGAGGCAAAACTGACCGTCGAGAACCCCAACCTTTCGAGCTTCTCGCGGATTTTCTCCGTCTCATACTGGTTAATCTTGCATCCGAGTGTATAATACGCTGCTGTAGGCATGACAAATAAAAATAGGCGGATAGCCATAGCCACCCGCTTGGATTTACTACTTACATGGTAGCTTTGAGGCAGGCATGAGTCAAGCAAAAGACCGCAATACCGCAAAGGTATGAGGAATGGGGTATGAGGTATGAGTTAGCTGCCAAGTGGAAATTGTGCATAATCATATATGCCCTCGTCACTCATCACTCGCCACTACACTCGGGCTAAATTTGCAATTTAGCCCGGAAAAATAGCTGAGGGATTTGCAATCCCGTTCCTTGGCATTTTATATGATCACCCGGGATCACAGATCCCTCAGCCATCTGTCCGGGAGAAATTGCAAATTTCTCCCGTGGTGAAAACTCATCACTCATTCCTTAGGCACTATGACGATATCTGCGTTAATGCTTTTGGGGTCTACTGTTGCCCGAAGCTCAGTCAGGATGCGGTCTTTTGTGACTACATGGAAAAAGTTGGGCATCTCGCCTTTTTTGTATTTCGTTCCAAGAGGCGAGCCTGTTGTGGATACCTCAACAAACCCCGGCGCTTTGACGGCCACTGTTGTGGCTACATATAACTGCACCATCATCGGTTTGCTGTTGAGTGTGCTCAGTAGGGCAGGAAATGAAGCTCGCTGGCTCGAGAATGTAATCCACAGCGGCTGCAGCCACCGTGGCTCAGCCTGTGGCGTTGTCTTCACCTTCAGCGCGATAAAATACCATCCCCGCTTGATATAATTCTCGATGAGCTGCCTCGCCTGGTCTGAAAACTGATAGCCGTTTGCAACAAGCCAGGTGCCTATCGAATGCGGCTGCATCGGAGGGATAATCTCTGCCTGTATAAACGATACCGGGTCAGGAATCTTTTCCTCTACAGGCTGTGGGGATGCTCCAAGCTGTGTTGGTGGAAGAATACGCGGGTTGAAGATGTTCTGCAGTTCACTGAATACTGCCTGGTCGATGGCCTGCACTATCGGCTTACTTGGAACCGGAACCACCCAGGCAAACTCAGATGCATTACCAGCAAACCCTATCTGCAGGATCAAGTCTTCTCGAACCCCATCCCGGTGAATAAAAGCCCGTACTCCCGGTGAGTAGACTTCCGATTGTTCTGATTTATTTGCGAAAAACGCCCCTACTGCATAAGCGCCTGTTACCTGAAGAAGAAATAATGTAATTATCATCAGCTTCAATGCTGTTAATCTTCGGTTATGCAACTCTGTCCTCCATTGCAGCAGCTTCTATCTTATGCGTGCCTGTTTATTTATACCCAGCAGATAGAAGGCCATACATAAGCTGCTGTAATTTGTACTTCGAGTAGAGGGTAATACAATTCCTGCAAAGTGGAGCTATATAATATGCAAAGGCCCAAGTGGTTGATCCATCTTGGGCCTTGTTACCGATATCAGATCGGACTGTCTATCGGTCTGCTTCCCTACCGCTCAGGAATGCTTTTATCTTCTCAATAAATGTAGCAAACCATCCCGGACCCGAGCTTTCGTCCGGAAGCAGCTCTTCTGCAACAATGGATTCATTCAAGGTCCCATATTCGGCCTCGAATTCAGCCATTACCTGCCTAACCGTTTCCGGGTCGGTGCGGAACGTTCCATACCAACCGCAGACGAAACACTCGGTATTCTCTGCACGATTCAACGCACCACAAAGGTCGCAGACTTTGAAGTCCTTTTCAGAGAACCCGAGTTGACCTGAACCTCGTTCTTCGCGGTGCATAGTTCCACCCTTCCCTTCTCAGCTTTGCATTCTGGGCAGGGCAGTATGCCCCACTGCCGATGCACAGCGATCCTATGACACTGGTGAATTTCCAGTAACTCATTATTGTTATGCCCTTGGCAATATTGAACTAAACGTCCCACTGCCGGAGATATACATTATCTGGGTCAGCATGCAAAAAGGCAGGATGACAATCTCTTATATCATCCTGCCTGCGGTATTTATATCAGTTTTGATATACCTGTTATACTGGCAGTTGCCCTCTAAGAAACCCCATTGTAGCCGAAAGAGAGACGATTCCTCTGTGGCTGATTTGAGTTGTACAAAGCGCGCCTGTGGCATTGGCCAGCCTTACGGATTTCGCGATATCCCATCCCTGGCTTAACCCTACCAGGAATCCTGCTGCAAAAGAGTCTCCAGCGCAGGTAGTGTCGACTACCTGGACTTCGAATGCAGGGAACTCCTCTATTCTTTCATCGGTCACTGCTACAGCGCCAAGAGGGCCGCGCTTAACGATAACTGCTTTTGGCCCTGCAGATAAAAGCTTTCTGCCTATTTCTATAGGGTCTTCTACGCCGGTGAGCTTGCTACCCTCTTCTTCGTTGGTCAGAAGGTAGTCTACCTTCGAAAGAGAACTCTCGAGAGCAGACATCCATTTTCCGCTTACATCCCAGTCGGTATCGAGCGTCGTGATGCAGCCGAACCGCCTTGCTCTGGAAAGAAATTCCGCCATATTCAGGCTGGACAGCTTCATCCCTCCTCCGATGTGGACGTATTTAGCCTTGCTTATGACCTCGTCCGAAATCATATCGCTTTCCAGCCGCTCGTTTCCGCCTTCTCTGTAAAGGAACGACCGCTCACCATCACTTCTTACGATAACAATAACAGCAGATGTAGGAACGACGGCATCGCGCACTACTCCCGAGATATTCACTCCACAGGATGCAACATCTGACAGTGCAATATCGCCGAACGAATCGCGTCCTACCATGCCGGCAATAGATGTTTCAACGCCAAGTTTGGCAAGCACACATGCAGTATTCGCAGCACATCCACCAGCTACAAGCTTCAATTCTTCAACTGGGTCCGCCTGGCCGCAGTGCGGTAATTGGTCTACCGGTCTTACTACAATATCTGCAACTATTTGACCGACACAAAGTATGGACATTATTCCTCCGTTATGCCCGGTTTTCTCTTAGAGCCGAGTCGTACATTGCCAGAATGTTATCGCATGAGGTATCAGGCTGGATGTTATGGCTGGGGGCTATTATGTAGCCGCCGCCCACACCCAGTGTTGCCACCCTGTCCAGAACCTCATCTCTTACAGCCTCAGGGGTGCCGAATGGCAGCGTGCTCTGAGTGCACAGACCTCCATGGAAGCAGATTTTATCGCCAAAGTCCTTTTTCAGTCCTGCCGGTTCCATTCCTTTTGCCATAACCTGTATTGGGTCGAGGATATCGACTCCAAGCGAGATGAAATCCGGTATCAGGTCGCGTATTGCACCGCAACTGTGCAACATGAATTTGACTCCGCCAGAATGGCAAATATCTATCAGCCGTTTCAGGTAGGGCGAAATGAATTCCCTCCACATTGGAACGGACATCAAGAGGCTTTCCTGTGTACCGAAATCGCTCCACTCGCAGTAGAGTTGGAATCCGCCGTTTGTAGCTTCAAGCGCGCGTGTAAGGTCCTCACAATAGAAGCTCGTGAACTTCTCCATAATGTAGTGAGCCAGTTCGGGGCGAAGCGCCATATCGAGCATCATGTTTTCCATCCCTCTCAGGATGCATGGCCTGGTAAACAGGTCTGAACCTTCGAACAAGATGGCGTGCTCGGGATATTTTTCGCACTGCTCCTTCATTACGGAGTAATCGAATATATCGCAAGCAGGCCAGGAGTGCTTTTCAAGGTCTTCTATTGTTTCAGCGTGCCAGATATCAGTCTCGATATACATGCTGTATGTGCCGTGTGAAGCAGTTACACGTTTGGCGCGGATACCCCAGTAGTCCTCAGTGATATCTTCACCCAGCACCTTGTCAGGAGGACCTACGTACAGCGGTTCGATGCGCCTCACATCCACTTGTAAGTAGTTGAGAAGCTCATCATAACTGGACAGACCAAGCCGCTTCATCATCGCCTGGTTAACTTCAGGCTCAGCTTTATAGTCTGCTGGTATTCTATCGGGCACTTCGCGGGCCACTGCAGTCAGTATGCGTTCTCGCGGAGTCATTTACTGAAACCTTCCTATCTGGTAAGGGCTTCTTCGGCAGCTACACCTTCATGGACTATTCGGCAGATAGCATTCAGGACTTCTACACGATTCTCTCTAGCCCAGACATTTCTGCCTATGCAGACTCCAGCAGCGCCTGCAGCCACACAGTCTTCCACCATTTTGAGAAGGCCTGCTACTGAATCTCCGCAAGGCCCGCCAGCAACCACTACAGGCACTGATGCACCTTCTACCACGCGCCGGAAGCTCTCTGGTGAACCTGTATAGTTGGTCTTGATGATGTCAGCGCCAAGCTCAGCGCCTACTCTGGATGCCAAAGCTATCTGGTCTGCCAGTTCGTCTTCGGAAAGTTTTTCTGCAGTCGGGTCATAGTGTCCCCTGAGCGCTCCTGCCGGAATCATCTCGCTAAAAAGCGGCAATCCCCATCGCTCACAGTCCTCTGCAACAGTACCGAGTTTGCCTAATAACTCATCTTCATTGTCAGTGCCGACATAAACATTCAGAATACAGGCATCGGCACCGGCTGCAACTGCATGTTCGACTGTTGCGAACTGATAAATCTTCTCGAGGTTATGCCCGAGCTTGGTGTGAGTGCCGTCGATACGGGCTATTGTAGCAAGATTACCGATTTCGTCCACAGTTCGGTCCATCGTAGCCAATGTAAGCAGAGTTCCATCAGCTTCAGTACTTGCGATATCACTGACTATTTTTTTGACATCCGCTACACCTGGTAATGGACCAAAATAGACCGGGTGGTCTATCGGTACTATGACAGTATGTCCTTTTGAGAAGAATCTGCGGAGTCGAAGTTCCTTACCTTTCATTCTAAAACCTTCCATTCTTACGTGATTGCAATCGGTTGCATTATAACTCCAGACACCTTGCTTGTCAAGGCTATCTCTAGCGGTAATAACAAATTTTAGCTTAAATATTCCAAGTCTTGCTACAGAGGAGCTTGATGAGATATATTGTCTGTATCAGCAGGCATAATAATGCAAACGGTTGCATTCGCGGTGGTGGCTGCGCCGAACAACCCCATCACACTTCTACAGTCCCTGCCTGCATACACACCAGGTGAATAGCTGAGGTAGGTAATATCCAGCTATCCCTGAATAAATGTTCTCTTGATAAAAAGTTGTGCAGTTGATTATCTGATAATTCATCTGGTTCTCTGGACTCATTATCTCGGGTATTTTCTCTGAACCAGGCTGCTGCTGTTCAGAAACCCAGGAAATCCAGCCTTCAAATGTTCAGTTAAACAGGTGTCAGCAGATATCATCTACTGTTGACGGCAAGAGGCCTTGGAGATATAATGCAATCGGTTGTAACCGCGCATCCGCGCAAATCAATGGGAGCAGATATATGTCCGATACTAATGAACTTTCTACTATAAAAGTATCATCCGAACCTTTGCACGGAGGCCGGATCAGCCGAATGCTTTACGGCGGTTTCATAGAACTGCTGGATGACCTTGTCCCAGGCATGTGGGCCGAGTTGCTGAACGATCGGGCATTCGAGGGAGTCGGAAGAGCTGTCAAATGGTGCTACTACACCGGCGTGCCCAACTTCTGTGACCGGGATTGGGACGTAAACAACACTTGGACTTATGATACTGAAAAACCGTTTGTCGGCTCCCGCTCTGCAAAGCTCACAGCTTCAAAAAGCCAGAAAGCCACCCTTACCCAGCAGGGACTTGCCGTAAAAAAAGGCGCGGCTTACCACTTTTATGGCTATTTCAGGTCAGACTCATCTGATATCCAGGCAAGAATAGTCCTGAAAACACTCTTGCCTGATGACACTTGGATGGAACTCGGGTCAAAGAGCCTTCCAAACCCAGGAACAGACTGGAAAAAGCTGGAAACCGATATCACTGCAACAGGCACTTCTGACAAAGTAGTTTTTGAGCTGGAGGTGACCGGTTCAGGCAGCCTCTGGGCTGATAAGCTGTCATTGATGCCTTCAGATAACATCAAAGGATGGAGAGTTGATGTCGTTGAGGCCATAAAAGCCCAAAGACCGGGTGTTATCCGATGGGGCGGCTCGCTTGTCGATCCGGGCGGCTACAAATGGAAGGCAGGAATTGGAGACAGAGACCGCCGCGTTCCGTTTCCTGATCCATACTGGGGCAGGAAGCACTCCAATGACGTTGGAATAGACGAATACCTGCAGTTCTGCGAGCTTGTCGAGGCAGAACCGCTTATCTGCATCAGCTTCGGTGATGGCGTAGAGAGCGGAAGAGACCTTATAGAATACTGTAACGGCAGCGTTGATACCAAGTGGGGCGGAAAACGGGCTGAGAACGGTCATCCTGAGCCTTACAATGTGAAGTATTGGCAGATAGGAAACGAGCTTGTTGGTGAGGAATACTCAGCAGGCTGCGTCGAGTTCTGCAAGATGATAAGAGAAATCCAGCCGGACGCGATAATCTTATCATCCGATCCAACACCTGAGCTTTTTGGAAAGGTTGGACAGTATATCGACTATGCATGCCCTCATCACTATGTGCCGGACCTTGAACAGGACGAAGCAAGCATCGCTCACGCAGTGGAAATCATCAATCAGTTTGGCCGGGCAGGAGAAGTTAAGCTCGGTATTACTGAATGGAATATCAGCGCAGGTTCCTGGGGACTGACAAGAGGCAAGCAGTATACGCTCGATTCCGCAATGTTCACCGGACGTTATCTCAACCTGCTGAACAGGCATTCCGATGTAGTTGGCATTGCCTGCCGGTCTAATATGAACAACAGCTACTGCAGCGGTATGATTCAGACGAACCCAAGCGGCCTTTTCGGGACTCCAAGCTACTATACGATGAAGCTCTACTCAGACAATCACCTGCCTGTACCTGTTGGCGTGGAAGGAACTCCTGAAGGTCTGGACATATCAGCCTGTTCATCTGACGAAAAAGATGCTGTATGTGTTTTCGCA
Source organism: Armatimonadota bacterium (assembly GCA_029551395.1). GTDB lineage: Bacteria > Armatimonadota > UBA5829 > UBA5829 > DTLH01 > JAKPFN01. The sequence goes on along the minus strand of JAKPFN010000136.1, from coordinate 3,536 downwards.
GCCAACTTGACCAAGGAACCAATTAGAATCCAGCTTGACTTGAGCGGTTATGGCGAAGGTATGCAGCCGGTAGGCGGAGAGGTAGTGTGTGACACTCTCGATATGCGCCAGCCGGACATTATGAACCACTTCCAGGTTCCTGACCGTATACGGACTGTAGGGCTTGCTGTTGCAGAAGACAGCATTACGATTCCTGCGCTTTCTGTTGCAGCAATTAGATGTGAGATAAGATAACCTGATTAAACGGTTATAGAGTTTTGCCGGTTGAAGTTAGCAGTATCCAATATCTATCCAGGTAAAACTCTTCAATATGAATGTGGCATTTAGCCCAAACTTGAGCATTATAGATATTACTTGTCAGCATGCTTGAAAGCTGACTACTGTTGGCCCGAATCTTACAACCGCATCCTAAATAGTAGACATTTGAAGCTAACATAAGTCATAATACATCAGTACGCATAACGCGATTTGGAGGAAGTATGCAGAACCTGACAGCTATTAAGCGCCCGGTCCCGAAGATCGGTATATTAATCAACTCGATAGGGTCATTTAATCCGGCAGCTAAGGACAAATCTGAAGCTGATATGAGAGCATTTTTCGACGGTCTGGTAAAATCCGGCGAGATACATCCAGACTCATTGATTATAGGCAGGATATTTGGACCACATGAGGCTATGGAAGCAGCCGACAAGTTCGCTGCAGCCCGTGTGGACTTGGTGGTTATTTCGAACGTAGCCTTTACAAACGGTCAAGTTTTCCTTACGCTTGCAACTCATCCGCATTTATCCAAAATCCCCATGGCAGTAACTGCTGAACCGGAGCCGGAGATAAACGAATGGGGAACGAATGCCTGGTGCAGCGTCATAATGAACAATTTTGTCGCCAAGCAGATCGGACGCAATATTGTAACCATTCCTGGTCCGTTTTTAAGCCCTGAGTTCAAGACAGAGTTCGAACGGCTGCTGAGAGTGGCAGGGACTATCAAATTCCTGCGCAATGACCTGGTAGTCCGTTTTGGAGATGCCCCAAGCGGTTTCCATTCCGCATCCGGCAACCTGCTTGCTTTTGCTGATAAATTCGGTACCCGTGTCGATACGGTTGACCTGTCAGCGGTTTTGTATACATATAAAACAGGAAAAGCGACCGGCTATCTTGGAGAAAGCACATTCACAGATGAGGATGTAAAGAAGACTGCCGATGAAATGATGAATGGCCGGCAAGTCCTTGTAGACAGAGAGATGGTGGAACAAGGCGCGAGGTTCTACCATGCATTCCGAGCTATTATTCGGGCAAACGGTTATACTTCTGCAACAGTCCGCTGCTGGCCTGAGTTCCAGAGTGAGATTATTCCAAATGCATCTTGCCTTGCTCAAGCGTATTTGGTTGCAAAAGGAGATGTTGCATCAGTAGCCTGTGAGGGAGACTGGCCCATGGCAGTTGCTCAGACAATGGGCACAATGCTCTCAGACCATCCGGCAGCCTGTTTGGATTGGGTAAACTACACAGGTGGTTCTGATATCATCCAGCTTGGACATTGTGGTGTCGGTATGCCCGGACACATGGCTCCTGAAGGATCAACCCGCTGTAACGGACTTTGCGATGCAATAGCACTACACCCGGTAGCAAGGCAGGCAGGGACCGAGCTTGGCCCGACACACATCGGGCAGTATGAATATGGCCCGAAAACCGGTATCTGCCTTATGCAGGGATCGGATGGCACGTTCAGGATGCTTGCATTCAAAGGTGAGAACAGTCCGGAGACGGCTAAGGGCTTGCTTTACAGCGCTGCAGATATCAAGGTCGATAATTTCTGCGCGCTTAACCGTCTAGTATTAGAGTACGGTTTCCCCCATCATCTGGGGGTAGCGTTTGGCGACATTACTGAGGATCTGCAGATGTTGTGCAGTTTCTTGGGAGTCGAATACCTATCTCCTTAGGAAGAAGGTTTATACATTATGGCTAATGGTATAGCTACACTTGATGACGTAGCGAAGTTGGCTGGAGTATCAAAATCTACAGTATCTCGTATTCTGGGCGCAAGGCAGGGGCAGCGGATTCCGTTTTCCCCAAAAACCCAGGAGAAGGTTAGAAGCGCGGCGGGTATGCTTGGCTATAGACCGAGCAAACTCGCCCGTGGACTCACTCAGTCCAAGACCGGAATTGTGGGACTTGTTATCCCATCGGTCAAGGACAGTTTCTTTCCCAGCCTGACAATCGTTATTGAAACACAACTGGCCGAAAAAGGTTATAACGTCATTTTGGCCAATACCAATGCCGATTCAAAAATTGAACAAGCAAAGATAGATGATCTTCTGTCTTGGAGGGTGGATGGACTTGTAGTTGCCCCATCCCAGGAGACTGGAGATGCGGGCTTGTACTGGAGCCTTTGGCAGCAGAAGGTGCCGTTTGTTCTGATTGACCGCACATTCGACCAGACTCCTTTCTACAGCGTAACTACTGATGATTACACTGGAGGCACTCTGGCTACGCAGCACCTCTTATCTCTTGGAAGGACGAGGATAGCTTGTGCCGGAGGAACACTGACTGTTTCTACAAACAGAAACAGGTATACGGCTTATGTCGATTCATTGATTCATCATGGGCTTGTTCCGGACCCTCGCTTGTGGTTCCAGGTCGTATCTACTGAAGAGAGCGGTAAAATGGTCATTCACCAGTTGATGGAGATGGATCCCCGGCCGGATGCACTTTTCTGCTTGAGCGATCCTGTTGCAATAGGCGCGCTTGAGGAATGTTTGAGGCTGGGCATCAGAATACCGCAGGATCTTGCTTTAGTCGGATATGCAGACTTGCCTTATTCGAATTTGCTCAAGATTCCGTTGACTTCAGTGCATCAACCGCGTGAGCTGCTGGGACACACTGCTGCTCAGATGTTAATAGATCAGATGGAAGACCATACACCGGAGACTGTTCAACTCAAACTACCTGTTGAGCTGATGATACGCGAATCCACAGTGCCAAAGAGTTGATAAGTGGGGAAGTTAAGAGTGATGAGAAACGAGCTAAAGGCAAGTTCGCTCATCACTCACATCTTCCCGAATTCTTAACCCCACACACCAAACATCCGTTCGCATAAATATCTCTAAAATATCCCCGATTTTTCCGTACTTTTTGGCCGAGTAGTTGTCTTATAATTATGAACAACAAAATCTCTGATCGTCAAATGATTGCTCAGCCTATCTTCGCACCCCGATTGCCCGGTCAGCGCCCGATTACTGATTGCCCGGCCCGTCTCGCGCCGGGCAAAGATTTACCGCACGTCCCCGTGCGGAAAGCAATGTAATTATGCAGATACCTTTATGTATTAAAACCAGATGTTTACACTGCTAGACCAATACAGAAAAACGCTGGAACAAACTCAATCAGCCATTTTTGAGCTTAAAACCGTGAGTTCGTTCCAGAAAACAGCTAAGAAAACCTTGTATACAGTAGTAAACAAAGGGCAACGGTAGCTGATATTACCGAAGGTACAATATATATCAACAAGAGCCAGAAAGAGAACAAACTCAAGAAAGCTT
>JAKPFN010000131.1 GCA_029551395.1 Armatimonadota bacterium | reverse complement strand
CCGGCAATTTCTACATTGCCGCCGAATATGTAAACGTAGCCTTTGTGTTCATGATCAGCAGGTATGTTATAGGTTTTACCGACGCGAACAACGGTGCCCGAACTGGTCTGTGCCGTGCACGTCATACTGCCGCTCAGCAGTATGAGGCAGGTAAACAGGGCAATGAACAAGGATATATGTCGAAGTCTCACACAGACGCCTCCACAGTTGATGTGTAGTTATTCGGAAACGCTAGTCTCCGATGTAAAGCCACTTCCTAGATGCAGGTGGATTTTTTCCTCCACCTTTCTAGGTTCTCTTTCCTGACAACTCCACACAAAGATCGAGCACCAAAATCACAAAGATAATTTACAAAAATGGGCTAAAACAGGTCTTTTGGCACTTGACAAATCAAATTCCCCTCCATAATCGCTGCGGAGGTATCCCTAGAAGATACCTACCTCACCTATGGAGGTATTTTTATGCTTGGCGATTGGCAAACCCACAGTCAGTTTCAAGAGTTGCTTCTCAACGAGTTAGCGGCTCGCTGGCCAATCGACCAGCAGCGTATCGTGCACTTCGCTTCTGTGCTCGAAGCTGCCTGGTTGACTAATCTTGATCCTGCCAAACCTGTTCTAGCCCAATGTTACTCACTTACCGGCCGTCCCAGCAATCAAGCTCCTGCCGTCCTTCGGTCGTTATTACTGATGACGTTTATGGATGAAACCTCAATCCCCGCTTGGCATCATCGGCTCTGCGGCGAACCGATCTTGGCCGTCGCTTGTGGATTTAGGCCAGATGATGTTGCACCCGTTTCTACACATCACTATATGCGCAATTTAGTATGGCCCCTGCGCGAGAGTCCTGTACTTAAAAGCTCACCAACTAAACCCAAGACTCCCGCTAAGAAGGAGGAGAAGATGCCGACTAAACACCCTGATATAGTGGATAAGCTGCTGAAAGAAGCTACTAAAGGTCGACGTTTGGATCACCGGCCGGAACGATTTCTTCAACAACTCATGGCGAGTGTCGTGGTCAAGCCTTCCGCAAAGATGGGATTGCTCGGGAATACACAGGCTCTCTCGTTAGCTATCGACGGTGCACCGCTGGAAACAGGAGCCTCTCCACGGGGTAATAAGGTCTGTACATGCCAGCTCGTTCCAGGGGAGCATTGTGGATGTAAACGCTCCTTCGAGGATGCTGCCGCTAACTGGGGGTGGGATAACCACCATAAGCAGCATTTTTATGGTCATACCCTCTACCATGTCACGGCAGCCGACAGTCCCTTTGATCTAGCTATCTATGTACGGTTAGCTCAGGCTTCTCGTCATGATAGCGTGACCGGCTTAGTCTCCCTCGTGGAAGCAGTGGACCTGTACCCACAGTGGACATTCCGTAAACTGCTTGCCGATTCCGCACACGATAATGGGTCAACCTATGAGTACTGCTACGACCATCAGATTGCACCCTATATCGACGAAAACAAACGACGACAGAATCAACCCCTACTTCCCGTACCTGCAGGCTTTTCTGCAGATGGCGTTCCCATCTGTCCATCTGGCGAACTTATGGTGTCCAACGGCTTCTGTCCTGGCCGCAAACGGCATAAGTACCGTTGTCCGCATCCGGATTCATGCGCTACCCGTTGCTCTTCATCGTCCTATGGACGGGTGGTCTACACTTATCCCAAGGGGTCACTTCGACAACCGCCTGTGCCAAGGAACTCGGATGCATGGAAGCGAGCATACAAACGCCGGACCACCGTGGAACGGTCGTTAAAACGAAGCTTAGTTGATCGGCATTTAGAAGCATGCCGTGTTCGTCGCAAGCACAACTGGTATTGGTGCGCTGTTCTTGCAGCTATGGCGCAGCATCTGGATGCCTGGATCGCCAGCCGACGTCATGAAGGCTTCGGTCTGCTTGACTGGCTCACATCTGCAGTGCTACCTGCCACTGCCTAGGCTAACGATAGAATAGTTTCCGAAAAAAGTCCTTTTGGTAGGGCTTAATTCAACGCGTCCAAATGGCAGCCTCGCGGACCAATGCTCGATCTCTCTGTGGAGTTGTCAAGGTACAAACTGCGTTTATCGCTGTCTACTTCACTTTTTGCCTAGTTCACTTTGCGTCTTTCCGAATAACTACATCAATTTAGTGGGCATGGAAAATGTCCGGCCGCGGTTCTCCCTCAACATCCAGGAAGCCCTTCAGCCCTTTCTCTGTGCGTGATATGGCGTGGTCGACAAGCACATATTGTCCCGGCACCTCCAAAGAGAGCTCCACCATAGTCGC
>JAKPFN010000101.1 GCA_029551395.1 Armatimonadota bacterium | reverse complement strand
ACTGTTACTGATCCTGTCTCGTTTCCTGGTTTCCGATAATATGCTTCGAAATTACAGATCGCACCTAAGGTTATTGGCACAGCGATTGCGAATTTGGCAGTATTGCCTGATCCTGTAGTAATCAATAGCGATCTGCTTCCTGACCTAGCCTGTGCAGTTGAAGTAGCAAGTGAAATATTAATACCGGTTACCCTTGATGTTATAGGTGCTGTATCTCCTGAGATAAATATATCATCTGATATCGCTACCTGCTCAAATCCACCGTCATAGAGTTTATTCTGTGCGTCTCCAAGTATCCGATTGCTGAACCAGTTTTCATAGCCGTAAGAATTTCGGGCAATAACTGGGCCTCCTCCTGTAGCTATACGTCCGGATTCAGTGCGAATATAGTGGAATGCACAACCGTCCAATACCACGCCCCCCGCCCAAGCAGAAGCATCACAATTTATTATATAATCAGCAAAGATATATTTGACAACCGCCTCACCACCTGAATATGCTGGGTGAGCCGAACATCCTTGCAACATACCATCAGAATAGCCTGTAAACGTAACAAATGTGCTGGCATTTATTAAAACTTTACCCGGAGTGTTAAATACAGGCGATGTGATAGGAATTGTCGGAGAGTTCAAATCACAGCCACCTTCTGCTATGGTTGTAGATACTAAATTAGTATGACCGAATGTACCACCGTACATATATAAACGAGCACCATTTCCAGTTACAACAATAGGTGGTACAGGCCAATATCTATCCTCAAGGTGACATCCGAACATGTATACCTTGGAACTGATAACTTCGATTATTGGTCCGTATCCGTAATCAAATGAGCAGTTGTATATGTACAAATCACCTGTTGCTATACTTATACCTTTGTTACAGCCACCTATTGTTACACCAACAATAGCCATGCGCTCTCCTGCGTTAGAAAGACTACCCGATATCTCATAGGCGATGTTGCAATTTTCTATTGCACCGCCATCAATTGTTGTTAAATAAGCGTTACTACCGAACTTGTAACCAGAAGCAAATCCTTGCACATAACAATTTCGTATTGTTATACGTGCAGGAGACTCATCTGGATCGTTGCTAGATATATTGAATCCGATTACAGAATTATAAGTTGATCTATCACCAAGTAGATAGAGACCTTCTATAGTAGTACAATGCTGACATAGGTTAGGTGCTGCTGAACTTTATAATTTGATTGCGGCTGCTGAAACTTCTCTTGCGTCAATTTTTGCACCACGAATCCAAATAGAACAATAAGATACATCTACATCTAACTGACTAGTTATCCTGAATGTACGCCCAGGAAATGTTACTACTCCCGGATATCCTGATGTTACTAAAGAATTAAATGCACTTTGTATAGCTGCAGTATCGTCTGCTACACCATCACCGACAGCTCCAAAATCCATTACGCTTATACTATCCATAATAATATGGCAAGGAGGTTACTTTTAGTCAATTTGGATATTGCTATACTTAATTAAATTTTATTAGATAATTCTCCTTGCTTAACTCCTTTCTTAATAGTACAATTGGTTTTTTTCTGTTATATCCTGACTTGGTTTTATTGATTTAGATTAATAAATCAACTGCCAATCTCGGGGGAAATTTGCAATTTCCCCCGAACAAGCAGCCGAGGGATCTGTGATCCCGGATGATTATTTAAAATACCAAGGAACGGGATTATAAATCCCTCAGCTATTCTTCCGGGCTAAATCGCAAATTTAGCCCGAGTGTAGCCCGAGTGTAAATCCCGGATTGATCAGACACTCTATATTGAGTCTAGAATTTCACATTTAGGCTGGTCAGAATTGTTTCGACATCGCCGAACATAGCGGCAATGTCCAGAGTCATCGGGTACTCAAAGCTCGCACCACCAAAATCTTTGATACCAAGTCCAACGGTGATGGCATCAGCTTCGTCCTGACCGAGGCCGTAGTAGCCGGCGCGCACAGCGAGCTTCTCGGACATCATCTTCTCATATCCAACTCGAAGCGAGCGGGAATCTGTATCATCCATTGCATCGTACAGCTCAACTGAGACTACCGACAGAGCATCAGGCCTGAAGGCGAATCCCGGTCTGTAGTTACGGGTCCACACTGCAACAGGTGTTCCGCTCAGGGAGAGCTCCGGCTCGTTGAAGTCCTGAATCAACAGACCAGCAGTCAGCTTTTCATTCACTCTATGGAAGAGAGCAACGTCAACACCGGTTTCTGTCTCATAGTCTTCCAGCGAGTTTTCGATTGACTTTACGTTAACACCAATGGAAGTCTGAGGGCTTAACTGGTAAGCAAGAGATGCCCAGTACCAATCTTGTTCATCTGTCTCAGTAAGGCCCATTGCCATGTTGCTTCTAACCCAGGAAACACCAGCGGCTGCTTTGCCCATCATGAGCGGCATTGCCAGGCCAACATAGTGCTGGTAGTTGATTTCGTCACGGTTTGTTGTGGTATACATCCCTGTAAAGGAAGTGCTGTCCAACTGGATAAGTCCGGCAGGATTCCAGTAAGTGGCGTTGGTGTCATCAGCAAGTCCGACAAAAGCGCCACCCATTGCCAACGGGCGAGCACCCACGCAAGCAAAGCTGCCTGTCCCCAGTGCCAGCACAAGCATAGCCGTCAATGCCAGCACAATGATAGCTCTTGAAAACATCTTTTTTTCATTGCCTCCTGATAAAATATGTGGTTCAATCTCTTGTTACTTGTTTTGCTGACCATCAAGCTCTACAAGACGCAAGAATTGCAACCTAATCGCCATAAGATTCGTAATAATAACGAAAAGGTTGAGCTAAATATGGTAGATAAGTATATCACACATATAACTGTTACAGGCACTATAATCATCTGGCTCCTGTCTTACTTCGCTGTAGCTCGGGAACGAGCCGCTGTTCTCAAACAGAGCACAAATAACGAACAAATTGAGGCCAGACCAGCCGGTCTTTGTGTCCGTGCTGCCGCTAAACTGATAGATTATCTTGTTCTAAATGTAGCAGCCTTGAGCGGAATCATCATTCTGGCACTTTTAGAAGCTGTCGGAGCAGCCAGTTTCGCAGACTGGTGGCTGATAGCTCTTATTATCCCTGTTTTGGTGCTTATTGCTTACTTCACTATCTTCACTGCCGTAAGTGGGCAGACATGGGGCAAAAAGTTAGCCGGAGTGGTTGTGGAAAGGTCATCCGGCGGCCGTCTTGGCTGGGGAAGATCATTTGTCAGGGCTAACATAGATGTTATCTTTGTCGGTTTATACCAGCTTGTTATTGGGCTAATTGATCCCCTGTTACTTGCTGTGACTCGCAGGAAAAGGTCGCTCCATGACCTGTTGGTTGGCTCCTCGGTAGTCAGAACCAAGAGGACTCCAAGCCCATTCCTGCCGTGGATGGCAGCACTCGGCTGGGTTATCCCTATCGTTCTTATGTTCAGTGTGATAAAACCGATGGTGATACAAACTGCCATTGCCCCATCGGAATCTATGGAGCCTACTCTGACTAAGGGAGACCGTATTCTTGTCAATAGACTGGCTTACCGGGTCGGAAAACCAAAAAGAGGCGATGTAGTGGTCATTTCAGCATCATCCAAGACCATCCCTGGCTTTGATTATCCAGACAAACCGGTACCCCTTGTTAAGCGATTGATCGCGCTGCCAGGAGACAAGATAAGAATCGAGGCAGAAACAGGCGTTTTCATCAACGGTAAGCTCCTCGATGAGCCATATGTCAAGGACCTGCCAAACTATGATTATCCGGAAGTCCGGATACCCGAAGGGAAGTGCTTCGTGCTGGGTGATAACCGCAGGTCATCTATGGACAGCCGTTATTGGGCTGCTATACCGCTCTCTGCAATCCAGGGAAAGGTCAGTTCTCGCTTCCAGGTTGACAGCAGCGGACTCCCTGATGAGTTGATTCAGGTCCGTTAGCACAACCATTCTGCCCGAATGGTAATTACATCGCATACCATACCGTCTTTATTACTCAGAGGTCGAAATGAGGCCGGTTCTGGTACAGTCTGTGGTCTCTCCTTCAAATTTCTACAGGAAACGGGTTACCAGGCGCGATGAAGACTGCATTGCACTGGCAGGGAGGTATAAATATGCGACTAACAATACTTTTAGCAATCGTAGTGCTTGCAGCGGCGTTTATTGCTGGCTGCGGTGGAGCTAAATCTCACTGGGTTTCATCGCCGTATCGCGGGTCGATTGACGGAGTAGAAACCGCCCCGCCTGATGGTGACTCTAATGTAGGTGTTGATACCTGGATTGAAGTCTACTGGCCGCATTCTTTTGATCCGCCGCCTTCAAGATTCAGGTTCAGGCTTGAGAAAGAGACAGATATAAACCAGTTTAAGGCAGTAAGGACCTATATATCTGATGAAGACAGTTACCCGGAGGGAGGTAGTTGGTGGTTCATTCCTGAAGATGAGCTTGATTACAACACAGTCTACAGGATTACTGTCACCGACAACTACGGCAACTACTACCGGGCATATTTCGTTACCGAAGGCCGCTCTCGCGCTGATGGTGCAGAATCTCCCAAGGTGTTCAAACCTGAAGGTGCCGAAAACCGCAAACCTGCCGGCACACCTAGTGACGAGCACGAGATCGACACAACCAAAAAGTAATAATTTGTGGATTATATAAGGAGTGCGGCGTCGGGCGTCGCACTCCTTAACATTCATGGTAAAATATCCCCGTGGACGAACTAGACAGACAACTGCTGAATCTTCTTCAAACTGAGTTTCCGATAGTACCCCAACCGTTTCAGGCGCTGGCCCAAAGACTAGGCATCAGCGAGGACGAAGTGCTGATGCGTGTCAGAACATTAAAAGACAACAGGATCATCCGGCAGATCAGTGCCATATTCGATTCTTCATCTCTAGGCTACAAGAGCGCCCTTGCTGCGTTTAGTGTTCCCACTGAGCGGGTAACCGAAGTAGCGGAGATTGTGAGCGCACATCCGGGAGTCAGCCACAACTATGAACGGAATCACGTTTACAATCTCTGGTTCACTATCACAGTTCCTCCTGGGACGACTCCTGAGACGGAGGTGGACCGTCTGGCGGCTCAGGTTAATCCGCTCGCTGCCAGAGTGTTCCCAACAGTAAGGTTGTTCAAGATAGGGGTAGCTTTCGATATGACAGGCAAAGATGAAGCCGGTGCAGCGATGGTATCTGCCGTAAATGTCGGCAGCAAGCCGGTCGAACTTAATGAAGAAGATAAAAAAGCAGTGAGAGCGTTGCAGCGTGACCTGCCGATAGAGCGCAGGCCATTTGCCACACTTGCCTCAACCATTGGACTCAGGGAAGAGGATATCATAGCAAAGGCAAGGGTCTTCCTTGAAGTAGGAGCTATGCGCCGCTATGCAGCAGTCCTGAGACACAGAGAAGCAGGCTTCACAGCCAATGCTATGGCTGCCTGGAATGTTCCTGATGAGTTAGTAGAACAAACAGGGTTGAAATTGGCGGCTCATCCATCTATAAGCCACTGCTACCAGCGCCCCACTTATCCTGATTGGCCTTATTCCGTCTTTACGATGATTCACGGACGCACCCCGGAGGACTGTGAGAAAATAGCTCGCGAACTCTCGGAGGCGACGGGGATAACGGACTACGTGCTCCTTTACAGCACCCGCGAGTTCAAGAAAACAAGGGTGCAGTATTATGAGCATACAGAACGCTAAAATTGATTGGCAAAACTGGTCCGCTGAAGCGCTTGCGCAGGCCGAACGGGAAGGTAAACCCATACTTCTGGCTATAACCGCCACATGGTGCCACTGGTGCCATGTCATGGACCGGACCACCTTCGAAAATGAAGAAGTAGTCCGGATAATCAACGAACAGTTTATCCCTATCCAGGCGGATAACGATCGCCGTCCTGACCTGAATACCCGCTACAATATGGGCGGTTGGCCTACTGTTGCGCTCCTCACTCCAAAAGGAGACATCCTGACCGGCGCAACATACATCCCGCCAGGGCAGATGATAGACCTGCTTAACCGTGTTCAGGAAATATACAATCAGGAACGCGATGAACTGGTCTTGCGTGCTGAAGCTATGCGGATAAGCCAGCAGGAGGAACTGGAACGGGAGACTCAGGCTACAGTGATTCTTAACGATAACATCTCCGCAAATGTCATGCGCTCTATCGAAGGGACATTCGACCCCATGTATGGAGGTTTTGGAGGTCAACAGAAGTTTCCTCACGTTCCCGTGCTGGAATTTTTGTTCTCCAGCTACCGCCGGACCGGAAATTTATCTCATCTGGAGATGGCAGTCCAAACGCTCGATTCTATGCGGCAGGGAGGTATCTATGACCCGGTCGAAGGAGGATTTTTCCGCTACTCGACAACCAGGGATTGGAGCATTCCTCATTATGAGAAGATGCTGGAAGACAATTCAGGTCTGCTGGCGGTCTATATCCTGGCCTACAATGTGACTGGTGATGAATCGTATCTTGAGGTTGCCCGGGAAATATCGAGTTACCTTGAAAATACACTCATGGCAGTGCCTGAAGGCGCTTTCTTCGGCAGCCAGGATGCCGTTGAAGAATACTATCAGCTTGATAAAGAGGAGCGAGAAAAGCGGACGCCTCCATCGGTAGATAAAACCATCTACACCAACTGGAACGCAATGGCAGCGGATGCTTATCTAAAAGCCTACGAAGCCACAGGTGACACATCATTCAAGAAAACCGGGCTTGGTGTGCTGGAATACATCATAAACTCCTGCCGAAAGAACGACGGGTTCTACCATTACTGCGACCCACTGCCCCATGAGCCAAGCATGCTCACCGACCAGGTATGGGCTGGAACCGCATTTCTCCGAGCCTACGAGTGTACAGGCAGCAGGCGGTATCTTGACGCCGCCCGTGAGGCCGCCGACCACATCATATCTTCGTATCAGGACCCGAATGGAGGGTTTTACGATATCACAGAAGATAGGAGAATGAATGAGCGGCTTCCTAACCGAGAAAAGCTGCTCGATGAGAACGCCAACGTCGCTCGTTTCCTGAACAGGCTGTCGTACTATGCTCATGAGGCTTCGTACCGCAAGAGTGCTGAACTGGCGCTTCGCTCACTTGCAAGAGTATACGATGCTTACGGCATACTCGCAGCGCCTTATGCATTGGCAGTTTCCGAGTTCCTGTCGGAGCCTGTGCGGATTGCTGTTGCCGGTTCTATGGATGATCCAAGAACACAGAGCCTTCTTGAATCGAGTCTCCAGGCAAAAAGTCCTTCTTCCATAGTGGAAACGCTTGGTGAAGATGTCTCAGAGGAAGAGCTGCAAGAGCTTGGGCTTGAATCGACCGATCCGCCGCAGGCTTCAGTATGCGCTAGGGAAATCTGCCGTTCAACCGGTGATCCTGACCAACTCTGGAAGGCGATTCATGAGTTCGAAAAGTGGTCTGAGACACAAAAAGGCGAATAGGTTAAGAGGAACGAACAAAAAACTGGCCGGAGCCGGATCGGTGGGAAGCGAGAATATCAGGATATATCCGATCCAGCTCCGGATTTCGTTATATTTTCCGAGTGCCGAAACACTCGTTAACAGCTATTTGATTTTAAACAGACTGTCAGACAGTCCGGTATTAATCTTTACATCCTTGTAAGTGATGGAACCTGCATAACCGCCGTCTGGCGAGTAGATTTTTACCGTAGTGGCTACAGGGATTTTACCCATAGTCTTATAATCCGAGTAGATATATCGGGTTCTGAGCTTGCCGTCACCCTTGTAGCGTTCCCGTTTAGTCACCTTCAGTGTCTTGGAATCTATCCAGACAAGTTCCTTGCGCTTATCATCAGTTCCCTTGGGTATGAGCTGAAGTTGAATCACGCCTTTTGACTGGGATAAAATCTTTACGTTGTTATCTTTCCAGATACAGTCGGATACAAATCCCACATCCAGAGTAGTTTGTTTTCGTGCCAGTTTCTTGGAAAGATCGTCAGTTTTCTTAAGCATCAGGGATGGGGCCAGAACCTGCTTTTTGTTGCCGTTTAGCACATAAGTGACCTCGACACCCTTTGCTTTGCCTTCAGCGCGGAATTTGTCTGGCCTGATGTAGTAGATATTGGCTTCCTTGAGGCCGTGATCAAGAAATTCCATTGCTCCTTTACTGATTTCACCGGCTTCCTTCTTGCTTGCAGGGGTTACGACCATTGTGCCTTTTAGGTCTTTAATAGATGCGCTGGCAGTTTCGAGCCGTTTGCGCAGGCTGTCTGCTGTCTCGGCGTATACTACTGATACTACAACTGCTATAAGCAGGGCCGCGAGCAGTCCACGCCGCAGACCTGATAAGTTCATCATTCTGAACTCCTTCCATAATGGTAGATAGTGCTACAGTTAATACGATAAACCGTCCCGCAGCGTTATCCCCAGTAAATATAGACGCAAGAAATGCATTCCAGTTTCGGTTATGCCATATATTACATCCATACCCGCTATGAAAGGCAGTTTTGCTGGCAAGGTTCGTTAGTACTATAATTGCTTCGACCTGGGTGTTTAGCAGAGATAGTACCCTCGGGCTAAATTTACCCTCGGGCTAAATTTATACCCTCGGGCTAAATTTGCAATTTAGCCCGGAAAGGCAACTGAGGGATTTACAATCCCGGTCATTGTCATCCGGGATACACATCCTGGGCAATCTAAGCAAGAAGCCATACTACAAATACAAACATAAACAAAAAGGACTGCAAGCACACATAGCGCCTGCAGTCCTCATCACTCTAAAGCCGTTACTCGAAACCTTCCCTCTAAAACTCCGGTGGAAGCTCCTTTATCTGGTCGAAGCTGAAGACCGGACCATCGATGCATACGAACTTGCTGCCGATGTTGCATCGTCCGCACTTGCCAATCCCGCACTTCATCTTCATCTCGAGCGTTGTGAATATCTGTTTGTCCTCGAACCCGAGTTCCTTCAGGTTCTGAAGCGCGAATTTGATCATAATCGGCGGGCCGCATGTGACGGCAATCGTGTTCTCAGGCTTGGGAGCGAGTTCCATCAGGTAACCGGGAACATGGCCGACTCTACCAGTCCAGGAGTCATCACCCGCATCGACAGTCAGATGCAGCGCGCTGTTCTTTCTCCACTCGTCGAACTCGTAGGTAAAGCAGAGGTCGCCTGGAGTCCGTGCGCCGTAGATAGTCGATATCTCACCATAGTCCCCACGATTGTCCAGGCAGTAGTTCAGTATCGAGCGCATCGGGGCCATACCAATCCCGCCGCCGATGAACCACACATTCTTACCTTTCCATTCATTGTATGGGAACCAGTTGCCGAACGGAGCACGGATGCCGACTATTGCACCTTCCGACAGCTCATGAAGCGCCTTGGTGACCACTCCGACCCGTTTTACTGAGAACTCAATATAGCCTTTCCTGGTAGGAGAGGAAGTCAGGCAGAATGTGCATTCGCCTGCGCCAAAGACGCTCACTTCTTGAAACTGTCCAGGCTCATAGGTGAACTTCTCCCGAAGCTCCTCGTCCTGAAAGACAGCCCGAAACGTCTTTGTGTCCCAAGTCTCTTCAATGATTTTCTCCACTACTGCCAGGTGAGGCATGTAGGGGTTCGGCATCTGCTGTTTAGTTATCTCGTGTATATCTGTACTCATAATAAGGCTCTTCTTGTCGCGTTATTGCGGTTAATCAGCTTGCTCTACTAAAGCAGTAAGCACATCGCGCATATCTATGTTGACCGGGCAGCTTTCGATGCACCGACCGCAGCCTGTGCAGCCGATTATGTTGAACTGCTCCATCTGATATTTGAACTTATGCATAACCCGTTGGCGGGTACGCATCTTCTTTTCGGGTCTTGGATTGTGTCCTGCGCCCATCAAAGTGAAATCGGTGAACTGGCAGGTATCACGGCAGCGGTAACGCTCCACGAGCGACCCAGTAGTTATGTCCTGGATGTCAAAACAGGAGCAAGACGGGCACTGGTAGCTGCAAGCGCCGCATCCAAGGCACCTTTTTGCCATATCGTCCCATATCGCAGCATCCCAGGAGACATTTTCTGTGATATTTTTGCCAGCAAACGGCTTTTTCGGCATCGCCTTGAGTTTTTCCCAGGCTTCGGCCTTCTTTTTTGTCTGATCTTCTGTAGGATCCTTGAAGAACGAGCCTTGTACAAGCTGTTTGCCCTTTTCAGTCACTGGAGCGGCGTATACATTGTCGCCAAGATCGGTCAGGAGCACATCTACGCCTTTTGCCCACTCATCGAGATCGCCGACCGACGTGCAGAAGCAACTCCAGCGCGGGTCATCGCAGACAGTGGCTACCAGGGCAAGTTTCTCCCTGCGGGTTGCGTAGTATGGATCGCGGAACCTGCCGTCCATGTAGACCGAGTCGAGGACAGAGATAGCCCGGGCATCGCACAACCTCAGCCCGACCATCACAGTCGGCCTGTCTGGCAACTCCGGCTGTTCCAGCTTCTCCTCGCCCTTTTTGGTCTCATAGCGCCACAGGACATCGTGTACCGGCAGAAGGTATTCTTTGGCGGCCATGACCATCTGTCCTGCTCCGAGATCAATCTCCTGATTACCGTCGATTGCCTTCCACTGTGCAGGTCCACCTTCCCGGCCAAGCGGCGCGATTACATCGTTACCTGCCACCAGGCTCGCAAGCCATTGTCTAAGATCGGTTTTTGCAATTATCTTATCTGACATATCTCACTCTCAAGCGAAAAGGCAAAATGACTGCTCACTTTACGCTTTTCTCTTTACACTTTTCCAGACATTAATGCTCGTTTGGATCTGGATCTTCCGGTTCGAACTGACCGAGCGCCGGAGCGGTCTCGATGTCCATACCAGGAACAAAATCGAACAGCGCTTCAACGCGCCTCTGGACTTCGCGGTTAAGCTGCATTATCGGAAGCTCCATCGGGCAAGCTCTCTCGCACTCGCCGCAGCCAACGCATCTTCCTGCCAGGTGCATCGCCCGGCCCATGTGGAACATCCATGCCTCTGAAGTATCGGCTTTCTTGTTAGTCCATCGGACATCGTTCCTGTCTGCGAAGCACTTCGCGCAGTAGCAGGATGGGCAGACCTGACGGCAGGCATAGCATCGGATACACCGCTCGAACTGTTTCGCCCAGTAAGCTCGACGCTCCTCTGGAGTGCCTTCCATCGGCTCTATTGGCACTGGATTAACAGCCGGCACGCTGCCTGCGGTTACATCGCTTATCACCGGAGTCCGCTGGGTGCATGTCCGGCAGCCTTCCTTGACGGCATCGGTTATGGGCAGTTTCGTTTTGCCGGACGGAGCGCCGACGACAACACAATCCGTGTCCCAATCAAGCCCCTGAACCTCAGAGAGCTTCACTCCGGCTTTCTTGAGCGAGGCATCGTCGACTATTCCGGGGCAGGTTACGCCTATGATTTTTAAGTTTTCCTTAGGCACCTGCTTTTCCTGGATCAGCGTGACGATAGACCGGCTGTCGCATGGCTTGACCACTATCCCGACTTTTGCATGTTGAGCTACCTGCGGCAGATAAACCGCGAGATTGTTCGTACACGCCGGGTTCCAGACCAGCTTTTCGACATCTTCCGGCTTCTCGACGAACACAGGAGTAGTCTTAAACGCCGCACTCCCAGTTCCCCAGCCGATGACCACCGTCACCTCGCCACTTTCGAGCAGTTTCTTTGCTTCTTCGCGTATTTTTGTTTCTACTTCATTAGCCATAATTCAAGATATTATCTATCAGGTTTCTTTCTGATAGCATCCTTAGGTTATATTGCTCAGTAGTCTATCTACAGCAAGTAAAAGACAAGCAGATAAAACTACAAGATTCAGCGGTTTTGGTAAACTGTTATCTCTCTAAACACATCACTTTACACGGTGAAAAACTAAAGCTCTCTTGCCTGAAGGAAGATGCGATACCAACTGACCTTGCTCAAGTTTATATGTCAGTATGGTTACGCCTTGACTCTCAAGGGCATAAGTATCACCGTTCTTAGTCCAGGTCAGGCCTGATGTATTACATCTGTTTGAATCTGCTTGTCTTCGGGCGACCTCAGCATTCACTTTATCAGCCTTACCAGGGTTCATAGCGAGCATCTGTCTCCGCATTTTATCCCAATCAGCATCAAGTATGGCGGTTCCGTCAGCCTTGAACTCTACTGTGCTTACGCTGACAGCACTATCAACCCACTTGCCGATAACTGGGTCACCGGACTTGCTGCATCCCGAGATAATTACAGCTAAAACAACGAGTCCAAATAAACCTGCCCAACTGCGTAACATGAAATGTGACACCCCACATTCCCCCAATTGGCTGGGATTTTCAGTCCGGTTTCCTCAAAAACCAGCATGTGATTGCAATATTAGGTCTGATGCCCTTTTCCAGACTTTCGAGCTTTCCTCGTTAAAAAGCCGCTGGAACTTTGCTGCAGTCTACTCCTGTGAATGGCCCTACTTTTTCTATCTTCTCAGACATCTCGCTAACGAGTTCAGCGAAGCGCACGCCTTCGGAAGCCGATACCCACTCGAAGTGGAACCTCTCCGGCTCTATCCCCATACTCTGCAGAAGCTCCTTCAGGAGCATAATCCGCCGTCTGGCATAGTAGTTGCCTTTGGCATAATGGCAGTCGCCGGGATGGCAGCCGAGCACCATCACACCGTCGAACCCTTTTTGGAACCCCTTCAGGACGAACAGCGGGTTTACTCGGCCAGAGCAGGGCACTCGGACAATCCTCAGGTTTGCCGGATGCTTCAACCGCGAGCTGCCAGCAAGGTCAGCGCCTGCATAGCTGCACCAGTTGCACAAAATGCCCAAAATCAGTGGCTTCCAGTTACTATCGTTTTTCTTTTCAGTTATCTCTTCACTCATACTTTTTCTTTCACGAGGAAAGGGAAAAAAGGACGAAATTCAGAAAACCAAAGAGAATGTAAATGCAAAACGCGGCATCATCTCTTGTCCTTCTTCTCTTTCCTGCTTTCTTTTTTTCGAGTTTCCTCGTTACCTAGCTATGCACATTCGCAAGTGCTTCGATTTCCGCCAGGATTTGAGTGTCCTCAAAGCCTCGGAGTTTGGCACTCATCGACCTGCAGCCGGCTGCACAGGTTCCGCAGCCGTGGCAAATTCCTTCGTTGACCCGTGCGACAGTCCGCATAACCTGATGTTCTCTTGTGGACTTCGCCCTGTCAACCACTTCCACCAAATCTATTGCAGTGAACGGACAAACGCTCGCGCATAGCCCGCAGCCGACGCATGTGTCTTCGTTGATGTAAGCGATCATCGGCTCGGAGGTCAGCGCGTCCTTGGAGAACAGCCCTGTTACCTTCGACGCAGCGCCCGATGCCTGTGCAACTGTATCAGGAATGTCCTTGGGATACTGGCAGGCTCCCGCAACATAGATTCCGGCTGTCAGGAACTCCACCGGCCGCAGTTTTGGGTGAGCCTCTGCAAACCAGTTATATTGGTCCGTAGATACTCCCAGTTTCCTGGCCAGGTCTTTCGCATCAGGCTGAGGCTGCATGGCAGTTGCAAGCACTACCAGGTCAGCTTTGACTTCTATCGGCTGCCCGAGCAGAGTATCAGCGCCTCGAACCACCATTTTTCCATCTTCCGGGAATATCCGGCTAACGCGGCCTCTAATATAGTTCGCGCCGTAATCCTCTATAGTCCTTCTGACAAACTCCTCATATCCCTTGCCGTTCGCGCGGATGTCCATATAGAACACATAAGCCTTTGCATCGTGCAGCTTGTCTTTAAGAAGCAGTGCGTGCTTGGCGTTATACATACAGCAGACTTTGGAGCAGTAAGGATAACCATGCTCGTCATCTCTGGAACCGACGCATGAGATGAACACGACCGATTCTGGCACTTTACCGTCTGATGGCCGCTTGATCTTGCCTTCGGTAGGCCCGGATGCGTTCATCAACCGCTCGAACTGGATTCCCGATATAACGTCCGGATACTTGCCGTAGCCATATTCGCCCAGTTTGGAGTAGTCCCAGAGGTCGAACCCTGTTGCAACCACGATTGCGCCGACATCTTCGGTTACTATCTCATCTTCCTGGTCGTAGCGGATAGCGCCAGCGGGACACATCTTCTCGCAGACCCCGCACTTGCCTTTGGTAAACTGGCGGCAGTTTTCTCGGTCGATAACCGGGATGTTCGGCACGGCCTGTGGGAACGGGACATATATCGCCCTGCGGGTACCCAGACCTTCATCAAACGGGTTAGGCAGACCTTTGACTACGCACTTTTCGTAGCAAACGCCGCAGCCTGTGCATTTGGATGCATCAACGCTCTTTGCCCGTTTTCTGACCTTTACTTTGAAGTTGCCGACATACCCTGAGACCTCTTCGACCTCTGAATAGGTCATTATCTCGATGTTCGGATGGCTTGCGCAGTCGACCATCATCGGGGTCAGAATACATGCAGCACAGTCGAGCGTTGGGAAGGTCTTGTCATACTGGGCCATTCGTCCGCCGATAGATGGAGTCTTCTCGACCAGAACGACTTTATAACCGGCATCAGCGATATCGAGCGCCGCTCTGATTCCAGCCACGCCTCCGCCGATGACCATAGCCTTCTTGGTAAGCGGGATTTCTTTGGTAAAGAGCGGTTCGTTACGCTTAGCCTTGGCTGTGAGCATCGCTATGATGTCGATAGCCTTCTCGGTTGCCTGACCCCTATCTTCGTGGACCCAGGAGCAGTGTTCGCGGATGTTGGCCATTTCAGCAAAGTAGGGGTTAAGCCCTTCTTGTGCTATGCACCGCTGGAAAGTCGGTTCATGCAGCCGTGGCGAGCATGCAGCGACAACTACGCGGTCCAGTTTATGCTCCCGGATGGCCTCTTTGATAAGGTTCTGGCCCGGTTCCGAGCACATATATTTATAATCCGTCGCGTAGACAACGTCCGGGAAGTTCGCCGCTGCCTGAGCAGCCTTCTCCACATCTACCGTCTTTGCTATATTCGTGCCGCAGTGGCAGACAAATACTCCAATTCTAGCCATTGTTACCTCTTTAAGCTGTCAGCTATAAATATTGGCTACAGCTATTCCAGATAAACTGGGTTCCAGATGGCCCGAGATATTCATCACGGACCGATTTTCCTTTCCTTGGGAGGGATTGCACATCCCTTCCCTCCACCGTCATGCTGAACGCTCTACTCGGGGGAAATTTGCAATTTCCCCCGGATCGGTAAGGGATCTGTGATCCCGAATTATCGTATGAAGCACCAAAGACCGGGATTGCAAATCCCTCCCGCAGGTAAGCTCTACTCGGGGGAAATTTGCAATTTCCCCCGGATCGGCAAGGGATCTATGATCCCGAATTATCGTATGAAGCACCAAAGACCGGGATTGTAAATCCCTCAGCTATTCTTCCGGGCTAAATTGCAAATTTAGCCCGAGTGTAGAGTGTAAGAGCCCGAGTATAAGACTCGACTTAGGCTTCTTCAGCCGCTGCCTGTACTGGTGCTTTGCCAATTTTTGCCAGCGCTGGTTGGACATCCACCATGTGCTTGCTCCAATACTGGCGAGCTTCCGGCAGGTCCATCGCAAGTGCCATCAATTCAGTTATATAGAACACCGGAAGACCAAAATCGGTCCCGTATTTCTTCCCAATCTCTTCCTGGCGCATATCCAGGTTCGCCTGACAGAGCGGGCACGCGCAGGCTATGGCATCAGCGCCGGACTTCTTAGCCCTGAGCAGCACATCATGCGTCATCTTATGCACCATATCCACTCTGGTAAGCGAAAAACTCGCTCCGCAGCACTCGTTCTTGTAATACCACTCGACCGGTTCAGCGCCAATAGCGCGGAGTATGTTATCTATCGACTGAGGATCCTCAGGGTCATCGAACCCGAGCACTTTGGGCGGTCTGACCAAAAGACAGCCGTAATACGCTGCAACTTTCAGCCCCGAAAGCGGTTTTCTGGTAAAACTTGCCAACCGTTCAAGTATCTCAGGAGTCGAAAGCGGGTCTATAAGCGGTCTGACGGAGATAGCTCCGGTATATTTATCGCTTAGAGTGGAGTTTATTTTCTCAGCCAGCTCACCTTTGTCTTTCATTGCAGCTTCTGCTGATTTCAGCCTGTTATAACAAGCCGCGCATGGCGCAACTACATCCAGCCCTATCTTCTCAGCAAGCCCCAGGCTTCGAGCCGGGAGTGCTACAGCCAGTTCATGGCTTGTGGCATGCGCGGATGTCGCCCCGCAGCAGCTCCAGTCTGGTATTTCCTGAAGCTCTACGCCAAGCGCCTTGCAGACCGCTACTGTGGAGTCGCCAAACTCCTTAGCTGTCGAGTGAAGTGAACACCCTGGAAAGTATGCGAACTTCATCTACTTTGCCGCCGTTTTCTTAAAAATCTTTTTGACTTCTTCCAGCCCCTTAATCCTGGATGGAACAAGCGGAAGCTTACCCTTGGCAAACATCTTCATGCCAAGCGGGACATCCTGGAACAGGTTTCTGGACTTTACTTTATGGAGCGCAATCATTAAAGGCTCAAACACTCTGCCGTTCTGCCTGACACCGGCCAGAAACACCTCGTGGAACGCAGAAACACCAGGCTCACTGCTCTTAATGCCCTTCTTTCCAGCGATTTCTCTGCAGGCATCCATCACCTTGGCAACGGAAAGACCTTTAGGGCACCGCGTAGCGCATGTCTCGCATCCGGCGCAAAGCCAGATAGTAGCGCTTTCCAGCACTTCCTTCTCACAGCCAAGCTGAACCATCCTCATAACCTTGTTGGGAGAGAGTTCCATTGCAAAGGCTGCGGGGCATCCGGCGGTACACTCGCCGCATTGGTAGCACTGGAGGGCGTTTTCACCACAGATTTCCTGAACTTCGGTGTAGAACGAGGGATTTGTCTCTGAACCGAAGACAACGATGTCGCTCTTTACGGCCTCATTGGCCTCTTTAGATAATTGACTCATTGTGGCTTCCCTGTTTTGACCCGATTATCGCTCGAATTGTCCATTAAAGCGATTGTTTTTTTGCCTTCACCGGCAATTATACCGGGTCCCATGAAATTATACTTCGCCCCAGAATGGCAGTCAAGAGGTATCTGTGCTTCACTTCACAAATTGGACATTAACGAAGCCTTCAGAAGTCTAATCAGAGGCTTCATAGCTCGTAAATCCCCATAATCTAAACTGATGAGTTTCTGTAGCCATGTTTCCTATCCTAAGATAACAAGCTGAACCTTAAGGAAAATACCGACAATCTGTGGATAGCTTTTGACAGCAAGTAATCTCTCAATAAGTAGATTGAAATCAAGGGTCATGAAAGACTCTTATGACCCTTGATTGATACTGAATACTTACTCCCGATTATCTGACAGGAGGTTTTACCGGGTCTTGGTGACTGGTATTATCAGTAGAAAATTTATATCCAACACCATGAATTGTAATAATAAGGGATGGTTTAGCTGGGTCTTTCTCAATCTTTTTTCTGAGCCAGCGGACATGCACATCTAATGTTCTATCAACTGCTTGCGAGTCCGCTCCCCATACCGACCTAAATAAGTGCTGGCGGTCCATAACTCGATTGCAGTTTCGTATAAAGAAACTGAGAAGATCGAACTCCCTCGGTGTCAGTTTTACATATTCGCCTCTAACATTAGCAGTCCGCCGCGACGCATCAAGAGTAATCCCCGCTGCCTTTATTATATGTGTTGATGACTCATCAACCTTGACTGCCCTTCTCAATATTGCGCGAATCCGTGCTATCAGCTCTCTGGTGCTGAATGGTTTGGTTATATAATCATCAGCGCCAAGCTCCAGCCCTATCACCCGGTCTTCTTCGGTATCTTTTGCTGAAAGCATAATAATGGGAATATGGCTGTCACGTCGAATTGTTTTACAGACATCTAGCCCGGAGAGTCTAGGAAGCATCAAGTCCAATATTATCAAATCAGGCTGTTGATCATGGACTGCAGACAACGCAGTAATGCCATCTGCCGCTGTTGTCACACGATAACCTTCCGTAGCCAGTGAGCATGCCACCCCTTCGCTTACAGCAGGATCATCATCTACAAGAAGTATTCGCGCATTACCCAATCCAACCACCACCTTTTCTCCGGTTTATCTCCAACAAGACTGTATGTCGTTTGGTTCAACTCAAAATCTTATTGAAGTTCTTGCCAGTCATGTATTTTTCGAATAAACTGGCCTGTTATCTCATTACCTGAAGCGCTATAGATGATTTGTTCACAGCTTTCGCGCTGAGTATACTCCTTTGAACGCTGCCTGTCAAGCTTAGTATTATTTTATCGGAGTTATGTGTTCTAATGGGCTTATATGAGTGAGAAGATGAGGTTGTAAAAATAACGAGTGATGGACAATCAACATATCCACCACTCGTCAGCAGTTGAAAAATCAGCGAGGCTATTCCGAAATCATCTCAATATCTTTCAATCTGTCCTTACCCAGAGTAGCAACGCCTATCGAGCTGTCTGCGCCGCCATAATAAATCAGATACTGACCGTCCCGCTCAATAACACCACAGGTAAACACTACATTGCACACCTGACCAACGCACTCAAATGCATGTTCAGGATTGAGTATTGGCATCTTTGACCTGGAAATTATCTTTGACGGATCATCCAGATCAGAAAGAAAGACACCCAGCCTGTAGACCCTGTTATCATCAACGCCATGATAGAAGTTCAGCCATCCTTCAGGTGTTTTGATTGGAGGAGCACCAGCCCCGATTCTTTCGTTGTCCCAAGAACCTGCTTTTGGCGTCATAACCGGCTTGTGGTCATACCAGTTGATCAAATCATCTGAATATGAAATCCAGATATCAGGCAGCAGTCTGTGATACATAACATATTTACCGCCTATTTTCTCTGGGAAGATAACAGCATCCTTGTCATCGAACTCAGGAAGTATCACACCATGTCTGGTGTAGCTTTTAAAGTCAGTTGTAGACAACATAGATACCCTACATCTCCAAGGAGGCCCTATCTTAAAAGTCGGTTGCCGCTGCTCTGCCACTGGATATACCGATGTGCCGACATACGGTATGTAAAAGGTATCATCTATCCTGGTAATGCGCGGATCTTCACAACCCAAACGCTCCCATTCGTCTCCTGCCGGGCTTTCGTAAGCAGGGATATGACTGCGAACGAAGTTGAACCCGTCATCACTTACTGCATAACCGAAGCGGGATATCCCATCATCGCCTACTGCACGGTATAGCATATGAACCTTGCCATCATGCTCTGCAACGGCACAGTTAAAAACCGCTTTTGACTCCCACCAATTACTGTTTGGTTCCAACACCGGATTCCCCGGATAACGCTGCGCGAACTGTTGTGTAAACATTATTCTGATAGCATACTCCGTTTACATTTCTGACATACATGGTACCAAAGTCAACCTCTCAGGTCAATAACTATATGGCAAAAACCTGCTAAATGCGGAATGAGGAAAAAGTCCCGAGTTACGAGTGATGAGTAACGAGGAGGAAATAGACTTTATATGCGTCGGCCCGATTGCCCGGCGCAAGACGGGCCGGGCAAAGATTTTCCGCACGTCCCCCTGCGGAAAGTAGCTTAATTATATGGAATATACTTATTTGTCTCAACTCGTCCCGGAAGTGCCTCCCTACTCATCACTCGAAACTCGCAACTTCCCTTCATTCCGCATTTCCCCGTTTGGCCTTATGGTTTGATGGGTAGTTTTCTATCCGGTTTCGGTTGATTTGCCGAGGCAAGGCTGCAGAAGGAGGCTAATCTGTAATGTTCGTAAAGAAGCTCATCGCTTTACTGGCAGTGCTTATGCTCTGCCTACCTGTCGCTATTTTTGCGAACGGAGTAACCCCGCCTGAAGAAGAAGAGGATGTAGTTACTCCGCCAACTCAGCCAGGTAATGGTGCAGCAGTTGTTCCTCCGCCAACAGGTGCCGGTCCGACTGAACTCGCAGGTCCCATTTCTGTGGCACCTATCAGTGCTATACAGCAGAGAGGACATTCCGCCAACCAGTGTGAAGCTCAGGTAATGCTTCATCAGTCTATCAGAGAGTCCGGTGGTGTGCGGGTATTTGGCGATTATCAGGTAGCATACATGCTGGATCCTCCAATGGGATCTTACGCCAATGTGGATGGCGATGTAACATGGGTCCCGCCAGCGCCCACAGATACCCAGCACATAGAGGTTGTGGTTATGGACTCTCTGACAGGGCAGATGCTGCCGATACAGCCGACTGTTGATGTCATAGATCAGCAGGGCAATGTCGTCCAGTCCAAACAGTTGGAATACTACTGGCATCCTATGGCGGCCCATTATGGGGCAAACTTTGCCATTCCGACTGCCGGTAATTACAGCCTGAGAGTCCGCGCGCCGATGCCTAATATCCGCAGGCACGACCGCGAGCTGGGCGACCGGTTTACTACACCGCTGGATGCAACTTTCACCAATATCCGTATCAGCCCGGAAGCTCCTCCGGTTACACCTCCGTCAGGTGCTGGCCCGGATACTCCCGAAGTAACTACTGATACGGAAGATGTGGAGAGTGTAGACGACACGCAGCCTGTAACTCCACCCGATAGCCCGGATGATACTGACTACTAGTAGATAGTAGACCGGCGTAATAATCGAATTTGAACTAACTGGAAAAGGTCCGCGAATCAACTCGCGGACCTTCATTAATAACAGACAGAACAGCAATTCTGCCTCTATTTTTTCCCGTTTACTTCTCCGGTTATGGCTATCAATACTGGAGAGCACTGGGAACCGTTGGAAATGAAGTCGATAGACTTTATCGGCTTTTCGGCATGAGGATTCTCCCAGTCAAAGCTCCTGAGATGGATGATGCGCCCATCTGTTGTTCTACTGCGCCAGACCAGCCTGCATGTATGCACATGGTCTGCATCTGTCCAGGCGGATATGTTTTGCCCATAGACCAGAGGAATCCGTTCACAGGACTCGTCTTCGTAGTGGATTACATACTCACCTACTTGGGTGTCTCTACACTCAGACCATGCCGATGTGTGCAGAAAATGCAGTGTATTTGCTGTTCTCCCTACGTGAATCCCACAGACTTCCCTCGGGAAATCATTGGTTAACGCCGGACCTCGCAGTAAAATGGCTGCTGCCTTGCTGATTTTGCCATCCGGGAGCATATATGGTGTTCCTTTAAGATTGGTAATACCTGCCGGCAGTGTCCGAAGATCATTTCCCTTACCTTGTCCCAGCCAGCCGAATGTCCTGGCACTGTCATGGATGCTTATATTGAAATACTTGTCCAGGTTGACTGCAAACCAGGACGAATGTCCGGGCGTCCGCTCGCGTCCAAACCACAAATCCCGAAAAACAACGCTCGCTTCATACGGCATCTCTTCAGGCAGCGGCCAGCCAGGGCTCCAGTTCCAGTCTGCTGCTAAAACATAGGCATAAAGCTGGTTAGGATGCTTCTCCAGAGTACTCTTCTCATCCAGGTATTCGTTCCAGGTTGGTTGAAGCATCCCTAAGATACCTTTACGCGCACCGTCAAGGCTGAACTTGTGGATGTTTTTGGGATCAAACCAGGGTGATCCTATCACATCGAAGCCATGCTGCTTATAATAATCAATCGTCGGATAGGTTTCTCGTAGGTCAAAATGCCAATCTCCGATAATAATATCTTTAGGCAGCCTGTCTATCATATCAGCGTATTCGTCTTTTTCCATAACATCGCCCCACATCATCATTCGGCAGCCCTTTTTCTTTACATAGTCGTATATCTTCAAGGTGTCGCGGATGTAGAGTTCTTCCTTGCCGACACTGGCACAGGCTTCATCATTTGGAAACTGTGTAAAGTAGTCATAGTCGTCCCGACCGACGTGCAGATACGATGGATTCTCGAATAGCTCTAGTGCTTCATCTATTACGCTGAATATCAACTCATAAGACTTAGGGTTTGATGGACAGTAGCAGGTAGGATGTTCAGGGTCCTCAGCAATATCCAGATTCTCGCCGTTTCTGAACGCCCACAGCAGATGTCCGCCTGTCTGGACCATCGGAATCACTTCTATAAAATAACGCTTGGCAATGGCTATCAGTTCACGGACATCCTCTTTTGGCATTGCGTTTGTCTTGTCGTGCAGTTCGGGATGTCCGTCCCATGCCACTGTATCGGTTTGTAATACCAGCTTGTTGATTCCGAACCGGGAGAATACTCTCTCTATAAGCTTTTTACAGAATGGCAGTGTATCCTTGCAAGCTAGAATATGTACGCCTCGGAATGGGAATTTTGGCCAGTCTCGAATCGCCACAGAGGTTATTTCTCCGGATGTCCGCACCAACTGTCTAAGAGACTGCGCTCCCCAAAACGTGCCGACATCATCCATTCCAACAAGCACGATTCTTCCCGGCAGCACATCCAGAATATATCCTTCCGGCCCAGCAGCCTCTTCTTCTATCTTTATCCCTTCACGTTCCAGAACCTGTGCAAGCGCCTGATTTTCATCTACCTGCCCTATCAGAATCAGCCCAGAAGAACCCAGGTCGGCCTGCGATGCATGTATTATAGGAAGCGTGAATCCAAGCACCTCGCTTAGTTCATTGTTGAACTCCTCAGTTGCTCGAATACTGCTGTAACAGGGTTCGTCGCCGATTACCAGTTTGCAGGTCTCATTGATTTTGAACGAGCTTACACTTGTCCTGCGGCGCATGTGCCTTGGTTGCGGGATGATAATATCCTTTGCTGGCGACAGCTCGGGAACCGTGTCAATATTTATAGTCTCAGATTCAGAGTTATCCGGCTCTAGACGAACCAGAGGTGACCTGTAGGTTATGAACCGAGGTGACGCCGGAGGTTGCTTTAACAGCCCAAATTGCCAGATATCGACTTTCTCTTTCCCCGGACAGGCCCATGATCCTTGAGTTCCCGGAGGATTTACCTGACGGTAAAAATTCACTCTCCAGTAGTCATCATTTCGGCCTACCGGCTTCAACATGGCAAATGAAATCGCCATTTCTGCAATCCACCGGTCGTCATGCCTTGTCACAGCTGTCCGCCATCTCTCATCCTGTTCTATCCAACCCCAACCAGGAAGATATGCCTTGTTTCCTGCGATGCTGACGAAGAACCTGTGGAAATTTACCGAGTCCGGCACGGCATAAGGAACTATTACTAACCTTACTGACTCATCCAGCCATATTGGGCTGTCTTCATTGGTCCGGCGTGAGTAAGCTTCCGATATCCGAGGGTGCAGACATTCAAATGCAGTGTATATGTATTGAGTATCGTAACAGACCTTGATATTCGTCTTGAATACGGAACCATCTCCGGTGGCAACGTCAAACTCGCCGCTGGCTGCACTATCCCAGCACGAATCCTTCATAGTCCCATCTATCGCAGGTGGACTCTCTATGAAGGTTGGCGTAATCTCCGGCAAAAATTTCATCTTATTTTCCCCCACGGCGCGCTTCCGAGCGTACCAAATTTCATTGCGCAACCTTTTCCTTGTTCTTATATGATTATATATTGAGAAGGTAGAAGTGGATTCCTACACTACACTGTAATTCGACGCTGGCGTTCCAATATCCTCCTTGGACTTTGCAACTCTCTCTAAAGCACTAAAGCACCAATGAACACCATGCCACAGAATATTATACAATGAATCCATTATCACAGATATATTATATAGAGTTTCAAGCATCTATTTAACCAGCAAGCATAATAATAAAGACTTCCAATTGAAAACAATAAATCCCCATTTTGAGATTAATACCTGAAACTCTATACAATGTCTTAATTAACGTTCCGGGGCCATAATAGTTCCCCTTTCCCCCATCTCTTGGTATAATCTTGCAGCAATTACAGGAGATAGGACGCCCATGAAGATATTTGAGATAGGCAGGGACTCTCAGGCAGAAATAGATGCCGCGCTTGCCCCGCCGGAACGTCCAGCCACTGAGGCTGTGGAGGAATCCACTAAATCGATCATTGCTGATGTCAAATCCAGAGGAGACCAGGCGCTTTTGGAACTTGGTCAGCGCTTTGATTCGCCAGAACTTACCTCCATAGCTGTTACTGAGGACGAATTCCAGGACGCTTATGAAAAAATCGATACCAAACTTATCGCCGCCATCAGGCGTGCCAAGGCTAACATAGAGGAATACCACCGCAAACAGCTAAAACAGTCGTGGATAGATGTTCGGGATGGTATCACTCTCGGTCAGATTATACGTCCGATTGAACGGGTAGGCATGTATGCTCCCGGAGGCAAGGCTCCTTATCCCAGCACGGTGCTTATGACCGCAGTTCCCGCCAAAGTCGCCGGTGTTCCGTTCTTTGTGATGTGCTCGCCTGCTCAGGCAGATGGCAAAATGGATCCGCTCACTCTTATCGCTGCCAGAGAGTCTGGTGTGGACAGTGTCTTTAAAATAGGCGGAGCGCAGGCAATAGCCGCTATGGCCTACGGCACTGCTACGGTTCCGAAGGTAGATAAAATCGTAGGCCCGGGCAATCCTTATGTTGCTGAGGCAAAACGTCAGTTGTTCGGCGTTGTTGGAATAGATATGATAGCCGGCCCAAGCGAGATTATGGTCATCGCAGATAACTCTGCTGAACCGCATTTTGTTGCTATCGATTTGCTCTCGCAAGCCGAGCATGCCGAAGATTCCCGAATAGTCCTTGTAACAATCACCAGAGATATGGCAGACAAGATTCTGGCAGAGGTCAAGCGCTTGCGTTCCACAGCCGCGCGAAGAGAGATTATAGCTGAGTCGCTTTCAGAAAACGGCGTCGTCGTTTTGGCAAGAACACATGAAGAAGCGGCAGAACTTGCTAATCAATTCGCGCCTGAGCACCTGGAGTTAATGGTTTCCGACCCATGGGCAATGCTTCCCCTCATAAAAAACGCTGGAGCAATTATGATGGGACGCTACTCCCCTGTTCCGCTTGGAGACTACGCTGCTGGCCCAAGCCACACGCTTCCAACTGCTGGTACAGCTCGCTTCAGCTCTCCACTTGGCGTAGATGATTTCATCAAAAGGAGCAGCCTGGTGTCCTACAGCCGAGATGCCCTTCGAGAAATTGCCGCTACCGTAATAGACCTGGCCGAAGCTGAAGGCTTTACTGCCCACGCAGATTCCGTCAGAATTAGAGTGCATCCGAAAGAGGAGGTCTAACATGTCCAGAACAGCAGAAGTACACAGAAAGACAAAAGAAACCGATGTCAGGGTGAAGGTTGAACTTGACGGCTCCGGTGAAAGCGCCGTAAGCACCGGTGTCGGGTTCTTCGATCACATGCTGGACCAGATTGCCCGACATTCACTCATAAATCTGGACATCAAAGCGTCTGGTGACCTGGTAATAGACCCTCATCACACGGTAGAAGATGTCGGCATAACGCTTGGGCAGGCTATAGACGAGGCTCTCGGGACAAAAGAAGGCATCCTTCGCTACGGTTCGGCCACTGTGCCTATGGATGAATCGCTCGTTATGACCTCAATAGACATCAGCGGCCGAGGTCATCTTGAATACTCGCTTCAGGTGCCTGCAGAGACAATCGGAGAGATGCCTGCAGACCTGGTTGAGGAGTTCTTTACTTCCCTTGCCAGAAGCGCAAAGATGACAATCCACATACGCCAGATTTCCGGCACGAACCCTCATCACATTGTTGAGGCAGCTTTTAAATCGTTTGCCCGCTCTCTTGGCGAAGCTATCTCGAAAAGTGAGAGAATCAAAGGCGTTCCAAGCACCAAAGGCACGCTATAGATAAGTATTCAGGGAGTCTAAATAAAGGTTGTCACAGACGAACAATCGAATCACAGTAGATGGAGTTGCCCTGTACTATGAAGACCAGGGTCAGGGACAGCCAATTGTGTTCCTGCATGGGATTGGGGCAACTTCATATTCTTGGAGGAAGATTGCTGCGCTGCTTTCCCATTCCTACCGCACCATCTGCTTCGATTTGATGGGCTTCGGCAGGTCAGACAAGCCCAAAAATGAGCAGTATACATTCAAACGCCAGTCTGAACTGATTATCGGAGCAATCAGAGAGCTTGGGCTAATCCGTCCGGTGCTTATCGGCCACTCCCTTGGCGGCGGCGTTTGCCTGTCCGTAATTCGTGAACTTGGGGACAATCAAGACGAACTTTCAGGGCTTGTTCTGATTGACTCGGCATGTTATCCTCAGAAGCTTCCCTTATGCGTGAAAGCGTTTCGCATCCCAGTTATTCCCGAACTGGTAATCAAACTACTGCCTGAAAGATGGGGAGTGGTTCTGATTAGCAGGTCGATGTATAAAAACGGCATCGAGCAGGACGCTGCCGAAGAATATGCCCGTGCTCTTCATTCCAGAGATGCTCAGGCTGCACTTATTACCACTGGTAGACAGATTTTCCCGCCTGACCTGCCGGACTTCATTGCATCTTACTCAAGAATAAGAGTTCCGACGCTCATTTTGTGGGGAGAGCATGACCGCATCATCCCGCAGCCGCTTGGCAGAAGGCTGGCAAGCGATATAAAGACAGCCATATTCCACCAACTCCCGAACTGCGGACACTGCCCACATGAAGAAAAACCTGATGCTGTCGCAGAAGCAATAAACCGGTTCCTCGATAGCGCCTGTTAACTGCCGGGCAGGCACATCCGAAGTCGGTCAGACTCAGCAAGCGGCGTTTTATCTTCTGGATGAATTGCATAGATTGCGCCATTGATGCAGGCCGTTTTGATTCTTCCGGCTATCTCCGGGTTTCCAGCAAGCTGCGGCGCATCCAGAATCCCGATTTTCATCGCGCTAGAGATTATCTCAGGCGAGGTCAGCGGGTCACCAGATCCGTCGCCAAGGCTCTTTATAGACTCGACAATCTGTTTTGCCTCTTCTACAAGCTCATCTTTCCGCGCAGTCACTCGCTCGTCTTTCACAGCATCCGGCATCCCGAACAGGCAATTTTTCAGCACACCACGGACAATCTTGCAGCTTTCGATGACCTCATCAGCCGTTGCAGCGTGGTCACCCTCTGTATATCCGACTACATGGATGATATGCGGCTTCAATCCAAGCGCAAGCACCGCCGAAGCTGCCAGTTGGCCCTTTGCCATCTCCATATCTGGCGAAAGCGACAAAAGTCCTGCTCTAACCTGCCGCATGGAGATGAAATTCTCATCGTGCAGGCTTTCTATCAACTCTGCCTTTGCTAGCATCTTGGCAAGGTCCATTGCCCCATAAGTAGTCGGAGGAGTGTTGAACATATACTGGGCAATGTAGTAGCGGACGCCCATAGCCTTTGCATTGTATGCGGCAAGATACGCCATGGCAACGGCTAAGGCATCGTGTGCATCCCGAAGACTCCAGTGGTGCGCTTCGTTTACCTCGACAGGTATTCCATGTTCGGCATACCACTTCATAGCAGCCTGGTTTTCTGCCACAGCTTCCGTTACCGGACGGGTAGACCGGCCATCCAGAGTGCTATACCAGCAGAGCGGGATAGCTCCCCAGGCGTTGTTGATGGTATCTCTGGCAAGTTCAGCCCACTTAACGAGGTCTCTTGTCCCGCTGTAGATTCTGAGAAGAGGGAAATTCCCGCATCGGCTGGCCTTATATATCGCCCGAAGGTCATCTGCTGTTCTGACAGGGACTCCGCCTGCTCCATCAAGCTCAGGTTTCATCTCTTCAGGCCGGAAAAACGATTCCTGGGCATTCTGGTCTGGAGCAATAGATATTACATCCAGCACTTCGGACTCAGCAATCTTTTTGACCCCATCTATCGTTTCCTGAAGGCTTGGAAGGCCGAAATGATGCCTGAGCATTGGATAAGGCTGCTTTTGCTGCATCCGTTCTATCTGCGTTTCTGCAAAACGTCGCTCACCGGCATCGTTGAGCCTGCCAGACAGATAAGACGCAACATCCTCCATCGGCTCAAGCCCGGTGAATGCACGCTCGAACAGTCCGGATGGCTCGACAGCCCTGCAGACTGGAGCCGTCCCGCCGAATACGAACCTCCTGCCAAGCAGTTTTCGTTCTTTCAGTAGGTTATGCAGTTCCTCTACGAGCCTTGGCGCAACTTCGGGAGTCAGCCTGTAGCTTACCCCAACTATCTCCGGCTGATGTTTCTCTATGGCCTCGATGAACTCTTCGACAGGCACCGCAGGGCCGAGAAACACCGTCTCATATCCCAGGCTTTCCGCTACGCGAAGAAATCCCAGCACTCCGGCTACATGAACATCATTACCTATCGCTCCGGCCACGATCTTTTTCTGCATAACAGTCTCCTTACGTGCTGGCTGCTGCCGGTTTATCCGGTTCAAGCTCTCCATCTAAAATCAACCGCCGTATTTGCTTCAGCGTAAGCCCTGCAAGCCCCAGTTTCTCTACCGTTCTGCCTTCTTCCCAGTAGTCTCTCTCATGCAGGATTGAACCTAGCATGATTATCGACTCTATCACAGGAGTAGGACATCCAATCATCCGGCCGAGCGAGGCTATCGGCACCAGGCTCATCGGGATATCTTCTGTAATGTACCGCGTAAACACGGTTTTAGGGGCTTTGATGCCATCGTAACCTCGGTTTGCGCGCATGGCCTCGTGCAGCGTCCGTCCGGCAGCGTCGTAGGCAACATACAGCCATTCTCTGGCAGACATAGCCCGGAATCCAAGCCCTTCAGCCACCGTGACACGTTCTTTGTCCATTTTTTCAAGTATCAACGCTACCGATGCAGTTATTCCTTCGGTGTAGTAGTCGAAATTCCCGTTGGTGCTTTCGATTCGAGCAGCGTTCAGCACTGTTACAGCCGGATGGAAGATAGCCCCGATGTTATCCAGGCTGGTCTTCATAACATTATCTCCCGGCACAAACTGAGGAAAAGCTGTACGAAGCAGTTTTACTATCTCAGGTGTTCTATGTGCTGGCAGAGCTGCCACCGGAATGCTGTTTTTAATCCTGAATATCTTGGTTTGAGCAGGATTAGTGGACCGGCTGGCATAGATGAACGTTTGCGCTTCAGCTACCACCACATCCGCCTTACAGCCAAGGCTTCGGATGGTCTGAAGAACCTCCAGCGCTCCAAATGTCCTGCCGGGATTAAGCACTATAACCTGCCCATCTACCAGATGAGGCGCAAGCTGTTCGGCCATAAACCTGTGCCCGGTCGCCGGAACCACAATCATCAGGATATCTCTTCCTTTTATGGCTTTTGCTATATCGGTTGTAGCCAGTTTTATCTGCATGAATCCGTGAGGTATCTGGTCTGGCGAATCAGTGATGATATCTATTCCGCCCTCAGCCACAATCGGATCAATCCTCGCGGAACCTCTGTTATATAAACTGACATCGAATCCCATACTGGACAGGTGACCGGCCATAGCCGTGCCTCCGTGTCCGGCTCCAAGTACGCAGAATTTAGGTTGATCCATATAAACACCTCCAACGGAATTGTTCTTGTGAAATTCACATCAATATATTACGAACCTCTGGTGTATGTGTATCACCAGGATTTTATCAGTATTGCCGAGGAATTTGACTGTTGCAACGGAAAGCGAGTTTACAATGTTGTACAGCTGCCTGCTGCTGTTGGCATTCAGCCTGTAATGTGTTTGACGAAGCAGAACACTGCAGAGTTCATATTACAGATATAAAAACGCGAAACGCCGGGCACGTGCCTCGGCGATAAAGCTCGGACGCACACAAGCGTCCGTTCTCCCTGCCTCGCCTGCGAAGTTAGCTGACGGACTGGGACCGGGATACAGCCCCTCTCTACCGCTTGCAGAGATTCGCCCCTAACTTACTGGTTCCTCCGCTTCCCTTTCGAGAACTCGGCGTCTTTTTTTATGGTTTACTCAGACCATGTCATTGACTTAACCAAGCAAACAATATATTCTATATCATAATATAATCACAGTCAATACAGCGAATTACCTTAGTGCAGCCCTCTTTATATGCTTTTCCTACCTGGTATTAATACCTGATTTTTGTCTGTACACCTGTATGGCACATAATTTGCCGCTAATTTCAGTATATTTAGCTGTATAATGTCATTATATGGTGCATTCAGTTAAATCAAGAGGCTAATCGGGCAAGGTCAAGCCTCCTGTTACGCCTCTCATTCATCTGTCTAACGAGATTTTGCTCGACAGAGATAAGGGGGGTACTACGTGATTACAAGAAGGTTCTTTATTTGTTTGTTTCTGCTTGCATTAGCTTGCGGAAGCGTGTTTGGGCAGTCATGGAATGCTGTCCAAACTATGGGATTGACTGCTGTTGATTACAGCAAAGTCGGCAACGAATATACTCTGGTACTGTATAATCTTTCAGGGTATGCCGGAGACAGCACTAATGGGTACGATGTAATTGTCTGGACACTTGAGCCATTCAATCTACCCGCTCCCGATGAGATTCTGATGATTCCAGACGGTTGGCAGTGGACCACAAACGGTTTTGAGATGTTCCAAATCGCCGATCAGCAGTATAAATACTTTACACCGCCAGCGCTGGCGCCTAATCAGACCTTTACGTTCAAATACAGGTCGAACCAGACTGCGTCAGCCAACAAAGGCGGGCCATCAGACGGTTCTGCTGGTTTCGTGTGTCATGTCGCTGCTGTAGATCCCTGTCAGCCTGGAAGCGCAACACAACGCTGGATTGGCACTACCAAGGAAGATGGAGCGCCAACCTAGTTCGACCGAAGCACTATACCTCCTGTACCAGAGCCTGGTAGTTTGCTTGCACTGTCTACCGGACTTATTGGTGTAGTGGGCTATACAGCCCGCAGACGCAAGTAGTCATCGTTGCCTTCTTGCTCAAGTGTAGTATCGTTTTGCCCCTCCATTGGACTCGCCCTGGAGGGGCATTTAACTATGCAATTGTTCCGTCAAGTTTTACCACTGCTTGACGCCTGTTTTTGTTATCACTCTTAACATTGGCTGCCTTATCACTTGGATGTATAAGTGATTTGAACCAGCATCATATCGTTTTCCTGCTGAATATTCTGTTCCTGCTAAAGATGTATGCCACCGACCGAGTGAAATTTCCTCGAAAATGATGGATTTTCACAAATTTCGAGGAGGAATTCCCACCTCCACTTGTTAAGAATATATACAAACTGCCTGTCGGTTCTCTACTGCCGGTCAGTAGTCCTGCTTTTTCAGGATCACCAGTAATCTATTCAGGCTTCTGGATTATGTCGCAGTACAGGAAAACCTGTAGCTTGGGGGGTTGTTATGCCTAAGTCGGTTTTACTTCTTCAGATGATCGATCTACTGCGTGAGCAGCCGGGGCTTAGTATTAGCCAGTTGGCGCAGGAATTAGGCCGCTCAGAACGCACTGTTTATAGATATCTTGAGTCGCTGGGTGAGGAACTTCACGTCCAGGTGTTCTGCGAACAAGGTGGCTACTACATCGCCGACCGTGCGATACCTTCTAAAATCGACCTCACCCCAAAAGAAGTCCTCTCTGTTCGGTTATCGCTTACATCAGGACCAGTCAACAAGTCCGGCCCCTTTTCGGAGTATGCTCTTTCCGCTTGGAAGAAGATAGAATCCGCTCTGACTGGAGACACTCTGCAGTCCGTCCAATCGGCTGTTGCAAGACATTCAATCTTCACTCCTTCACTCTCAGACACCGACTGTAACAGCGAGATTGTAACTTGCATAGCCGGTGCAATTGAGCATAACAAGAGATTGTCCGTTGTATACTGCTCGCATCACAGTGGTGAGACCAAGACGCTCACCATAGATCCCTACGCTCTGGTCTTCCGCAGGCATAACTGGTATCTTGTTGCCCATTCCCATTCTCATAACAAGGTCATCCAACTGAAGCTGGTGCGTATTATAAAGGCTGAGGATTCCGGAACGGTATTTCAAGTGCCAAGCGATTTTTCCGTCGATTCTTTTTATGCCAAAAGCTGGGAAATGTGGACTGGCGGCGAAGAACAGCTTGTCAAAGTCTGGTTTTCACCGCGAGTTTCCCGAATTATTAAAGAAGGCAAACACCATCCTACTCAGCAGATTGAAGAACTACCCGATGGAAGCGTCATTTTCTCCGTTCAGGTAGTAGGGACTGAGGAAATTGGATTTTGGATACTCAGTTGGGGAGCAGATGCTGAGGTGCTAGAACCGGTTGAGCTTAAAGAAGCCATTTATAATACAGCAAAGAAAATGGTAGAAACTTACGCTTGCCAGTCTGAATAGGTCAGTATGCTGTTTTCCTCTTGGCTGGAACCTCTTCTGGGCTGGGATTTGCAATCCCGGCCCTTCTTCTATGGTGGGATTTGTAATCCCAATCTATGCTGAACTCAACTCGTCATGCCGAGCTTGATAAACACATCATGCTGAACTCGATTAACACGTCACCCTGAACTCGATTCAGCATCTGATTTAGACCCTGAAACGAGTTCAGGGTGACGTTCGCTCCGTCATGCCGAACTTGATTCGGCATCTCCTGGCAAGTATGAAACCCTGAGACAAGCTCAGGGTGACGGTTATCTCATAGACACTGAAATAAGTTCAGAATGACGGTCATACGTCCTATCCCTCATGGGACATGGACGCCCGAATGGCCTCTTTCCTTTCTTTAGGCATGTAGCCGTCTGTAGTACCGAACTCTCTCACCTTGTCGGCCATCTCCTTCAAACGCTTGTCGACCAGATAATGGACCGTGCCCTCTGGATAGCTTCCATCGTCCGAACGTGTACCTGCAGGCACACCGGTCAGGATTTCTATCCCTTCATCTATAGTCTTAATAGCCCAGATATTGAACTTACCATCACGCACCGCCTGGATTACCTCTTCCTTGAGCATCAGATGTCTGACATTCTGGTGAGGGATGATAACCCCCTGAGAACCATCCAGTCCCTTGGCCTTGCAGACCTCATAAAACCCTTCTATCTTCCGGTTGACTCCTCCGATGGGCTGAATCTCTCCCCGCTGGTTAACTGAACCGGTAATCGCTATCCCCTGCTTGATTGGCAGGCCTGACAGGCTCGAAAGCAGTGTATAAAGCTCTGTGCTGGACGCAGAATCACCATCTACTTCCTCATAAAGCTGCTCAAACGCTATCGTTGCAGATAATACAAGCGGTTTGTCCTGAGCATACTGCCCGGTCAGATATCCATTCAGAATCATAACTCCCTTGCTGTGGATTTTTCCACCCATTTCCGTCTCTCTTTGGATGTCTATGATACCGCCTCTGCCTATCGCTGTCCGGCAGGTAATCCTTGACGGCCGCCCGAATGTGTAATCGCCAAGAGAATAGATAGACAGTCCATTCGCCTGACCTGTCACACTCCGGTCAGTGTCTATCATTATCACGCCTTCTTCTATCAGTTCCTGGATCTTGTCCTCTATCATCCTTGAGCGGTATTCCTTTTGCTCAAGCGCCTTTTCTACATCTTCAGCCATGACCAGATGGTTGCCGTTCTGGCTTGCCCAGTAACTTGACTCAGATACCAGGTCGGATACATCGAGGAATCTAGTGGATATCCGGTCTTTGTCCTCAATCATCCTTGAGCCTTGCTCTACAATCTTGGCAACAGCAGATTTGTGGAAGTGTTTTAACCCTTTCTCTCTGCACTGTTTGCTGATGAACCTCGCATACTGCTCTATGTGGAGGTCGGTCCGGTTCATTTCAATATCAAAGTCCGCCTTTACCTTAAACAGCTTCTGGAAATCTTCATCCAGATGGTAAAGCAGGTAGTAGATGTAAGGGCTGCCCACAAGTATCACCTTCACATTCAGCGGAATAGGCTCCGGTTTAGGTGTTACGGCAGGCACAAGTCCATATTGCTCAGTGATATTCTCTACTTTGGCTTCTCTTGAGCGCAGAGTCCGTTTAAGCCCATCCCAGGCAAATGGATGCAGAAGCACATCCAGTGCTTGTACTATAAGATAGCCTCCGTTTGCCTTGTGAATAGCTCCTGCGCGGATCATATTGTGGTCGGTAGTCATCATACCGAACCTCGCCCTATACTCAACCTTTCCCAGCAGATTGTAGTAGTTCGGATTGTTTTCTACCACCACCGGCGCTCCGGTAGTTTCCTTGTTACTTACAAATACATTGACCTTATACTTATCGAATGAAGCTTCTGCAGCTTCAGCAAATCCTGGTATGGGTATTGCGCCCTGCCTTTTCTCGGTTTCCCTGAAATCCTCAACGTGGTCTACTATGTCATCCTGTACCTTCTGCAGATAGTCCAGTATTGCCTGACATTCCTCTTCAGGAAGACAAGCCATATACTTGTGTCGGATGTCCTCGAGCAGATGTCCCACTGCATAAAGCGCTATCTCTCTATCCAGTTCCTTTACCCGGTCCTGAGCCTCCTTCTCAAGCTGACGGACCTTGGATATTGACTGGTTTATGCTCTTCTCAAGCGCATTGCTCCTTTCCTTAATCTGCTGTTTATCACTCTCCGGTAATTGCTCGAACTCATCCCGCCCTATGGGTTTGCCATCAGCCATCGGCACTGTGACGATTCCAATAGGGGTCATTTCAATGGAGAAACCAAGTGAAGAAGCCTCCTGCTGTAGCTGCGAGAATATATCATCACGCTTTTTTTGGATATTCTGTATTGTTTCAGCTTTGCGTTTTTCGTAGTTCTCGCTTTCAAAAGCTCTGGGCAATTCCAGTCTGACCGCTTTTATCAGTCTGTCCATATCTTCGGCGAACTCATCCGCACGTCCAGAGGCCAACTTTATTGCTAATGGGCGGAGAGGATCATCGAAGTTATATACATAAACCCAATCACTGGGTACCGGTTCGTTCTTTGCACGCTCATTCACGAATTCCTTGATACTGGTATTTTTACCAGTCCCGGTCCTTCCTGCAACAAACATATTGAACCCATGTGTTCGGATGCCCAGGCCAAACTCGATTGCTGCTACGGCTCTCTCCTGCCCAACGGTACCCTCAATACCTTCAATTTCTTCCGTGGACTCAAAACCCAGACAGTCCGGATCACACCTGTGTCTTAGTTCTTCAGGTGATAATGCACGCCATTCTGCCATCTGTAATCTCCAATAATCCGGCGGATGACCGCCTGTCGATGCCAAACTATTCGGTCACAATCCATTAGCCCAACCACAATCATCTGAGTTTCAATGGTTGGTTAATGGAACTATTCGCTTGTTTTTACACTGGAAACTCAACTCAGGTTATTACCTTCTACATACCCGGCAGTTGCTTTCCAGGAAACTACTTCCTGACCGGCTTAAGACCTTAGTGTTGGTCTTCTTTGGAGTCTGCGCCATTTTGCCATATAACCATCTCTTCTGCGCCGTGCTCGATGCTTTTCTCTTCGCCCTGGTTTCGAGGCTCTATATAGAATACATAAACCAGCACCTTGACCAGCATTGCCGCCGGCACGGCAAGAAATATTCCGATAATCCCAAACAGTCCTCCCATCACAAGCACTGCAAAGATTATCGATACCGGATGCAGCTCGACCTGACCGGACATTACAAGAGGGAAAATCAGTTGACTTTCTACCTGTTGAATCACGACGTAGGCTATTACAACCCATAGCGCGAGTATGGGATCTTCTCCCAGAGCTATCAATGTTGGCGGTATTGCTGCAATTATTGGCCCAACCGTCGGAACTGCCTCAAATACGCCTGCTATCAACGCAAATAGAAACGCAGCTTCTACGCCGATTATCGATAGTGCCAGCCATGTCATACCAAACACTAAAAACATGCTGATTAACGTGCCATAAGCCCATGAAAGCATCTGCCGGGAAAGCCGTTGAGTGGCATTTATCACTTTCTCCCGTCTTTTCTGAGGAAATAGAGCAATAAAACCTTGTAGTAGGGGCAGGGGATTAGTCAGCACATAGATAGTTGCAAGGAATATCAGAAATGCTGTGACTATCAGGTTGGCAAAACTGGC
The DNA here is from genome assembly GCA_029551395.1 of Armatimonadota bacterium. Lineage (GTDB taxonomy): Bacteria > Armatimonadota > UBA5829 > UBA5829 > DTLH01 > JAKPFN01. The sequence continues at coordinate 22,910 of JAKPFN010000101.1, read as the reverse complement.
TGCATACCCGAGTATACCTCCTAGAAGAGGGACTATCCGTTGAATTGTCTCCTGAACGAGCGTTTCTCCGGATGCAGGTATTCTACTTGCAATGTTTGGGAACCGGTCATTTGCCCATGACCGCATATTATCGAGGTATACCGGAATCTCAGTAATCAGTTGAGTAAACTGGCTTACTGCAGGTGGGATTATCAGGAACCCCAGAAGCACCAGAAACCCAATCAACAACAGTGCAAGTATGATAGTAGATAAAACTCTTGGTACCTTGTGTTGTTCAGCCCATGACACGATTGGGTTCAATACCAATGCTGCAAGCAGTACTATGCCAAATACGATAAGTACCCCTGCAATTGCATCGATGAATCTGATTGCAAGGTAGATGAATGCTGCAAGCAGTATCCCAAACGATATAAGCCCTTTGATATCTGTTGTCGATAATCTGTCTTCCGCCATTTAAGTGCTCCCATATTGAGTTTACCCCCTCGTTATTCAGCCCAATACGGATAAAGCATTGCCTTCAGTCTCTGTAATACCGATAAATGGAACGTGGAAGTAAATAAAACAGTCTGAAGAATAAAATAGTGCGGTTCTGGAGGCATTGTTGTGCTTGGTAGCGAAGCTGTAATTAGATTACTATGCACCCTGTTGTTGTGTACAGCCTGTTCGGTTGTACTAGGAGAAGGAATGATTGTGCAAAAAGTTACAAAACTGAGTTCACCTGTAATTGAGGTGGATCTCGATCCTGCACGCCCTATTGTCGTTGCGTACAGGTCTGTTGCTACCAAGGAAGTACTCTATGGCTCTCCTGACCGAATCGGGCCGGAAGTTATCTTCTATGATGCTGAGTCAGATATGTATAAATCATCTCTTGACGAAGCTGCAAGGTTGGAATGTGCTCTGAGCGCCGCTGGTGGAGCTGGTACCTATGCTTGCCGGCTCTTATGGAAAGAAAAACCTGCTGCAGAGTTCGAACTGGTGTTTTCTGTTGCAGGTAATCGGCTGACTGTTACCTCCAGATTGCTGAAGGAAACAGACCCTGTTCGCATTGCATCCATCAAACTGCCGCTTATCACTGCTTTTGCTGCTCAATCCGGCGCGAAGCTTGCGCTGCCTACACGTTCTGGACGGCTGGTGGATATAGAAAAGTCAGACCCTATCGAACACCTGCATAAAGTAGACTGGTTCGAAATAATTCCTATCGCTATGGCCTATCACAGTAAAATGCTCGGCCTTGTTTCGCTTACTTCGTATGACGATCAAATGATTTCCCAGATCAGACCAGACCCTAAGTGCGGGACGATTATTGTCGAGTTCGTGCGCAGGCCCATTACTCAAAAACCAGAGCTTCAGTTCCTTGTGCAGCAAGACTCATCCTGCAGTGTTACCATTCTAAACGCTGATAAAGATAAAGAGATCGACTGGACTGCCGGAGCTGCAGTTGTCAGGGACACGATTCCAAGGAATATCAACAGCCTTTATTCAGGCAGCTTTATTTATAAGATTCTCCTCGATAGTCCCAAAGAGCCGCAGTGGATTATGTTCTCCGAAGCTCGAGATATGATTCAGCGGGTCAACCGCCTTACTGGCGGCGCCAGACAGGTCGTCTATCTGATTGGCTGGCAGCATAATGGACATGACACAGGTTATCCTGACACGTCGGTCATCAATCCAAGGGTCGGCACACTAGACCAGTTAAAGACCACCATTGAGCTTGGCAAGCTCCAGAACGCCATTGTCAGTGTTCACGATAACTTCCATGATGCTTATATGGACAGCCCAGCATGGGATCCGGCCATTATCGCAGTAGATCAGGATGGTGAACTTGCCAAAGGAGGAGTCTGGGCAGGCGGCCAGGCTTACGTCATCAGTCCTGCGGCGTATGAAAAACAAGCCGCCCAGCGGGCTAAGAAGACGGTGGATATGCTCGGAATCAAAGACACGATCCACCTGGATGTATTCACTGACGATCCTGACAGGATAGACTTCAACCCTAAAGTAAAAGCTGGCAGGAACAAGAATATCGCCGCTAAACTTGCTATGGTTAATTCGTTCAATAAACTGGGTGTGGATGTTACTGCTGAAGTGCTCACAGCGCCGTTTACCAGCAGAATCAGCCATTACTGGCAGGTTGAGTCTAGACCTGTCCCAATCTGGTCGGCTGAAGAGAGCATTCCGCTTGTTCCTATGATTTACCACGGCAAGATTACCGCGGGAAGCAGCCCAACTACAGATGATCGGCTGCTTAACCTGTTCCTCTCAGGCTGGACCTTCAGCGCTGATTTCAATAGGTCAACCACAGATGAGCAGATCATGGACCTTTATTATCTCGTGACTCTCCCTTGGGCCAGTCTGGCAAACCGTGAGATATCCGCCTATGAGAAGAACGGCACAATAGAGCGAGTAACCTACAACCGCAACACTTATGTTGAGGTCGACCGAAGCAAGTTGACCTACAAGATTGTCCGCGATGGCATCCTGGTTGCGTCGAATTTTGCTACCATGATCCCCATCCCGGATGGCCGCATAGCCGTTTATTCAAGAAAGGATGCGAAGATTACGGTGGACCTGCCTGAGTCCTGGACTGATTCCAAAAAGATACAGGTTACAAGACTTCGCGGTTCAGAAGGCGGTAGTTACAAGGTCAGCGATGGCAAACTGACAATAACTGCATCTGCCAGAACACCATATCACATCAGCTACAAAAACAAATAAACCTCATTTGGAGTGCGGCAAACTCGACACCGCACTCCAAAATATAAATTTCCCGGAGGACATTGCCCCGTCGTTGTCGAAGGGGAGTAAAATTGTCACCTGCTGCAGGAGTTTACCGCTATTGCAAACGCTGGAGCGACCAAAAACACTACGTAAAAACACTATCATACGAAGGCCCACTCGAAACAAGAAAAACCGAAAGGTCATTCAACACCTGTTAAGTCTGGTTGTGCTGGCATTGGTCGCTTGGGTGATTGCGAAGCTCGGCCCTGCTCGCATTCTGACGATTATCGGGATTTCTAGCGCAATCCTTGCTATGGTCCTTGCGGGACGTGTCAACCGAAGCCTCTCATCTGCTCATCCGGTGCTTCGGAAGTCGCTCACTTATACCTGGCTTACTGTGACGCTTGTTCTTTCCGCTTCTTTCATCATCTCCGGCACAGGTTACGTTTCCTCTGGCTCTGCTTATGCCGACCTCGCTCGGCGGGAACTTGTCCGCACGCTGTCTGCTGCTGGCTTGGTGCTGGTTCTGCCGGTGCTTGCTGCATCAGTACGTTTGGGTAAATCAATTCGGCTCAGTCTGGCCCGTACCGAGAAAAACCTCTAATCTGCGCTGTTAGTCTTAAACTTGGGTAAATCCCTCCTGACGATGATAATCAACATATCAGGAGGTTTGCCGTGTATAAGGAGACAGTCTCTCAGAACCTGCAGGAAATTCTCGATATCAAGCTGGTTGATGCTATTTTTGGCCGCCGGTCTCGCCGGTTTGCTATGGGCGCCGCTGTTAAAAACGGTCCGCTCCAGTTTACATCGAGACAGGAACCGCTGCCGCTTTCCGATACTGAGAAGCTGCTTGTCCTGGCTGCTGTTTCCGGCAACACGGGGTGGCACTACGCCATCATGCACAATCCCAAGTATGCGCCTTTCTTCCCAAACTACGCCGGTGCTGCCGGAGGCCGGACTTTCCCATCTTCTGCAGGTTTTGAGACCAGTCAGGTCTTCTTTACGGATGATACAGGCACTTATTTTGTCGATACCAGAGACGCTCCTGCCAGGGTAGAACGAAACGAAGACGGATTTGTGGACATCCAGGCTGTTCTGGAGGCTCACAGATCGTGTATCAGAAAGATTTCAGACCACAGGCTCAACATTCCAAGGGAAGAACCGTTTATAGAGGGGCATAACCTTTGGATTGCCAACATAGAAGGTTCCATGCTGGTGATTCCTGTTGGTGATTTGGCCCAGCATATGCTTTTGAACCTATGCTACTACCTTCAGAACGGTTACGTGATATACGATGACACCACGGACCAGAAGATTCCCGGTATCGAACGTTTCAGTCATCTTGCTGATGTGGATAATCCGATTCCTCTGACTTTCATCGAGATGTGGAGCCTCGGAGAGCTTACTGTGGAGCTTGCTGCGGCCTGTTACGCTGGCTCTTTGATGCTGCAGGCTGTCGGGCTTGGCGGATGGATGTTTAACGGGCTTAATCCGTTTGCGATACTTGGCGCAAGCGGTGATGACAGGATGTCTGGGCTTGGTTTCCGTTATGATGAGGATGACCGCTGGCCCCTGCCTAATCCTACAGGTCTGGCTGGAGTGATGGAAGGCTTCTGTCCGCCGTATTATCCTGATATGAGGTCGGCTGTCGAAGCAGTTGCGGAGAGAAAATTCGGCCTGGGAGGCCCGTTCAACCCGGAAACCTCTGGAATGTGGATAACCAGCGGTATAGTCCGAGGCAGTGCTATGATCCACAGTGAAGAATTCAAGGAATGTGTTGCCCTGCAGGCTCAGTATATCTATGACCAGTTTGGCAAGTTCCCAGGAACAGTCCCCAGCATATACGTGCAAACCTACCTTCAGGCCCATCATCTTGATTTGGAGTTCTACGACCGGTATTTCAACCCCGGAGCCTGCCTGAAGACCCATCGGGAGCACTTGGCAAAGTGGCACAAAGGCAACCAAACCATAAAAAGAGAAAAATTCAACATCTAGCAGATACCCCCTGCCAACCTCAGACCCAACTCTTGCTAACCTCGGGCTCCCAATCTCGGGCTAAATTCTAACCTCGGGCTAAATTTGCAATTTAGCCCGGAGAAGCCCGGAGTTAACCTCGGGCTAAATTTGCAATTTAGCCCGAAGCACCAGTTTCCCGCAGAGTCAACCGAGTAATTCCCAATCCCAAACCTGCAAAATACTACTTGACAAGCAGCCTTACACATGTGCATAATGAACGTACAGTTAACATATTCTGTACATCATATATATTGATACCAAGCCATAACCCCCGCAGTATCTCCCGTAGTTCAGCAGTTATTTATTAATTGAATAACCGGCCATGTCGCACATTAAGTCATGTGCTAAGGTAAGTAATCGGTGAAATTGAAGTATATGCAGAAAAAATCACTGGCAGAACCTTAAAATACTTGAAGGCTGTGTTCATCTGGAGGGTCTAATATTAAGGTAGTGTATAAAACCTGGTATTAATACCAGCTTACAAATGATGATGTTTCATGCTAATATCCAATATATTTAGTCTTACATACACGATCTATATTCATCATTATACGTAGTCCATCACTGATGTCAGGTTAACGCGAACTTTAGCTTGAATAACTCTTAGATAAATTATCGCATACACTTAATTACAGCGGCTATCAACAAAAGTTAGGTTAGGTTTGCGTCATATGTTTGTGTTCATGGATGCATTCCGAGGCACCACAGGCAATATGCCTGGGTATTGAAGACGCCCCTTGAATCTAACAGGCTATCGAAATATTGAACAAAGAACAACTGAGTATTTCGAAAGCACCTTTAGATAATACGACAGGAGGTAAAAGATGTTCAAACCGAAAAGTGTTTTACTGGTACTCGTACTGGTAAGCATCCTCGCAGTTCCGACATTAGCGCAGGTCAAGGTCTACGATAACACCTTGAACCTGTCCAGCGAGGCCTATTACAGTCCAGCTGGCCAGTGCTATGGTGAGTTCATCCACCTTGATTATGTAGCACATATCACGGCCATTGAGGTTGGTTATTATTGCCCGGAAGGTATGTATGGTGGTGGGATTATATCGCTGGATACATCTCTTAACCAGGATACCTCTTCACCTATGTATTCGTACAACTTAGTACCGGGAACCAACGGTCTTGTCCGTTTTGACCTGGGAACAGATCCTACAACCAATCCTTTCTACAACACTCCGACGCAGGATTTATTCCTGAGGTTCTATTTCAGCTCTCCGCAAATCGGTATACTTACGGCTGACTCTGGTGGTATTGGTTCCACCGACGCCACGGTATATCAGGCACAGTGGGGTCCGCCAGCAAAGTTTGCCAATGTCACTCCTACTACATTGGATGGTAGGCATTTGGCTATAGCTGTTTATTGTGAACCTGTTCCAGAGCCTGGCACATTCGCTGTTCTCAGTTCTGGTCTGGTAGGTCTGCTGGCTTTCCGAAGAAGAAGGAAGTAATTCCAGCTTTTGACTCAATGGGGCCTTTTAAGGCCCCTTGTTTTATGTACGCCGCCAAACCATCCTCCTTCGCAGCCCTTGCCTTTGGACTGGTTCCTGCTGGCTTGGCAATGGTTAGAAGTAAAAAGAAAAGCTAATCATAAATACTCTTAATAACAATTGCATCCATAGCCCGGTAAGAATAACACCCTTCCGGGCTTTTTACCTTTCAAAACTTTTTATTCCCATATTGCAGTTCTAGCCCAATGGGTATAATATATTAATTGACTCATCAGCAGCCGACCAAGCTGTCTGCTGCTTGTTTTCCCTTGGCCGTCAACGGAGAAGGCCGGGGTATTCCATTGTTATCTGCTAAACAGGAGGTGGGGCGAGCCGATAACGTAAGTGAGCGAAGCCGTACTCTGCCAATCGATTGAAAAGACGATCAGTTTCCGTCAGGAATAAACTGGCAGCACAAGTTTTCGCCGAATACAACACCAATTACCATAGTCAGTTCCACGTATGGCAGCTTTTTTCTCGTTGAGAATGCTAAATTAAGAAAAACCGGAGAGAGAACTGGAAATCATCCCTCCTTTGGTATTCATTTCATTAGTTTTCGAGCATTCCTTACAGAAAAACTGCCGGGTCTATCTGGTTGATTGTGTTTAATTTCCAGGTGTTGTTTTATTGCTGCCGGCCAACCGGTCGGAGTGCCTTTTTGCACTCCTCTTTGATCTCGTCTATAACCCGAGTCAGCCGCTTGCTTCCGAGCGCCGCCCTTCCCTAATAGACAGGAGGAACCACCAGTGGCTACTACAGTTTCAAGCGTGGAAGAGAAAACCAAACAAATCGGTCGACAGATTTTCGACCGTGTTTCTCAGCAGAAGAAAGGGTTCTTCCACGCAGACCTCGACGCGCGGATGATGGACTGGGCGATGAAAGACGAGGACATGAAAGTCCAGCTCTTCCGTTTCGTCGATGTCCTCCCTATGCTCAAAACCTCCGAAGATATCATGCGGCATCTACAGGAGTACCTGACCGACTTTCCAGTGCTCGGCCAGTGGGGCATTAACATTGCTGCTTCTTCAGGGCTTACCAGCCGCGTCGCCGCAGGAGTCGTAAAAGGCAAGACCGAAGGGATGGCTAAAAAGTTCATCACCGGCTCCAACGTAAAAGAAGCATCCGATGTCATCGAAAAACTTCGCAAACAGAACATGGCCTTTACCATGGATATCCTCGGTGAGGTCACGGTAAGCGAGGAAGAGGGAGAACTCTATAGAGATCAGTATTTGGAACTGATCAAGGGTATGGCTGAACAGGCCAAGCGATGGAAAGACAATCCGCTCCTCGATACCGCCGCCGGAAAGCCGATACCTAAGGTCAACGTTTCCATCAAGCTTTCTGCGCTTTATTCTCAGTTCGAGCCTGCCGCTCCTGAAAAGACCGCTGCAGCCGTCAAAGAAAAACTGCGCCCGGTACTGAGCCTCGCTAAAGAGCTTGGCGTCTTCGTCCACATAGACATGGAACACTACGCCATCAAGGACACCACGCTCAAGATCTTCCGCGAGATCATCATGGAGCCTGAGTATAAAGACTGGAAAGATATCGGTATCGTTCTCCAGGCCTACCTGAAGGACTGCGAGAAAGATGTCAAGGAACTTATCGACCTGGTCAAAGAGCGCGGCACTCCCATCACGGTAAGGCTCGTTAAAGGCGCTTACTGGGACTACGAAACAGTCATCGCCAGACAGCGCCATTGGCCGATCCCGGTCTGGACAGAGAAGCATGAGACCGATGCCTGCTTCGAGCGCTGTGTCAGCATGCTCCTTGAGGCTTATCCACACGTCGATCTGGCCATAGCATCGCACAATATCCGCAGCATTGCTTATGTAATCGCCAAGTCAGAAGAGCTTGGCCTTCCCAAGAACGCAATCGAGTTCCAGATGCTCTACGGAATGGGCGACCCACTCAAGCAGGCCGTCATAGAACAGGGCCAGAGGCTCAGGATTTACGCTCCGTTCGGTGAGTTGATTCCGGGTATGGCTTACCTGGTCCGCAGACTGCTCGAAAACACCGCAAACGAATCATTCCTCAGACAGGGATTCGCTGAAGGTATATCTCCCGAGGAGCTTCTCCGCAATCCTGAGGAAATCGGCAAGACCGCTGAGCCTGTGCATACATTCGACCAGGACAAGCTTGCATTCCCGAACCTTGCAGAGCGAGACTTCTCAAAAGCAGACCATCAGGAGTTGATGAAACAGGCTCTTGCAAAGGTCAAAGCCCAGTTGGGTCAGTATTATCCGCTTATTATCGATGGCAAGGAAGTCAAAACAGAGAAAGAAATCCGCTCCATCAATCCGGCCAGACCTGATGAAGTAGTCGGACGCACCGCATCCGCCAGTCAGGCCGATGCCCAGGCTGCTATAGAGGCTGCCAACCGCGCTCTCCTGTCTTGGAGAGAAGTACCGGCCGAGAAGAGAGCCGAATATCTACTCAAGGCTGCCGATATTATGGAAGCGGAACGCGACGAACTCTCCGCTTTACAGGTCTACGAAGTAGGCAAGAACTGGAGAGAAGCAGATGCAGACGTCTGTGAGACTATAGACTACCTGCGCTACTACGCCAAGGAAATGATTAGGCTCTCGAAACCGAGGAGAATGGGGCCGGTCGCTGGCGAGACCAACGATTACTTCTATCAGCCTAAGGGTGTCGCCGTAATCATCCCGCCTTGGAACTTCCCGATGGCTATCTGCGCCGGTATGTCTACAGCGGCAATCGTAACAGGCAACACTGTAGTGCTGAAACCTGCCTCGCAGTCGCCTATAGTGGCTGCGAAGTTCGTTGAAATCCTGAACCGTGCCGGACTTCCTGCCGGTGTGCTGAACTTCCTGCCTGGTTCGGGCGCTGAGATCGGTGATTACATCGTTCAGCATCCGAATATCCATATGATAGCCTTTACGGGTTCAAGGGAAATCGGCTGCCGGATCAACAAGCTGGCTGCGGATGTCTCGCCTGGTCAGAAGCATCTTAAGAAGGTCATTGCTGAGATGGGCGGCAAGAACGCCATTATCGTAGACAGCGATGCCGACCTGGATGAGGCTGTCCTTGGCGTGCTTCATTCCGCATTCGGCTATCAGGGCCAGAAATGTTCTGCATGTTCAAGAGCTATCGTTCTTGAGTCCTGCTATGACCAGTTCCTGAAGAGGCTTGTCGAGGCTGCAAAGAGCGTCCACATCGGCTTCCCGGAAGATCCGGGCAACTATATGGGGCCGGTTATCGATTCTAACGCATACAAGACAATCAAAGGTTACATCGAAGCTGGCAAGAAAGAGTCTAGACTCATGGTTGAGCGGGATGTCTCGCATCTGGGCAATGGATTCTTCATCGGCCCGACCATCTTCGCTGATGTCCCGAGAAATGCCGTCATAGCTCAGGAAGAAATCTTCGGCCCGGTGCTTGCTGTTATGAAAGCAAAGACGCTGGATGAGGCGATTGACATTGCGATGGATGTAGACTACTGCCTGACAGGTGGTATTTTCTCCAGAAGCCCTGCAAATATCGCAAAGGCCAGAGAGCAATTCAGAGTCGGCAACCTGTATATCAACAGGAAGTGTACCGGTGCTATAGTCGGCCGCCAGCCGTTTGGTGGAATGAAGATGTCCGGTATCGGCTCCAAAGCCGGCGGCCCGGACTACCTGCTGCAGTTCATGGACCCAAGGACTGTAACGGAAAACACTCTGAGAAGAGGCTTCGCTCCGGAAGAAGACTGATTCCAGTCTGCAAATAGTAAAAACAAAAGGCCGGGGTAGCAATACTCCGGCCTACTTTACGCTTTACACTTTTCACTCCCCCTTTAGAGCCATTTTGACGTATAATAAGAGAACCGAGACTTTATAAGGAAGAAAGGACTAGATGAGCTGTAATCCGCCGCTTCTGATTACCGGAACCGAATCCGACAACCCCTTTGCTATAGATATCGCCGTATTTTGCGGCCAACGAATCGATATTTCCGACGTTCTGTCGCTCAAGACCTACGCAAACAGCGAGTTTTGCCCTAGGTTTATCAGCGACGAAAAAGATATGCAGCACATCGGCTCCAAACTGACTGGTTCAACGATTGTTGTAGTATCGACTGCATCGAACATCCTCAGCAGAAACGAGCTTTCCTGGAGAAACATGCTTGTAGCCCGCGCTGCAAAAGACAACGGAGCTGAAAGAGTAGTCCTTGTTGAGCCTGACCTGTTCTACAGCGCGCAGGATAGGGGACCAAGGCCCGAACACGGCGAAGTCGACTTCACCAGAGATATTTCAGATTATAAGAAATTCGATGGCCAGCCGTTTTCCAGCCGGTTTTACGCTCAGTCTCTGGCTTTGGCAGGTGTTGATACGGTAATCACGGTGCATAACCACTCGGCAGCAGTCCGAAAGCTCTTCAGCGACATCATGCCTGCCGGTTTCTTCAACCTGAACCCGGCTGAAGTGTTTGCAGACTACATCCTGAACTCAGATGTCACTCCCAGCCTGCATTCCGGTGCTGGACTTTTGGTCTGCGCTCCCGATAAAGGCGCGCGAGTCTTCACGTCAGAAGTCCATAAACACATCGAAAAATCTAATGTAGACCTGTTGTACATTGCCAAGCAGCGCCTGGGTGAAAGAAGTGTGGAAAGCTTTATCGATCCTGACTCTCCATGCCCCTATTCGGGTATCAAAGGCAGAGATGTGATAGTTTTCGATGACATGGTCCGCACAGGAAGCACCATCAGGCAGTGCTGCAAGATTCTAAAGGATGCTGGCGCCAACCGGGTGGTATTCTTCGTCACGCATTTCTACTCATCGCCAGAGGTACGTGAGAACCTGAATACTCCAGACCTGGATGAAATCATCACCACAAACACGATTCCCTGCATACTGAACAGGGACATGCAGGGCCGGTTAAGACGGAAGATGACCGTGCTGAAACTTGAGAAATGGATTTCCCGACATGTCCTGCAGTGTATGAAGCAAGACTGCAGCCATCTGACCCTGCCTATGTACACGGTGGATATGTCATCCAAAAACCCCCGCTGGCGGTAGCATAAATACGGAGTGAGGAATCCTTTGGACTGCGGCGGCCCGACGCCGCTTTGTTTTAAGCATAACGCGGAAACTTCCCGCAGCTAAACAGCACAACCTATAACGCATACTTTTAGAATCTTCGGCGCGATTTTTGCGCCGAAGCCCCCTTATGCATCTCAATCAACCCAATGATTAGGATTATAAATCCCTCTTTTCTACCTGTTCTCCATGAACGCACCCAAAGCCGCAGTTTCTCTTTACACTTTTCTATTTTATCTTTACACTCTTTCTTGAAAGGAGCAGCATCATGAAAGGTTTTATGAATCGCTACCATTTAACTCTGTTTGCAGTCTTTCTGATGGTGTGGATGCTTCTAAGCGTGTCTGCGTTCGCTTCCGACGCCCCAAAGGCATCCTACACCTACGATGTCTCCGCTGATGGCCCCGTGCATGTCACCATTCGCCCAGGAGACGTCAGAACAATCCTCATACCCGTGACCGCTGAGAATATCAAGGCCTCGGATATGACTTACGACCTGGCCAAGGACTGGGAACTGTTCAGGTATACCGTTAACATCACCCAGACTGGCGATAACCCGACTCTTTCCTACGACTGGCCCGAAGGCGCGCTCCCTTGGCCTGTTAAAAACTCCGACTACCTGCAGGAAAGCGACAAAAAGTGGTTTACTGACACCTTCTGGGTCGCCGGACCTGCCGAAGTCACGATAATCCTTCCAGAAGGCGCTGAACCTTGGGAAATCAGAGACAGGGACCTCCCTCACAGGCAAGAAACAGGCTCAGACGGCAGAATCCGGGTGGTCTTTACTATTCAGGACAGCAAGATTATTTCCTGGAAAGAGACTAAGAATATGCCCTGGATGGGGCTTGTCTACAAGTTCCCCTGGGCCAACAAATACTCTGTCTACGGCAAATCTCCGCTGCCGCTTTACTACCCGACGGTCCTCGGCAAATACCCCGAGTATATGACCAAGCTGAAAGAGTTCTATGCAGCCAATGAGGAGTTTTATGCGACTTACGAGAAGCGGATGAAGTTCGTTCCGCCGCATGATATCTCCATAAACATCATAAGCTGGATTCAGGGCTACGGCGGCGCTTACACAGCCGGTAAAGGCGTTTATTACAACTATAGAGGAATCACTTCGTTCGAGTGGCCGCCTATCAAGTTCGGTGGAAACCTGATGGGTGCTTATCATGAGATGGCCCATGCGTTCCAGCCTATCTGCGCTCCCTGGTATATCGGTGGTCATACCTGGACAGCCTACTGGACGATGGACTATGACTATAACTGCTTCCCCACAATAGCTGAGGTGGTAAAGAAGAAGCAGGAGGGTGTCAAACCCGACGATTGGATGCGCGGCGCTTACGAGATGTTTAAAGCCATGAGGGAGCAGGGGCTTGTCCCTGGCCTTTGGTATAAATGGCCGGAAGATGACCCTAAAATCAAGTCGTTCCCTGGTATGGAGAAATACTACCGTGGCGCTGCTGAGATGCAGGAGCTTGCCTCTGCTTATGTACAGCTTACGCTGGCACGTGAGTTTGGAGACGAATTCTGGGGCAAGTACTACAAGACCTGCCTTGATCTCGGGGCCTCGACTGATATAGACGAACCTATCCAGCAAAAGCTCGTAGCTGCGCTCATAAGCCGCGCTGCTGGTAAAGACCTGACCTCGATGCTCGAAAAACTCACCGGCTGTGATCTCACGGTCACACTGGACCAGCCTGGAGACAATCTCATCGTTAACGGTGGGATGGAAGAAGAAGGCAGTTGGAAGCTCGATGCCTGGCAGAAGGACGCTGTCATGTCGTGGGATGACGAGGTAAGCCGCTCTGGTAAAAGGTCTCTTCGGCTCGACTGCCCTGCACCGAATGATGCCCACATCGACCAGGTGATAAAGCTCAAACCGAATACACCATATATTCTTACTGCCTGGATCAAGACCAAAGACATCGGTAATGGCACGTCAGGTGCAAGCCTTTGTCTGTTCCCTGGCAATGCTTCCAGGATACTTAGAGGAACCAACGACTGGCAGAAGATCGTTTTTCCAATTTACTCAGGTGATACTGGAGAAGTCACTGTTGGCCTCCGAATCGGATGGTTCAGCGAACCCACTGCTGGAACCGCCTGGATCGACGATGTCGAACTGATCCCGCTTTTCAGCGAAAAGGGCTGGAAACAACTGCTCCCGGACGGGCGATAATGCGATTGAGATCATAATGGGGGCATCGGCGCAAAAAACACGCGCCGACGCATATTCAGTGACGAGTTGCGAGTGATGAGTATATGCCTTACTCGTCGGGGAAATCTGTTCCGTTATCTGATCACCAGAGATACACATCCCAAGCGATCAGTATGTATATCCTGTAGTGTAATAGGTGAGGCCATTCCGGCCTCACCTCTTCGATTCACTATCTCTATTGGACTGTTGCGGTTATCTCGTAGTACGTCGTTGCTTGGCTGAATCCTTCTGGTGGTATTGGTGCAATAATCGTTGTGCCAACAGCCAACGGATCAAACTGTGTGGTAATCATTCCCACATTCCCACTGAACACAACTGGACTTACAGTGATTATACCGACAGCCGTGTTCGAACTCACTACTTCCACATTGACGTTCCCAAATCCGCCTCTAAGCGGCTGGTTGGATGCCCATGTGTAGTTATCCGCTTTCAGCCTTGCTGATGTGATCTGGATATTGGTATTTGCGCTTGTAGTCTTCGTAGTAAAGTTCCCTGGGGTGTTGATAATGAACCCGGATGGGTCAATCGTAATGGTTTTTACCTGCGTAACATAGCCCGGAGCGCTCACGGTCAGTGTAGTGCTTCCAAGAGCCATTCCCTGAACATAAAACGATAAATGGCTCGTTTTGCTTACATCTCTGAAGACTATACTGTTCGTTCCTTCCACATTCGGATCTGTAGTGATAGCAGCAAGTCCGCTGTCAACGGTAACAGTAACGTCCACCGGTGATGGAGGTGCCACTTCAAGACTTACTTGTGTGTGAACCTGAAGATGTCTACCCACTGCTATATCGTTAGCGTGAATCTTCGGCACTAACACAGTGGCAGTAATCTGCTGGTAGTTGCTTGGAGTATCAAATCCTTCGGGTGTGTTGATTTGAATCAGGCTCTCTCCAGCCGACTGAGGATCAAACTGCGTACTCACTGACCCCACATTCGGATTAAAAGTCAACGGGCTGTTGGTAATCATACCAACTGTAGGATTAGATGAAATCACAGACACATTTACCGGATTCATCCCTGGTCTTAGCGGCTGGTCAGATGCCCATGCAAGCGTGTTTGGGTTCAACCGGGCTGGTTTTATCTGGATGTTAGTGTTGTTTGAGAACATCGTCGTAGTAAAGTTCCCAGGGGTGCCAATTACAAACCCGGATGGGTCCACTGTGATTGTTCTCTCACGTGTATTGTAGCCTGCTGCAGAAACAGTGAGCGTTGTAGTGCCAAGGCTGCGCCCCTGAACATAAAACGTCTTCGCACTACTGTTCACTACACCGCTGAATACGATACTGCCCGTGCCTTCAACATTAGGAGCATCAGAAACTGTTGCTACAGTCGGGTCTGCAACTGTCACTACTATATCTACCGGCGCTGGTGGTACTGCACTCAAACTGACACTCGAGGATACTTGCAAGTTTCTGCCAACTCTTGCATCATTCGCATTAATATTAGGCGCATTTACGGTGGCTGTTATCTGCTGGTAATTGCTCGGTGTAGAGAAACCTTCAGGAGTGTTGAGTGAAATGGTTGTAACACCGGCTCCTATCGGGTCGAACTGTGTATTGACGCTGCCAACGTTCGCATTGAAAACAACCGGATTGGTAATGATAGTCCCAACAGCCAGGTCTGAGTTTGTTAACGTTACACTAATAGGAGACATCCCTGCTCTTAGTGGTTGGTCGGATGCCCATGCAAGCGTACTTGGGTTCAACCGGGCTGATTTTATCTGGACGTTTGTGTTGTTTGAGAATGTTGTCGTAGAAAAGTTCCCAGGGGTGCCAATTACAAACCCGGATGGAACTACGGTAATAGTCCGAGTGCGGGAATCGTAGTTCTCAGCAGTCATTGTTACGGTTGTTGTGCCCAAACTGCGACCTTGAATGTAGTATGTCCCAACGGTTGTTCCACTGACACCCTCAAATGTTATGCTCTCGGTGCCTTCCACATCCGGATCCTTGGTTATGGTTGCAATACTTGGATCATCCACTGTAACCACAACATCAACTGGAGATGGAGGTGCAGTCTGCAAATGTATATTTGAGCTTGTCTGCAGGTCTTTGCCAACAGTCACATCTGAGGAATTGATGTCAGGAGCATCTACTGTAGCTGTGATCTGCTGGTAGTTTGTTGGTGTAGTGAATCCTGCCGGAGTTCCAATAGATATAGTTGCGGTTCCTGAGGAATTTGGATCGAACTGTGTTGTGACCACATTCATTCCACCAGTCATCACAACCGGGTTTATAGTTATCTCTCCCACTGCCACATCTGAGCATGTCAGATATATGCTAACGTCTCCCAGTCCTCCCCTGAGATACTGATTACTCGCCCATGCATTGGTAGTGGGATTGAGCCGAGCTGAAGTAATTTGGATGTTCGTATTGCCAGAAAATGTTGTCGTATTGAAGTTACCTGGGGTGTTGATAATGAACCCTGATGGCGTCAGAGTCGCCTTAAATACCTTTCCATAGCCGCCAGGGGCCGTTGCTGTAATATCAACAACTCCTGAACCTTGAAGCGCCTGAACATAAAAAGAAGGAATACTTGATGATCCTCCTGGCACGATTACTGTGATGCTCGATTTACCAACGCTATCATCGGTAGTGGACAATAGCACTTTGGTTGGGTCTGAACTCGTGATTGTAAATGGCAGTTTTGTTCCGTAGGGTACTTGCTCAGGCAAGCTTCCATTAACTTGAACTTGAAGATCCTTACCTATTGTGACATTGTTGATATTAACCGGTTTGCGCGGACCAAGTACCAGTATCTGATACTTTGCATGGCTGACGATTGCAGGAGGCGCACTGCCATCGAGTATGCCCCAGGCCACTACATAATCGTAATCACAGACCGTATGACCTGGAGAAATAACTTTTACGTTCCTCTTGCCGCCATCATTCAGCAAGAATGTGTTGTCATCTAAATAAGTTGCCTTACCCCATACTTTGAAGAGATAGGTGGAAGACATCATCTGAGCAGTGAACGAAAGTGCCTGGTCGTTTTGGATTCCTACTACCTTGGCAGTCTTGTAAGATCCGCTTGTGTTGATAGCCCAACTGTTCTCATCATAGGCTATGACTGTGACAGAATGCATTCCAAGGGCTGGGTTGGCAGGAATATCGCCTTCCCAGATGTCATCTCCCATTGCTGTCAAATCGATTCCGTCTGCAGTCACATTGACTACCCCGACATCATCGCTGACATCTACAACCACATGTACGGTATCCGTTGCTGATACCATTGGCGGTGTGACTGTGACTGAGTTAATTACAGGTGATGCTGCTTCGGCTGGTACAAGCATCAATATCCCAGCAAGCAGCAATATATATGCTGCAACTATAAACTGACGCATTTCTCTCTCCTTCATATAGTGGTAGAACTATGTGTGGTATTGGTCTGTAGGAACACAGGCTGTACATCCACCTTAGGAGCTAGGATCTTATAATGCTAAAGCCTGCTTGCTACATATGCATTATATAGTAATAGCTGAGTAATAGCTGTATGTCAACCTGAATAATTACTGAAATTATTATAATGTGAATAATGCGAAATCGAAGAGATGAAAAATATGATGAGTTCAGTGATTGGTCAATACCTGTGATTATTCCTGAAGAGTTTATCAGCTCAACTACTCTACCATTTTTCTGATTTTCAGTCCTTCTCAATTTTTCGCATCTTCGCTCCTTTCGCGCTTTAGCGATTCACAGCTTAGCCTCCCAGCTTACTCGCTTGTGAAGAACGATGCAAAATGATAAAATAATGACAGTGGGAAGATAAGAAGGGTGAACGGCCGGACATTCTGGTCGATTGCCCTTTTTCGTTAATTAGCGCGGTTTTGGCAGGTTTTAAGGCAAATTCGCCCTTTTCGAACTACGTCAACCGCGCTGGTGAGTTACTATACATGTCTAAAATACAACAAACCAAGTTCGTGTGTCAGGCTTGCGGTTTCGAGTCCCCAAAATGGCTTGGAAGATGCCCGGACTGCAACGAATGGGCCAGCATGGTTGAGCAGATAGTAGAACCTGAGCCGAAAAAGGGTAAATCTGCCGGTAACAGCTTCGTTGCATCGCTCGCTCCGCCTTCGCCCATCACAAAAGTCCGGTCTGGAGAGACCTCGCGCACGAAGACAGAGATTTCCGAGTTCGATAGAGTCCTTGGCGGCGGTATTGTCGCCGGTTCGCTGGTGTTGATAGGCGGAGACCCAGGTATCGGCAAATCGACTCTTCTAACACAGGTCGCCAACAACCTCAGCCGGACTGCTGGAAGAACGCTTTACGTCTCTGGAGAGGAGTCTGTCGAGCAGATCAAGATTCGTTCAGACAGGTTGGGTGTCGCTTCAGAAGAGCTTCTGCTTGCCACCGAGACGAACATCGAGGCAATCAGTCACTTTATCGAGTCCACCAAACCGCAATACGTGATCATCGACTCCATCCAGGCCGTCCATCATCCGGATTTGTTCTCAGCATCCGGAACGGTGAGCCAGGTGAAGAACTGCACATCCGTACTTGCCAGGATTGCCAAATCTACGGGCATCCCTATCTTCATCGTCGGCCACGTTACTAAAGAAGGCGCGCTTGCCGGTCCGAGAGTGCTCGAGCATATGGTAGACACGGTCCTTTACTTCGAGGGTGACCGCCACATGACCTACAGGATGCTCCGCGCGGTCAAGAACAGGTTCGGCTCGACAGATGAACTGGGTGTTTTCGAGATGCGCGAAGCTGGGCTTACGGAGGTCTCCAATCCCTCGGAGATGCTGCTTTCCGAGCGGCCTGAGCACGGCACGGGATCGGTCGTCACATCCACGATAGAGGGAAGCAGACCGCTTCTAGTTGAGATCCAGGCGCTTGTCGCTCCAAGTTATTATGCAAGCCCGAGAAGGATGACCACTGGTGTTGACCACAACCGGACGCTTATGATCCTTGCTGTCCTTGAGAAGCGGGTAGGACTCAGCCTTGCCAACCAGGATGTCTATGTAAATGTGGCTGGTGGAGTAAAGATTATTGAGCCTGCAGTTGACTTGGCTATAGCTCTTGCTGTAGCATCGAATTTCAGAGAAGTACCTATTGGGCCAGAAACGATAGTGCTTGGGGAAATCGGACTTGCAGGTGAAGTCCGCGCAGTAGGCCAGATGGAAAAACGTCTCAAGGAAGCAGGAAGGCTCGGATTCACCCAGGCCATAGTCTCAGGCCGAAACACACACAAGATGAACCACAGCCTGGGCCTTGAAATCCACGGTGTAAAGACGCTCAGAGAAGCAATAGACATCGGCCTGGGCGCACGAGAATGATTCAAGCTAATCGGGGAGTAATTTCAGAAGGAACTAACCTCGGGAGAAATTATCTTCGGGAGAAATTATCTTCTATCCTATCCTCGGGAGGGATTTGCAATCCCTCCCGGATAAATAGATAGGGATCTGTGATCCCCCAACTCGGGAGAGATTTGCAATCTCTCCCGTATAAATAGCTGAGGATCTGTGATCCCAAACCCAACCATTCAAAGTTAATAGAGCACAAAAACTATGACAGCACAAACAGACATTGAGATAATCGACCGAATCAACCAGCTGCGCCGGGAGCGAAACGCCGTAATCCTCGTCCACAACTACCAGTTGGGTGAAGTCCAGGACATTGCAGACTTCGCTGGAGACTCGCTGGAGCTTTCCCGCAAAGCCGCTTCGACCAACGCAGACGTTATCGTCTTTTGCGGAGTCCATTTTATGGCTGAGACCGCCAAAATCCTCTCTCCTGAGAAGACCGTACTCATCCCGGACCTCCACGCAGGCTGTCCGATGGCTGATATGATCGACGCCGCTCGTCTGCGCGAGTTCAAAGCCCAGCATCCCGGCCTGCCGGTCGTTGCTTATGTCAACACGTCAGCAGAGGTAAAGGCCGAGAGCGATATCTGCGTCACATCGGCCAATGCGTTGAAGGTAGTTGAGTCGCTCGATGCAGATGAGATCATCTTTGTGCCCGATAAGTCGCTTGGCTCGTATGTAGCGTCAAAGACCAGCAAGAAAGTCATACTTTACCCCGGTTACTGCCCGACTCACCACCGGATTCTCGCTCAGGATGTCCTTCGCGCTAAGATGGAGCACCCTAACGCCGTAGTTCTGGCGCATCCTGAGTGCACTACGGATGTTGTCCAGCTTGCCGATGTCGTCGCCAGCACTTCGCAGATGATCCGTTGGGTCGCTGAACACGATGCTGAGGAGATTATCCTCTGCACGGAGCGGGGAATCATCCACAAGCTTGAAAAAGACAACCCTGGCAAGCGGTTTTATAATCCGAACAGCCTGAACATCTGCCCGAATATGAAGAAAATCACGCTGGAAAAGGTACTCTGGTCGCTTGAGGACATGGAGCACGAAGTAACAGTCCCGGAGGACATCATCACCCGCGCCAAAAAGGCCATAGACGGCATGCTCTCCATAGGCTGAATAGATTTTAACGATAGTGCAAAGAGTAAAGTGTAAAGTTATATGCGTCGGCGCGTGGTTTTTGGCGCCGACGCCCTGTACTTAGCAGCCCACTCATACCCCATACCTGGGTTTTTGCTTTACACTTTACGCTTTACGCTTTACACTATCCCTATAGGATTTAAGCTTTGGAGGACCTAATCGTGACACGTAGAGAGCGGCTTATGTCGACTCTTCGCGGTGAGCCTGTAGACAGGCCAGCCGTAAGTTTTTATGAAATAGGCGGATGGAAACCGGACCCAGACGACCCAGACCCGTATAACATTTACAACGACCCATCCTGGCGGCCGCTTTTGGCGCTTGCTGAGAACCGCACGGACCTTATCCGTATGGTCCCGCCAATCACCAAACCTGCTCCGGGCAACCCGGTCAAAGAGTTCGCAGCTCATGAGTCCTGGGAGGAACACGGCTCCCGGTTCTTTAAGACGACCATCAACGTTGCCGGCCGCACACTTACCTCGCTTTCCCGCAGGGACCCGGAGGTAGATACCGTCTGGACGATCGAGCATCTCATTAAGAATGTGGATGACCTGAAGGCTTTTCTCCAGCTTCCGGACGAGTATTTCGACTATGAAGCGGATGTTTCCAACTTGATAAAAGCTGAGGAAGAGGTCGGTGACAGAGGCATTGTCATGGTCGATTTCTCCGACCCGATTTGTTATGCAGCCGGGCTGTTTTCTATGGACGAGTATACCATCACCGCTATGATGGAGCCTGACTTGTTCCATGCGCTGTTGAAGAAGTATGCCAGGCGCATCTATCCCGTCGCCGAGTATGTTTCAGAGGCATTCCCTGGTCATCTGTGGAGGATTTGCGGCCCTGAATACGCCACCGAGCCTTATCTTCCGCCGACCTTGTTCAAGGATTACGTTTACGATTACTGCAAGCCTATTGTCGAGATTATCAAGAAGCATGGAGGTTACGCCCGAATCCACTCTCATGGCCGGTTGAAGAACGTTTTGCCTTACATAGCTGATATGGGTGCTGATGGTATCGACCCAATCGAGCCGCCTCCTCAGGGCGATGTCGAGCTTGCCGATGTCCGCCGGGATTACGGCCAGCAGTTGGTTCTTTTCGGCAACATAGAGGTTACGGACATAGAGAACATGGAGCCTTCTGAGTTCGAGAAGGTGGTCGCCAAGTCGATTGCAGACGGCACATCCGGCCAAGGCCGAGGTTTCGTCCTAATGCCCAGCGCATCTCCTTATGGCAGGACCATATCTCCCACTACAATGGCCAACTACGAAACAATGGTCAGGCTGGTAGAGAGTTTCAAATAGGGCTTCTTTAGCGTTTCCCAACTCGGGATGGATTTTATGATCGCCCCGGATATGTATCCGGGGCGGGTATCCCGGGGATATTCATCCCCATCTCCCCACCCAGCTCGGGATGGATTTGCAATCCATCCCGGATAGGTAAAAACTACCCTCACTGCAGCTTTACACAACCCACATCGATCATTACACTGTATCTATGAGCAAGACCAGGAGCAAGCGAAATAAGACCAAAGTCAGGCCAGGGTCACGCACCAGGCAGTTGGTGAGCGATAAATCCCGCAGTCAGCCGGCCCGGAGCGCTTTGACCATTGGCTCTGTAATCGCTAACATCGCCAACGCCGTGCCGGATTTCTTTATAGCCTTTCTGTTCACGAGAGCGATTATTTCGCCCACATACTACAGCCACCGAGGCTTGAAGCTGCTTTGTCTGGTTGTTCTGATGGAGTTTCTGGTGTTGTTATTCTCGTTTTTTGCTGTCAGCTTCATTCTCGCCAACAGGAATCGGTCAAGGATAATCCTGCTCCTGATTGCCTTAGGTCTGGTGCTTACTCCGTTCGCTTTGGTATTCGGTATAGACTTACGGACGATGACACCTTTCTACATACTGGCCGGACTTGTCCTGAACCGGGTATTGTTCGTCCTTTTCCGCAGTCCTGAGGAGATCAACCCGCTGGACACGGCTCACAAAGTCCTGGCATACATCGGTTCATTGTTTACGGCAGGGATTTTAGTCTCCGCTGGCAGTGGGAGTGCTATGATCCAGCGGATTCCTGAGGATAAGAACATGGATTTCCCGATACTCCTCGCAGCCGGAGCGCTTTACTTCACCATCACCGGCCTTCTGAGCCTGTTCTGGAAACCCAGCGATAAGCCTATCCAAATAACCTCAACCCGCTAGACCATCCCCAACACATATCCCCCGCAGTCAGGCAAGTTTTTCTTCGTGTCTTTCGCATCCCTTCGTGTCTCACATTAATACATATATGATTATATTGAAGTCTGCTTGCTATTATGTTACAATATAGTGTCTAGTTTTCCTCGAATATTGGGAGGCCAAATATTTATGCTAACCAAATTCGACAGGAACATTTCTATTAGAACTTTAATGCTAGTAGGAATAATAAGTTTACCTTTTATTCTTCTTATGTTTAACGTGAAGGTTGAAAACCTTCACGTTATCTGCATACCTATAACCTTAGGATTATTCGGACAGGAAAAACGTAAGAAGAGATAGAACGGTATTTTGTGATCCCAGAATTTGATTTCTGGGGTCATTTTTCTTAAAAGCAACTATAATATAGAATATCTTATTTTTGTTCTGCTATATTCTGAAGCATGTCAAGGTAACGCTTCAGGAGTTTCTACTTTAATCAAATAGTGTTCCTTGATCTTTCTTTAGCCGCCAACTATCCTCGCCTACACGCTCAGCGACGTCTTCGAGCACACTTAATATTGTCTGGTGTGGAGGTGTTGTGCCATTCTTAAGCAATGGTAGTATTGCAAGAACTATCTCATCAAAATGAGCACTTGCACATTCACGCGCGACCGCACCCCAAACACCCGTTCCCATAAATATCCCCAAAATATCCCCACTTTTTCCGTACTTTTTGGCCAAGTTGTTGTCTTATAATTATGAACAACAAATTTTAAAGCATCTCAAAACAGAGGCTAAAACCCAGAAG
>JAKPFN010000074.1 GCA_029551395.1 Armatimonadota bacterium | reverse complement strand
TTGTGGGAGTCGGATATCGTAATCGAAGGCGACCCCAAAGCTCAGCAAGCTGTTCATGCGATGATGTTCTACTTGATTTCAAGTGCCAGCAACAAATGGAGCATTCCTCCTACAGGTCTTTGCGCAGGGCCGTGGCGCGGGCATATTTTCTGGGATGCAGACATCTGGATGTTCCCGGCGCTCCTGCTGCAACATCCTGACCTAGCTGAAGGTATTGTCAACTACCGGCTTCAGGTGATGTCGGGCGCAAGAGAGAATGCAAAGAAACGCGGACTTTCAGGTGTCGAGTTTGCTTGGGAAAGCGCCCGCACAGGGCTTGAGACCATAGGTGCTCCGTTCTGCGATGAAAGGCATGTTACTTCGGATGCTGCCTTTGCTGCTGCAACTTATGCAATGGTCACCGGTAAGGATACACTGTCTTGTAAAGAGAATTCCATACAGACCTTATTGAGAGAAACTGCCGAGTACTGGGCGTCTCGTGTTAAATACAATAAGGAACTGGACCGTTACGAAATCCTGAACGTGCTTCCTCCGGATGAAGATGCCAACAACAACAACATAATCAATAATAGTGTCTATACTAATGTAGCAGCCAAAATGAACCTCGAGTTGGCTATCCAGTGGGCTAAAAAGAACAATAGCAGCTATCCCGCCAAATGGGAGGAAATCGCTCAGAAGATGTACATCCCGTTTGATCCTGCTGCCAAGAGGTTTATTGAATACGATGGTTACAAAGACCAGAAAACAAAGCAGGCTGATGTTGAACTGCTGATATATCCGCTTATGTATCCAATGACTGATGAAGTCAAGGTAAATACTTTCGACTTCTACAAGACCAAGACCAATCCATTAGGGCCTGCTATGACAGAGTCGATCCACTCGGTTATCGCTGCAGAACTAGGCAGACAGGATGAGGCTTATAAGTACTTTACAGCCAGTTACGAAGAGTTTCTCCGCGGGCCTTTCCTGCTTTTTAATGAGAAGCGTTCGAAGACCTACGAAAACATGTGCTTTGTTACTGCCTGCGGCGGCACGTTACAGAGTGTAATTTACGGCTTTGGCGGATTAAGAATCGGCCGCAATCCCGGTGGTTTCGAGGAAGCGCTTCCTGGGCTTTACATAAAGCCATGTTTGCCTGAAAAGTGGAAAAAACTGGAGATTCGGAATGTGAAGTGGAATGGTAAAGCTTACGATTTTACTGTTCTGCCAGGCAATGAATGGAAGATAAGCCCTCATAACTAATCAGACAAGCAGGATAAGCGAGAGTAGACGCCCTCAGCTTATCCTGCCTGTCTAATCAATTCTTCTACCTGCTTTGTTGTTTGACTGGTTCGCCATATTCCTCTTTTGCATATTTTTCAGGATGTTTTAGAAACTCTTGATAATGATCGAGCGAGCAGAAATAATAGATTCGGTCGTTATACTCAGCCTGTTCGGGATACTCGACGTCATCTATCTCGCGTTCGCAAACAGGGTCCATTATCGTCATCTTGGATGCACCTCCTTAGAAAATGGCGGTTTTTGCAATTATGGTCTCTTTTCGGTAAAACCAACAAGCACGCTGCTCTAAGAGATTTTCATTATGCCAGCACACTGAGGCGATACCCACTTGTTGGATAGCTGAAAACACAAAGGCCCGCTGCATTTGCATACAGCGAGCCTGAAAACGCACTGCTTAAACCGCTACCATCGATAGAAAGGATACCAGGGAGATGGCAGCACGAAATTACTTGGATATGAATAGGTAGGCTCCCAAAACGGATAACCTGGTACACTGTGGATCGCATCCAACTGCCTGAGCATTCTGTTCAGGCTGGGCGACCTCAGATGAGGCGGCGGCAGTGGCTGCGGTGGTCCTGGTGCAGTCTGTGGTGCAATCAAGACTGCGCCAAACGGTGGTGGAACTACATAAGTTATTACTCCTCCTGTTTCAAAAAACGGAGGAAACTGGTAGCCACTCGGATACATATGTCCGTAGTAGATCGGTCCTTCTTCCCAGGGAGTAGTTATGCCAACTATTTCCTCTTCCTGATAAACAATGTTGTCGTCTTCGGTTTCTAATGTTGGATTAACACTAGGATCAGGTTCCATTACTTCCACTTGTAATGGCCTTGCAGGACGGAAAACGTATCGTCCTCCGCTAACCTCATATTCCAGTCCAGCGCTCTCGGCGACAGTCTTTACCGCTTGCTCAAACCCAACATTTTTGAACCCAAAGCTGATAGAACCGGATACTCCTGGTTCAATCGTATATTTATAGCCGGAATCCTTAAACAGCATATCGATGGCATCGATTATCGGCGTGCCATCAAGTTGTAAAGTAACTTTTTTCTCTGTTGCAGGTACAGTGACATCATCGGCAGCGGTGACAGCCATAGCACTCAGACTAAACACTAACATCGCGCCCAGAAAAACTGCCCGCATTCGGCGTAAATCAGTCATTTTTCAAACCTCCGTCTGCCCCCTTGGTATTGCTACCATAGGTAGTATACCCCGGCCTGCGTCACTGATAACGAAATATAGCAGCCTAACTTTCAGTATAGCATGTTATATTTATTAGACGATGTTTTGGATGCAATTTTTGACATCATTTAGGAAAAAGGTATTGCAAGTAACCTTATGTCATGATACACTCCATCAAACAGTCAGACTTAAGATATTTTAAGCTGGCGCTGTATTAACCTGGTTTTGCTATACGCTGTTTTATCGCTCAAGATTGGGTACAGTGAGAGCGTTCTAGGTTAATCCTTATATGTAGTGTGTACTATTGCTTGGGGCTGGTTAGCTCTTACATACCGATTATTGTACACGCCAATAGGGTAGTGTACAGTCTGTAGCCGGAGCGCATACTGCCGGCAGATGTGCAGGAATGTCTGTAATGTGTCTGCACGAGAGAGGTTTGGAGGGTTCAAGCAATGTTCGAAAGCACTCATCAAAACAAGATCTGTCCGCTCTTAGCTACTGCAGTGAGCAAGGATCAGGTTAGTTCTGGGTCTTCATGGGCAAGCAGGTGCAAAGGTGATGACTGTGCCTGGTGGGACACAGAACAAAACAATTGTGCCATCGCTGTGCTGTCCAAGGAATTGGGTGAAGCTCTGACATCTGTTTCGCTCGCTAAACAGGTCTGATTTCGGCAGTCGATACAGGGTGCAGGAAACAATCTCGCCCGAATCTCAGAGTCTTTATTTTTTACACTGAGATTTGATGCAGAGGGAGTTTTTTTGTACTCCAGCACGTTTTAGTTAATAAAATCTCGTTTTCTCCACTATTAAAACCTGACTACCAGACTAGTCAAGCAGCAAGAACCAGTCTCGTCTGCTAAATCTCTGAAGGCATTGGCCAGGTCGTAGATACTGTTGTCTTTAAGCTTCTGAAAACAATTCCAACGAACCTGCTTCTTCAACTGCACTGAATATCGAACCAATCCATCAACGCAACAAGTTATATTGATGGATTGGTTACATATCCAATATTCTGGTGTTGTTATGTCGAATGGTGAGTTCCCCGGCGATTAGTTATCCGCAGCAGCAACTCTGCTTTGGCTTTGTAGCTCTGATGAATGCACTGACAAACGAAGACATCAGTTCTGCCAGTCCTTCCTTGCCAAGTTGCTGTGCCACTTCGTTAGGGATCAGGTCGGCCGCGTCGTCCTCGGAATAGGTTTTTACGATCTCCACTTCGGCATCAGCAAAACCGGCTGCGAGAAGCCTGGATTTATAGTCATTAATCTCAAGAGCGCCTGAAACACAGCCCACCCACATCGCCAGATGGTTCTGGACAACCTCGGGGATATTCCTTGTCAAGACAATATCCGCAACTGCAAACCTGCCGCCTGGTTTAAGAACGCGGAACGCTTCGCGTAGAACCTTGTCTTTATCAGTCGATAGATTGATAACGCAATTGCTGATGATGACATCGACCGAGGCATCCGGCAATGGCACATTCTCAATCTCGCCTTTGAGGAACTCGACATTCTCGATTCCAGCTTCCGCCTGATTCCTCCGAGCAAGTTCCAGCATCTCATCGGTCATATCAAGACCGTAGGCTTTACCGGTAGGCCCGACGCGCTTTGCGGATAATAGAACATCAATTCCGCCACCGCTGCCCAGATCCAATACAACTTCTCCAGGGTTGAGATCAGCCAAAGCGATTGGGTTGGCACAGCCCATAGATGCAAGCAGTGCCGCCACCGGTATGCCCTTCGTTTCAGCCTCGGTATAGAGGTCGCGGGTAATTGCATCCTTGCTCGTGCAACTACAACCACAGCTTGTCTGTTTGCCGGAAGCGGCATTTTCAGCCACCTGACCATACTTCTCCTTGACAAACGCCTTAATGTCTTTTTCGCTTGTAGTCCCACTGCCCCCACAACAGCAACCACCTGTCTCATTCATGTTTACTCATCTCCTCTTGTTTTTGGATATCTTCAGTTATCTATGGATATCAAGGCAGACTGTTCAGCCTTGAAGTATTTCCTCTGAAAGTAAAGGGCAACACTCACCAGGCTGATTAACACTGGTACTTCGACCAATGGCCCGATAACAGCCGCGAAAGCTTGCCCTGAATTAATTCCGAAGACTACTACGGCAACGGCTATGGCAAGTTCGAAGTTGTTGCTTGCAGCAGTAAACGAGAGTGTTGCAGTCTTGGAATAGCCTGCTCCAATCTTCCTGCCCATATAGAAGCTGACCAGGAACATAACAACGAAGTAGATCAGAAGTGGTATGGCAATCCTCACCACATCTATCGGTAACTTGACTATGTATTCGCCTTTGAGCGAGAACATTACGACGATGGTAAAGAGTAGTGCTATCAGCGTAACGGGGCTGATCCGTGAGATAAAGCGTTTCTCATACCACTCGCGTCCTTTGGTCTTCAGTCCGATGATTCTACTCAAAATACCTGCGATGAATGGGATTCCAAGGTAGACGAAGACGCTCTTGGCTATCTCTCCGATGGTTATGTGAACTGCAACACCTTTCAATCCAAATAATGGAGGCAATACTGTGATGAAGACATAGGCATAAATCGAGAAGAACAGCACTTGGAATATGGAATTAAAAGCCACCAAGCCGGCGGCATACTCTGTGTCGCCCTTTGCAAGCTCGTTCCATACGATTACCATCGCTATGCATCTGGCGAGGCCGATCA
This sequence comes from Armatimonadota bacterium, assembly GCA_029551395.1. GTDB lineage: Bacteria > Armatimonadota > UBA5829 > UBA5829 > DTLH01 > JAKPFN01. The sequence goes on along the minus strand of JAKPFN010000074.1, from coordinate 11,659 downwards.
TAATAAGGCCGACCATAAACTCAGGGTAGCCGCGCAGGAAGATAATAGCGAGTAGGAACATCAGGATTGGACCGATGATCCAGTTTTGCACCAGCGAGAGCGTCAGCACCCTCCAGTTGCGGAATACCTCGCCAAGCTCTTCATACTTCACCTTGGCAAGCGGTGGATACATCATCAGGATAAGCCCGATTGCTATGGGGATGTTTGTCGTATCCACGGAGAACCTGTTCCAGAAATCCGCAATGCCGGGAGTCAGGTAGCCCATTCCTACACCAACAGCCATCGCAAGGAATATCCACAGCGTAAGATACCTGTCCAGAGATGAGAGTCTTCTCGTAATTCTCTCGCCCATACTAGCCTTCGCCTGCCATTTTATCGATCAGCTTCTCTACCTTTGCCTTCTTATCTACAGACACTTCAGCCATCTGGCTGCGGCCTGAGTTATGTATACAAACGAAAATGACTTTCTTCAACTGATGTATCTTCCGCTTCTTAACGGCAGCACGCGGCATCTTCATCGGTGGGATGCGCTTTCTCTGCCAGAGAAATCAGTTCGGACAAGAACCTGAGCGGTCCCGTTTTTACGCTATCAGTATTAAGCGAGTAGTATATCCACTGGCCCTGCTTGCGGTGATGCACCAGTCTGGCCTGCTTCAGCTTTGCCATGTGGTGTGACACGGCAGGCTGATTCATACCGAATGCCTCGACGATCTTGCAAACACAGACCTCGCCTTGTTCCGCGAGCATACGCACTATCCGCAGCCTGGTTGGATCACCAAGCGCTTTGAAAACTTCGTCCATTACATTCCATCCGTATATGTAAATATATTGATATATTAACGCTGCCAGGTAACTATGTCAATTCCTCGCGCGGAGCAGTGGTGTGACATCGTGAATAGATTACTTGAATAACTGCTGGAATATCTTGTGGTCGAACTTCTCTTCATCCAGGGGACTATGTTCGGATAGCAACCGTCCAGAACCCTGCTTTTTGCTCGTAAATATGCGAAAACCTCGCCGGAATCCGGCGAGGTCAATTTTGTATATAGAACGGTTTTATTTTGATTATTGGTCGGGGTGGAGAGATTTGAACTCTCGACCTCCTGCTCCCAAAGCAGGCGCGCTAGCCAAGCTGCGCTACACCCCGTCTGAAGTTATTCTCACGCTCAAATACAGTTCGATTATAATGCATCTCCGCTAGTTTTGCAAGCCTTTTTGCGACAAAGCAGGCGCGGTTGTTGTGCGTTGTTGTTTCTAGATGATAGCTTATACTTGATTGTCCACTGCAGCTTTTGTGATGGCCGCAAATTCTTCTAGTGAAAGAGTCTCTCCACGCCGTGAAGGGTCGATTCCGGCTTTATTTAACGCTTTTTCGGCCTTTTCTCTGCTCCAGCCAAGGTCAGGGCTGCCTGAAAGCGCCTTCAAGAGCGTCTTTCGCCTCTGTCCAAACGATGCCCTCACTATTTTAAAGAAAAGTTCTTCATCAGCCGTTTTGATAACAGGAGATTCGCGCACATCCAACCGCACAATTGCAGAATCTACCTCTGGAGATGGATAAAAGACCGTTCTTTTAGCTCTCGACACGATGCTGACGATGCAATGATACTGCACAAACACGCTCAACGAACCATAACCTTCGGTTCCAGGGTTGGCTGATAAACGGTCGGCTACCTCTTCCTGGACCATAATCACCATCCTGTTTATCAAGTGCTTTGCATCCAGCAATTTGATAATCAGTGGACTGGTGATGTAGTACGGAAGGTTCGCTACGACGGTTATCCGTCTTTCTCCAAACCTGTCTTTTATAAAAGGCTCAAGGTCAAGGTCGAGAAAATCCGCACAAAGGACTTCTGTGTTTGGATAACCTCCGATTATTTCGTCAAGGACGGGAATCAAATCCCTGTCGGCCTCGACTGCGACTACTTTAGATGCAACCTCGGCAGCTTCTTTGGTTACGGTGCCAAGTCCTGGGCCGATTTCAAGCACAACCGAGTCAGAATCCAGTTCTGCAGCGTCCAGAATTTTGTTCAATATGTTGCGGTCAATCAGGAAATTCTGCCCAAACCGCTTCTTGGGACGCAGGCCATGAGCAGCAAGAATCCGTTTGACTTCCGCAGGAGATAGTAGATTGATATTCACAGCTTGATAAAGTTACAGGCAGGACCAGTTGGTCCTGCCTGCTCTTGATAAAAGTCCATAAACCTGTCAGCTATTCTAAGATGTGTACTACAACACTTCTTCGGCCAAATCTCTTGGCTGCCGCATACGTATCAAACCCAAGATCGATTCGATTTCCCTTTATTGCTGAACCAGTATCTCCGGCTATTGCATAGCCGTAACCTTCTATATACAATTTGGTCCTCATAGGGATAACCTTCGGATCGACTGCAACTACGCCATATCCGGCCTTCAAACCTATGGCTGTTTTACCATTGGCATAAGGCCCACAACTTCTGGGACCGGGATCATACGCGGTAGCAGTCATTCGCATAATCTTTCTGCTTTTGAATGCACCTCTGGAAACCCCAGCACCGCGATCACCAATCAAGATGATCCTGTCTTTTGGCTCAACAACCACTTCTGCGCGCATTAATTCGCGCTTTTTTACAACCCCGTCCTCATAACGCACCTTGTAGTAAAGATGCTTAAGCCCTGGTTCGCCTTCGGATACTGTTTTAGTCAGGCCAACACGAAGTTCGTTAGTTGGCTGCCTTCTCGTAGAGAAAGCAACAGGCTCTTTTTGCAGGACGACTTTTTCCACCACACGCACGACTTTGATTTCCATTCCATCTTTGATGCGTGCATCTGGTTCAGGGTTAACCTTGTCGTCCGGGTCAACTTTAATCCCGGCTTCTTTCAAGACCGCGCTGACAGTCGTCTGTGTAGTGTCGATATGTTTTTTATTACCATCAATAATGACAGTTACACTACAGGTTGACGCTTGCGCTTGCGCGACATCAGTCCGGTTTGCGGTCACTGCAATACATACTGCCAGTGTAACCACTACACAGAGAGCAGTTACAGCGTGCCGTGACTTTCGTCTTCGCATACATCGCCTCCTTTCCCGCCCCACTTACCCCGATATGCTTGAATACTAAACCTCTTCAGTCACATCGAGGCTCCGGCAAAGTTGCTCGAAGGCTGGCAACCTCACCTGCCGCAATACCGTTTGTACAGCCATGGTGAATGGGCGCTCCCATAACTCGATACTGCAGCGAATGGTTTACGGACAGGCAAGCATAACAGTCTTTGTGCCTGCTTGTCAAATTTTAAGGTCAACTGGGGATGGATACTAAGAGTGTAAGCTATAAGACGAAGCATCTTTTAAACCTAAAAACGCTGGATGAGCGAAATAGCAAAGCACAGGTAAATGAGGAGAATTCAGGGCAATAAAAACCAGAAAGGAGATGAAGCAGCCGACAAATGCATACATCAGAGGGAAATAGCTGTGGATTGTATAAATCAAATAGTTGGAGGGCATTATGGAAAAATCGGTGGTGCTCGATGAACTCGTGCGGATGTCTCTCAGCCTTGGTAGACCTGAGATGGACTATGTGATACTCGGTGAAGGTAATACATCAGCAAAGGTAGATGACGAATCATTCTACATCAAAGCAAGCGGTGCGCAACTTTGCCGGAGTACTCGAGAAACATTTGTTGAGGTAAAATCGTCGAAGATAATTGACCTGCTGGATGGTCCCGACTTGAATGATGAAGACATCAAAGAACGGCTTCTTGCTGCAAGAGTTGATAAGACATCACCCAGGCCATCAGTTGAAACAGTCTTTCATGCATATTTGCTGACGCTGCCTAATGTCCGTTTTATCGGGCATACTCATCCAACCGCAGTAAATACCATCTTGTGTTCTAATGCTGCAGAAGATATAGTAAAGAGCCGTATCTTTCCGGATGAGATAGTCTATTGCGGCCTTGCACCTTTATTCATTCCGTATGTAGACCCTGGGCTTCCGCTTGCCAGGGGAATTCGGTTTGAAGTGCAGAAATATATGGATACCGAAGGTGAAGTGCCTAAGGTGATACTGATGCAGAATCATGGTTTAATCGCACTTGGCGCTGGCGCATCCGATGTCGAAGCAATCACTGCCATGTGGGTCAAAACTGCGCGGATTCTCACAGGTGCTTACCTGCTCGGCGGTATTCATCCGTTGAGCCAGGATAGTATCGACCGGATTCATACTCGTCCTGACGAGGAATACCGAAGGCGAATGAACACGTAGTAAGTTTAGATACTGGAAGAAGATAATTATCAGCCGGATTACATTGGTCCGGCTGGAACATACTCCAAAATAATCGAATACAGGATGTTGTAACATTATGAGTGACAAATTAAAGGATTATCGCGAAGCAAAAGGCGCTTTGCCGACTGAGAACCTTGCCTGGCAGCTTTACGGCGCGGGAATCGAAAATTTCGGGCAAAATGGAAAACCTGCAATGCTTCCAATGCCGAAATATGGGCCGGATGAGCTTCTGGCGAGAGTCGATGCTATAGGTATATGCTTCAGCGATATTAAACTGATAACGCAGGGCAGCAGCCATCCTCGTATTACGGGCAGAGACCTGATAAAGAACCCGGTTGTACCTGGACACGAGGTTTCTCTTACCATAGTGGGAGTAGGGGATAACCTTAAAAACCAGTTTGCTGTTGGCGAGAAGTATGTAGTCCAGGCAGATATCTATTTTGGCGGCGTAAACATTGCGTATGGTTATGCTTTGCAGGGCGGTATGGCTCAGTATGGCGTGCTTGGCAAAGAGATACTGCAGGGAGATGAGGGCTGTTATCTTCTTCCAGTCAAACCTGAGACAGGTTATGCTGAGGCTGCTCTGACTGAACCCTGGGCGTGTGTCGTAGCCAGTTACAGAATCAAACCAAGGACTGTAATGAAAGAGGGCGGTGTTGCGCTTTTCATAGGGCCTTCTGATGTCGGCAAGTGTGAAATTCCTTCAAACGCCAGACCTGGAAAGGTGATTTTGGCTGGAGTAGGTGATGCAGTAGATAAATCAGCGTTCCCCGGTGCTGAAATCATCGAGATTGGGCCGATACAGGCAGCCGAACTGACTGCTCTTTCCCAGGAAAGAACAGGCGGGCGCGGGTTTGATGATGTCGTAGTTCTTGGTAATAAGGAACCTGAGCTGATTGAAGCACTCGACCGTCATATTGCCAAAGATGGCGTGCTGTGTATTTTAGCTGATGAACCGATGTCAAAGCCGGTGGCTGTAGATGTCGGCAGAGTCCACTATGACTCTGTCCTTTATGTTGGTGGAGACAGTATTGCAAAAGCGTATGAGTCTACCACTTCCAGCGAGTTCAAGACCGGCGGTAATGCATGGTTTATCGGGGCAGCAGGCCCAATGGGGCAAATGCACGTTGAACGGGCTGTTCAGATGAATAACGGTCCAAGCCGCATTCTGGCAACTGACATAGACTCAGGCAGATTGGAAATGCTGCGCGACAAGGTTGAGGCTGCAGCAAAGCAGAAAGGCATCGACATAAGGTTCGTCAACTCGATGGAGACAAGTGAAGCTGATTTGGCTGCAATCAGAGATGAAATGACTGCTGGAGCAGGATTTGATGATATTGTTGTCCTTGCACCAGTTCCTGCGTTGATTGAGGAAGGCAGCAGACATCTTGCCAACAGCGGGAAGATGAACATATTCGCCGGAGTGCCTCGTGGAACTATAGCCTGCCTTGATGTTTCTCCTGTTTATATGTCCTATGGGCGGTGGCTTGGTTCCAGCGGGTCCAGGATAAGCGATCTGCAGCACACTTTGGCTGAAGCGGAAAGCGGCGTGTTGCCTACCAACAGGTCTGTTGCGGCGATTGGTGGAATAGATGCAGTCGGTGATGGAGTCAAGGCTGTTAAAGAGGCCAGATTCCCCGGCAAGACGGTGATTTTCCCTCAGATAGCGAATCTGCCGCTCACAGCGCTGCCTGATTTGAAGGAAGTGCTGCCGAAAGTCTATGAGAAGCTGGAAGGCGGCCGGTTCTGGACAAAAGAGGCGGAAGACGAGCTGTTAAGAGAGAAGCTGTAGCCGGATTCGCTGCTTGTTGCCTTAAATAGACCAGGCTAGAAGGGCCTTTGTTTGTTGGAGAGTCGGAAATTATCTGTGTATTGGCAGATTTCCGGCTTTCTTCAAACAACTGCTAATGTGGTCGGCTCAGGAAGGAACGAAGCTATGGAAAGAGTACTTGTAACCGGTGGAGCAGGTTTTCTTGGGTCGCACCTCTGTGACCGGTTGCTTGCAGAAGGCTACCGGGTTACTGCGATGGATAATCTCATCACCGGGACAACCGAGAACATCGCGCATAACTGTAAAAACCCCAACTTCGACTTCGTAAAGTATGATGTAACCCAATATCTGTATCTTGAAGGCAAGGTTGATTATGTGTTTCATTTTGCGTCGCCTGCCAGCCCTATCGACTACCTGCAGCTACCGATTCAGACTCTCAAGGTAGGTTCATTGGGTACGCATAAAACTCTCGGTCTGGCTTTTTCGTGCGGGTCAAAATACCTGTTGGCGTCTACTTCTGAGGTCTATGGTGATCCGCTTATTCATCCGCAATCTGAGAACTACTGGGGCAATGTGAATCCTATAGGGCCTAGGGGAGTATATGATGAGGCAAAGCGGTTTGCGGAAGCGCTGACAATGGCTTACCACCGGTTTCATGGTGTGGATACAAAGATTGTACGGATATTCAACACTTACGGGCCGAGAATGAGGCTGTACGATGGCCGAGTAGTACCGACATTCATCCGCCAGGCCCTAAAAGGCGAACCGTTGACTGTATATGGCGATGGCTCTCAAACCAGGAGTTTCTGCTTTGTGTCGGACTTGATAGACGGTATCTACAGGCTGGCTGTAAGCGATCTTCATGACCCTGTCAATATCGGCAATCCGGTCGAGATGACCGTGCTTCAGTTTGCAGAATTGATACTGAAGATAACCGGATCAAAAAGTGAGATAATATTCGAACCACTTCCAAAGGATGATCCGAAGCAGCGCCGGCCTGATATCTCATTTGCGAAGGATAAACTCAGGTGGGAACCGAAAGTGCCAGTAGAAGAAGGTCTGCGGATGACAATAGAATACTTTAGAGGTCGTATTTAGTGAAGATTGAACGCGGTTTGGTCCATGTATACACAGGCGACGCGAAGGGCAAGACGACAGCAGCGCTTGGGTTGGCGCTGAGAGCGCTTGGCTGGGAGATGCGGGTGATGATGATTCAGTTCATCAAGGGCTACAAGGAGATAGGAGAGATAAAGTTCGCGGAATCCTGTTCTGATCGTTTCGTCATACGCCAGTTTGCTCTTGATTTGACGAGAGACATTCCTGAGGAGAAGGTAATTGCCCGGCGCAAAGAGGCTGACCAGGCTATGAGGTTTGCTGAGGAAGTTGTGACCTCTGGGGAGTATGATTTGGTGATTCTGGATGAACTGGTTGTAGCGCTTCATTATGAATTGGTAGACCTTGACCGGGTGCTTAGGATGGTCAGAGACAAACCTGAATCAGTCGAGTTGGTAATTACAGGGAGAAATGCTCCACCGGAGCTTGTTGCTGAGGCTGATTATGTAACTGAAATGCTGCTTATCAAGCATCCGTTTGAGTATGGAGTGCAGGCAAGGGCTGGGGTGGATTATTAGCTTTCAGAGGATGGCTGGCGATGAAGTTGACCTATAAATGCTGGATTGAGTGTATTACTATGGGAGTTTTGGATATTGATAAATAACTTCAATAATACATCCTTAAAAATATCAGCAATATAAACTAAAAAGAATAAAAAGTACTTGCATGGCACTCTACCAAGTGGTATAATTTACACTTGGTGCCAGGGAATTGGCATTTTGGACGCGGCGGAACGGCTGAGGCTGTTCCGTGTGCAGAAAACTACCGGAGTAACCGAGAGGCTGGTGCTCATACGTCCCCAGTCGGCAAAGAGCATGCCTGAGCGGCCGGAGTATGGTTTTTTGCACAGCGATAAGGATTTTCGGAGCCCTTGACATGGGCTTCTTGCGTCCGTTATACTAATTCGGTTCGCAGACGGAATTTCTGTTCCTGATGCGGGCTACCGATGCCGACTGAAGAGGGGGCGATTGAATCACCTGTTTCTCGTAAAGCAGTAAATACGAGACAATTGCAGATTTTTATAGGTGTTCTATTGCCCCTGTAGCGTGTCGGCCAGGGGCAATTTTATTGTACGGGTGCAGAGTAAAGCAGTAAAAAAATGGTCTTGCTGATCTGGACTTGGACGAAGAAGAAAGGATAGTCAATGCCCACAATCAGTCAACTGGTAAGAAAAGGGCGGCAGAAAGCTCAAAAGAAGACCTCGGCTCCGGCACTTAAAGGCAACCCGCAGAAGCGCGGGGTGTGTCTGGTAGTCCGAACGGTCTCGCCGAAGAAGCCGAACTCAGCGCTTCGCAAGATTGCAAGAGTTCGTCTGACCAACGGTGTTGAAGTGACGGCTTATATTCCGGGAATCGGTCACAATCTGCAGGAGCACTCAGTTGTTCTGGTCAGAGGTGGTAGAGTAAGGGATCTCCCGGGTGTGCGTTATCACATCGTCCGCGGCACGCTTGATACCGCCGGGACGCGCGACCGGAAGACCAGTAGGTCAAAATACGGTACGAAGCGACCTAAGTAAGGAAGTAATGAGCAGCGAGATGCAAAATGTATCTCTTATTGCTCATCACTTTGCATTGGAGGAAGATTTTAATGCCTAGAAAAGGGCCTGCAAAGAAAAGAGAGATAACTCCGGACCCTGTTTATGGAAGCAAACTGCTCCAGCGGTTTATAAACCGTGTCTTGATTAAGGGAAAGAAGAGCACTGCTGAGAAAATCGTCTACAGCGCGCTCGAGATTGCCGAACAGAAGACCGGCAAGCCTGGAATCGAGATATTCGAGCAGGCGCTGAAGAATGTAATGCCGATGGTCGAAGTCCGGCCAAGGCGAGTCGGCGGCGCGACCTACCAAGTTCCGGTTGAAGTCAGGTCTGAGAGAAGAACAGCTCTCGCAATCCGCTGGATAGTGACCTTCGCCCGTAAGAGGAGCGGCAGGACTATGGTAGAAAAGCTGGCAGCGGAGTTTATTGATGCAGCAAATAACACTGGGGCGTCGGTGAAAAAGAGAGAAGACGCCTACAAGATGGCGGAAGCGAACAAAGCGTTCGCCCACTATCGCTGGTAAGCCGAAAGATGGAGGTGGATAGTCGAAGGTAAAAACCGAAAAGCGGCCACCAGCGTGTGAAGTTGATATTTTTGGCTGATGGCCGTGTAAAAGGTATTACCTCGGCTTTCAGACCTTTTACTTTCGACATTTATAATGGCAAGAGAATACGCACTAGAAAAAACAAGAAATATTGGCATAGCTGCGCACATTGACGCGGGCAAGACAACTACGACGGAGCGAATGCTTTTCTACTCCGGTAAAATCCAACGTATGGGAGAGGTGCATGAAGGCGCCGCTACTATGGACTGGATGCAGCAGGAGCAGGAAAGAGGAATTACGATCACATCCGCCGCGACTACGTGCATCTGGAATGGTCATCAAATCAATATCATTGACACTCCAGGCCATGTGGACTTTACGGTTGAGGTTGAAAGAAGTCTCCGAGTGTTGGATGGCGTGATTGCGGTCTTTTGTGCAGTCGGTGGCGTTCAACCCCAGTCAGAGACAGTCTGGAGGCAGGCAAACCGCTACGAGGTACCGAGAATCGCATTCGTCAACAAGATGGACCGCGTGGGCGCAGATTTTTATAAGGTAGTAGACCGGATCAAAGAAAGACTTGGCGCGAATGCCGTTCCGGTGCAGATTCCGATTGGCGCTGAGTCAGAGTTTATGGGAATGGTCGACCTTGTAAAGATGAAGGCGATCATTTACAGCGGTGACCTTGGAGAAACCTTTGAGGTAGTTGATATTCCTGAAGATATCAAAGATAAAGCAATCGAGTATCGTGAACTCTTGGTAGAGAAGGTTGCTGAGGCTGATGAACATCTCATGATCAAGTACATCGAAGGCCATAAGATCACTGCTGAAGAGATTAAAGCAGGCATTCGAAACGGGACTGTAACAAACAAGATTGTTCCGGTACTTTGCGGTACAGCATTCAAGAATAAAGGTATTCAGTCTTTGATGGATGCAGTGGTGGACTATCTGCCTTCTCCGCTTGATATTCCTCCGGTGGAAGGGATAAACCCAAAGAATGGTCAGATTACTACTCGTGCAGCCTCGGACAATGAGCCGTTTGCAGCGCTAGCCTTCAAGATAATGGCGGATCCTTATGTAGGAAAACTGACATTCTTCCGAGTATACAGCGGTTCCCTTTCAAAGGGGTCGTATGTGTATAACTCGTCAAAAGGCAAGCGGGAACGGTTTGGAAGAATGCTCCGAATGCATGCAAACCACCGAGAGGATGTAGACACAGTCTTTGCAGGTGATATCGCTGCTGCAGTAGGACTTGGCGATACTACTACTGGCGACACTCTTTGCAATGAAGGTGCTCAGATCCTGCTTGAGTCGATTCAGTTTCCGGAACCGGTTATTTCGGTTGCAATAGAGCCGAAGACAAAGGCTGACCAGGAAAAAATGATCCTTGCTCTGCAGAGACTGTCCGGCGAAGATCCGACATTCCGCACAAGGACAGACGAAGAGCTTGGTCAGACAATTATCTCAGGTATGGGTGAACTCCACCTCGAGATTATTCTTGACCGTTTATACAGAGAGTTCAAAGTCGAAGCCAACCATGGACGCCCGCAGGTTTCCTACAAGGAAGCTATTAAGCGGCATGCGAAAGCCGAAGGCCGCTACGTTAAGCAGTCAGGAGGCCGAGGCCAGTACGGACACTGTGTTCTTGAGGTCGAACCTCTTCCTGCTGGTGAGGGATTCATCTTCGAGAACAAAATTGTCGGCGGAACAATTCCGAAGGAATATATCCCGGCAGTTGAGTCCGGAGTTAGAGAAGCTTTGGATTCCGGAGTGCTTGCAGGCTACCAGGTAGTGGACATAAAGGTCAAGGTTGTTGATGGATCTTACCATGAGGTAGACTCTTCAGAGGTTGCGTTCAAGATTGCCGGATCTATGGCTCTCCGGGCCGCTGTGGCTAAGGCTGAGCCAACAATGAAGGAACCGGTGATGGCCGTTGAGGTAGTAACGCCTGAGGACTATCTTGGAGATGTCATTGCAGACCTTAACTCGCGCAGAGGTAGGATAGAGCACATGGAGGTTGGACCTGGTAATACACAGATACTCCGTGCTGGTGTTCCACTTGCTGAGATGTTTGGTTATGCAACATCATTGAGATCAGCGACGCAGGGACGGGCGTCTTATACTATGGAACCGTCTCATTATGAAGAAGTGCCTAAGCAGATAGCAGAGGAACTGGTAGCAAAAGCCCAGGGACGCCTGCCTGTAGGCCGTTAATTAAACGATTGGGCCGCGAGCCGCGAGTTGCGAGCACTTAGATGTTCGTTACTCGCTGCTCGTAGCTCGCAACTGAACCTGATTGGGGAGGCAACGAACAAGATGGCAAAGCAGCGGTTTGAGAGGACAAAGCCGCACGTAAACATTGGGACGATTGGGCACGTAGACCACGGCAAGACTACACTTACCGCGGCTATAACGGCGGCATTGGCAACCAAGGGATTTG
>JAKPFN010000062.1 GCA_029551395.1 Armatimonadota bacterium | reverse complement strand
CTATCCGTGGTATAATATGCAGGTCAAACGCGCGCCTGTAGCTCAGCGGATTAGAGCATCTGACTTCGGATCAGAGGGTCGGGGGTTCGAGTCCCTCCAGGCGCGCCATTTTTTTATGCCTCCTTTGGCAGTCCTCGTAAGAAGCTTAATCAATTTCACAGACCTCGATATTTTACTGGTTACAGCCAATAACTATTACTGATATGTTCTTTCTGGCTATGCAGCAGTCGGACTGCTTTTATGCAGTCCTCATTCTGATATTAATAGGTCTCGCAGTTTTACATGCTGTTGCTGCGGCAAGGCATGCTCGTGCTAATCGTGTGTCATCAGAGAAAGCCCGCATACAGGAGGCTCTTGCAGCCTCAGAGGCTAATTACCGGTGTATCTTTAACACAGCTAACGATGCAATCCTCATTCATGATGCAGAAACAGGACGCATACTCGATGTCAACGATCGAATGTGCGAAATGTACGGCTACAGCCGTGACGAAGCACTCCAGTTAATCATATCGGATATCAGCGCCAATGAACCACCATACTCTCAGGAAGATGCCCTCAAACGTGTAAGGAACGCAGTTGAAGAAGGCCCTCAAACATTTGAATGGTTGGGCAGAAAGAAGAATGAAGACCAGTTCTGGGTAGAGGTAAACCTGAAACGTATCACAATAGGCGGACAGGCTCGCGTAATGGCAATTGTTCGAGACATTACCGAGAGAAAAAAGACTGAAGATGCACTAAAAGAAAGTCAGCGAACATTGTCTACACTTATGAGTAATCTTCCTGGTATGGCTTACAGATGTCATCCTGATACAAGCTGGACAATGGAACTGGTAAGCGATGGCTGCAAAGAACTGACTGGCTACTTGCCGCAAGACTTCATAAACAACCAAAAGCTATCTTACAATGACGTCATTCATCCCGACGACCGCAGGCATGTAAGAAGACGAATCAAGTCTGCGGTATCAGAAAAGAAACCTTTCAGAATAACTTACAGAATAAATACTGCCTCTGGGACACAAAAATGGGTCTGGGAGCAGGGAAGAGGGATTTTCTCTCAGGATGGTACTCTAACTGCAATAGAAGGCTTCATAACAGATATAACAGAACGAAAAAACACTGAAGAAGCATTAAGCCAAAGCGAGACACGCTACAGATTACTGGCAGAAAACGTCTCAGATGTTATATGGACATCTGACCTGGATCTGAACTTTACATATATTAGCCCATCTATGTCGCAACTGCGTGGTTTCACCGCAGAAGAGACCATGGTACAGCCTCCAGATCAGATTCTTACACCTGAATCATTGAAAAAAGCACTATATTTCCTCAAAAATGACCTGGAGGCAGATGATCCAACAAATATTAGCAAGAGTTTTGAATCACGCACTATTGAGATTGAAATAATACACAAGGATGGCTCAGCCGTTTGGACTGAAAGCGAAGTTGGGTTCATTCGAGATTCCACGGGAAAACCAATAAGTTTACTGGGAGTCACCAGAGATATATCTGAACGAAAAAAGCAGAGAAGAATCTCGAAAAAAGACTCTCTTACGAGCGAATGCTCTCCAACATCTCATATAATGCCGTTATAACCAATGACCCAGCGCAGTTTCAACAGGAATGCCTGGAAATAATAGGCAGCACTATCGGGGCTGCTCATGCATACATATTTGAACACTGCCACGATACCAATACAGTCTGTAATACATTTGAATGGGCAGCCATCGGCATGGCATCTCACAAAGAGATGTTCCAGGAGGCTTCATCTGGCTCATTATCCTGGTGGATCGACCAACTGACACAGGATAAGATAATTTGCTACTCGGATATTGAGCAAATACCTGACGAGAGACAGAAAAAACTTCTGCAGGAAAGATCCGTCAAGTCGATTCTCATAGTCCCACTATTTGTAGATAGAACCTACTACGGCTTTATTGGATTTGATAACTGTAAAACACATCGAGAGTGGCCCGACGAAGATATAGAAATTCTTAGGACTACATCACGCATCATTGCCTGGGTAATACAGAGGAAAAAAACTGAGGCCAATCTTCGCATACAAACCTCTGCCATCAATGCTGCAAGCGATCAAATTCTGATTATAGATGATCAGGGGAAAATAGAATTCGTAAATCCTGCATTCGAAACCGAAACCGGTTTTACCTTTGAAGAAGTAGTGGGACAGCCGATGATGACCATCAGGTCAAATACACATGATGAAGGTTTTTACGAAGACCTCTGGAAGACGATAAGAACCGGCAGACACTGGTATGGCGAGATGACTGGTGTGCGAAAAGACGGCAGCATATATACAGAAGACGTATCAATTACGCCAGTCAAAAACGAAGCAGGAATTATCGAGAGATACATAGCTATCAAACGCAATATTACTGAAAAGAAGATATATGAACAAAAGCTGGACCATCTTGCTCACCATGACGTGCTTACCGGACTTCCGAACCGGCTGTTATTCAGCGACAGGTTAAGCAAGAGCCTCGCGCAAGCCCGTCGAGATGATCGGCTGCTGGCTGTGATGTTCCTTGATCTGGACAGGTTCAAGATGATTAATGATACTCTAGGCCACAATATCGGCGATAAGCTGCTCAAGCAAGTTGCAGAACGGTTAACAGGAACACTCAGAGAGGTAGACACCATCGCAAGGATGGGTGGTGACGAGTTCACATTAGTGATAGAAGGCATATCTCGTGCTCAAGATGCCGCAATCGTCGCACAAAGGGCACTGGATGTGTTCTGCCAACCGTTTATGGTAGATGGCCGTGAGTTATTTGTGACTGCCAGTATTGGGATCAGTATGTATCCTAATGATGGAGCCGATGTTGAGACTCTTGTTCGCAATGCCGATACATCGATGTATAGGGCAAAAGAACAGGGAAGGAACACTTATCACCTGTTTACGGAATCGCTCAATGCAACTGTCTTCGAGAGAATGGTAATGGAGCACAGCCTGCGTAAAGCGCTCGAACGAGATGAGTTCATCGTGCATTACCAACCAAGGGTCGATATCAGGTCAGGCAGTATCCTGGGAGCCGAAGCGCTTGTGCGTTGGCAGCATCCTGAGATGGGATTAGTAATGCCCGGTCAGTTTATACCACTAGCTGAAGAAACAGGACTGATAGTCCCAATCAGTGAATGGGTCCTCGATGCAGCTTGTTCTCAGAGTAAGATATGGCAGGATAAGAACAGTCCGATTTTAGATATTGCCGTAAACATATCAGCCCGGCAGTTCCAGAAGGGAGACCTTGTCAGTGCAGTCAAGAAGGCACTGGATAGAACAGAGCTTGACCCAACGTGCCTGCATCTTGAACTTACGGAAAGCATCCTGATGCATAATACAGATGCAGCAATAGATATACTCAATAAACTGAAGGATATGGGAGTGAAGATATCCATAGATGACTTTGGGACAGGGTATTCATCACTCAGCTACTTGAAGAAGTTCCCTGTGGATGCTGTGAAGATAGACCGATCGTTCATAAAAGACATCACCACCAATCCTGATGACGCCGCTATTGCCGGAGCAGTGATAGCAATGGCCCATTCCCTGAAGCTGAAGGTAATAGCAGAAGGAGTAGAGACACTGGAGCAGTTGGAGTTCCTGAAATCCATCAACTGCGACGAAATGCAGGGCTACTTCATCAGCAGACCTGTCCCGGCAGAGGAATTCCATCACCTTCTCTGGATGCAGAGATACTCTCCAAATATGGAATCCCTGTTTGTTGCTTGATAGCAGTTATCCAATTAGAGCCTCATCAGAATTATATTATTGTCCTGCTTGACTGCCAGCCTGCCTCATTCTATAATGCCCGAAGCACATAAAAAATAGGGGAGGCATTACCTGATGAAAATAGGAGTGTTTACCGTCCTGTTTGGGCAGCAGTCGAGAGACCAGGCGTTTGATTACATCGTCGAGTCAGGAGTCCAGGCTGTTGAACTTGGCACCGGGAACTATCCAGGCGGAGCACATGCTGATCTGGACAATCTGCTATCAAGCGAAAGCGCAAGAAAAGACCTTCTGAAGGCTGTAGAATCAAGAGGACTTGTCATCAGCGCGCTTTCATGCCACGGAAACTCGCTGCATCCTGACGAGAGGATCGCAAAAGAGCATCATGAGACCAGAAGAAAGACGATACAACTGGCAGAGATGCTTGGAATCACGCGAGTTATCGATTTCTCAGGTTGTCCGGGCGATGGTCCGAATGCAACAAAACCAAACTGGGTCACTTGCCCTTGGCCGCCGGATTTTCTTGAAATACTCCAGTGGCAGTGGAAGGAAAAAGTAATCCCCTATTGGGGAGAGGAAGCCAAATTTGCAGAGAAGCATGGAGTCAAGATATGCTTCGAGATGCATCCGGGCTTTGTAGTGTATAATCCTGAGACACTTATGTGCCTTAGAGATGCTGTTGGTGATACAATCGGCGCGAACTTCGATCCAAGCCACCTGTTCTGGCAGGGAATCGATCCGGTAGTGGCAATTCGAGAGCTTGGAAGCGCGATATACCATTTCCACGCAAAAGACACCAAGATCGATGAACAGAATACCCGAAAGAATGGGGTTCTGGACACGAAACCTTACTCGGATGAGATACACCGGTCCTGGCTGTTCAGAACCATTGGCTACGGGCATGGGCCTCAGGTATGGAAAGATATGATAAGCAACCTGAGAATGGTCGGATATGACGATGTGCTTTCAATAGAGCATGAAGACAGTCTAATGTCCGTAAATGAAGGGTTCCAGAAGGCTGTAGCGTTCCTCAAGCATATTGTTATAGAGGAAGAAAAAGGCGCTATGTGGTGGGCTTAGGATAACCGGCCCAAAAGCTGTAAAACACAATATAAGCTGATTCGGAAAGGGATGGAGAGAATGTATGTGTTCTTCTATCCCTTTCTTTTTGCAATTCCACTATCAAATAATGTCCAATCAGATGGCAAACTTCTAGCTTCGATGAAACATTCTGCTGTTCTGTAACATATTGAATCACGCATTGACCTAGGCTGCCTGTCAAATCTACAATGATATGAAGGTCAAGTGTGAGGGGATAGAGGATGAGGTTTGCCGGTTTAACTGTTTTGCTGTTTCTGGTCTGGTTCAGCCTGCCCTGTTTAGGACAGGGACAGAAAATCCAGGCGTTTAAGGCAGAGGAAGCTCCGAAGATTGATGGAGTCCTTGATGATATCTGCTGGCAGCGCTTGCCTGACACAGATGACTTCAGGTATGAAGAAGGCGGAGCGCCGGTTCCTGAGAAAACACAGGCATGGATTTGCTATGACTCCCGGTGCATTTATGTAGCGTTCCGATGTATGGACAGCCAGCCGGATAAAATCGCAGCACAGCAGAAAAAGCGCGGAGGAGCAATCTGGAGCGATGACTATGTAGGCTGCTACATCGACCCGTGGCATGCACATGGTCCAACCTATCACTTCAATGTCACTCCTCGCGGCACTCAACAGCAGGAATTTCCAGGCGATGGCGGAAGTAAAATCGAATGGCAGGGAGATTGGACTGCGGCAGCAAGAACAGATGAAACAGGCTGGACTGCCGAAATGGCAATCCCCTGGCCGATACTCAAGTACCCCAAAAACCAGGATACAATTGGGCTTTACTTCTTCCGCAGGCACGCGCGGACCGACGGAAGCTGGTGTTCACCTTATCTGGGGCCGCATGAAGATATATCCCTGATGTATGACTGGGTAGGACTTGAGCCACCATCTCCAAAGCTAAACAGCATCGCCCTGCACTATACCAATGTAGGCTTGGGAGGCGTGCGATTCCAGAACGGCCTGGATATCAAAAAGCAGCTGTCTCAACAGGTAAACGGGCTGATTACGATAAACCCAGACTTCGGTAGTGTTGAACAAAACGTGGAGAATATCGATTTTACGTATTCACCCAGGGTGTTGTCTGATAAGCGGCCATTCTTTGCAGAAGGCGGAACACCTCATCATGAGAGCGAGTATCGAATGTTCTACAGCCGGGACATCGAAGAAGTCGATTTTGGCACGAAAGTCACCGGGCATACTGGCAGCCATGAATTCGCCGGACTTATGACCACTTCTGGCCGAGGTGACAGGCATATTTTCTACAAATCCAGATGGACAATCGGGCAGGATAACAGAATTGGGCTTGCTGCAGTCTCGACTCGTGAACCTGGAATCGAGAATAATGTTCTTTCTGCTTACGGCAGGCTCGGCAAGCGAACGGCTAGTCGGTTCGATTACTGTGAGTATCAACTTATGAAGAGCTTCACGCCGGGAGCTGGCGGAGATGGCACGATAACTTTAGTTGGAGCAGGTGGAGAAGGTGGGCCGCGTCAATTTGGCTGGGGGCTTTGGTATCAAGATGTGCAGCCTGATTATTACGCGGCCGATGGCATAGTCCCTGAGCCGGACTTAAAGGGCTGGAATTACCACATTGACTACTGGGATGAATATGCAGATGGCTGGATTCGTGGATGGAGCATTGAGCTATACGGAGTCGGGCAGCGGCTGCATTCTAACGATCTTCTGTCACGCGGCCTTTCTCTGGATGCTGGTATATGGACGTTGAACAATTACTATCACCTTGGATTCTGGCGAGGCGCATACCGGGATGAGAGCACTGCAGGTGATGGTTCGTTCATTACTTATCGGGACAGGACTTATTCTCTTGGGTACGGCTGGAACCAGAATGATATGTATGAGCGGGGATGGATCGATCTCACCTTCGGCAAGGTTGCAGGCGGCAGGTCGCTGCATTGCCAGATGAAACAGGCGTTCAAGCTTGGTGACCCGTTCCACATAGACCTTAATGTAGAATTCGTCAAGATGACAGGGCCTTACGCGAGACGTGACAGGCAGGTTGTAGCCTCTCTAAGCTACGATTTATCGAGCGAACGGTCTGTTTCGGCCAGATTAATCGAAAGAGACGGCACTCTTAACCTTAGTCTTGGGTTCAGGCAGGCTGTTAGTCGTGGTGAGGATATATATATCCTGTTTGGCGACCCCAATGCTGACAAAACTGTCAACAGAGTTGTGGTTAAGCTGATTCGGCCATTATTCTGATGCTGGTTGGATGGAGCCTTTTTAGCCGTGAAAGCTCGAAAGGGGAATTTATGAGGAAGGTTCGAAAAAGGGAAAGCTGGAAAAAGGATGAGAGTTGCTGATGCCGGCTGATACCATAACGGGGGCGTTGGTGCAAAAAATGCACTGAAGTTTAAAACGCCCCCTATTCTGATCGCCCGGGATATCCATCCGGGCGGATATTCTGCGGGTCTTCACCCGCTACCATTCTTCAGGAGAAATTTGCAATTCCTCATGGACAGGTTTATCTTCTCGGGAGGGATTTGCAATCTCTCCCGTACATATTGTTGGAATCTGTGATTCCGGATTATGGCATGAGATATCAATGATCGGGATTATAAATCCCTCAGTTACTCTTCCGGGCTAAATTGCAAATTTAGCCCGAGTATAGATGCCGAATCAAGTTCGGTATGACGTGTTATGTTCAACATGACCTGATTCCGATTGCCCGGCCCGTCCTTGCGCCGGGCAGAATTAGCCGCACGTCCTCGTGCGGAAAAACGACAATGTCTCTTCTTATTTGCACTTTTGTGATAAAACAGCCTTATATTTTGCACCAGCACAGCAAAACAGGTTGACCCGACGGGTTTGTAGTGGTATATTATTCATGACTAAGAAGGAGGTGGTGGCTACATGATAAATAGTCTACGAGGTGATTTAGAGGGCTAGCGGTTTTAGCCCAGGTCACCATGACCTCCGGGTCATGAACTGAGCCCTCAGGAGTTACCTCAACTGCCTGTGAGGGTAGGAATGCTAAACAGGCCGCCGCCGCCTCAGGGTGCCGGCGGCCCTATATATTTTAACTGACTACGATAAGTTGCCGAAGATTTCCACTCGCGTCCCAATTGGCGATATCTCAAACAACTCCCTTGCATCCGTTCTATGCAGCCTTACACATCCAGAAGATGCAGGAGTGCCAAGCTTTGAATACTCGCTTGGATATGTCCCATGGATGAAATGACCTTTCCAAAACCGCATCGCATGCGTCATCCATACACTGTATTCTCTCGACCAATATAAAGGATATTTCTGGGTCACTCGAAACACCCCGACATGGTCATGCGGTTGTGCGCTGTCCTGACTCTTCGTGTAGAACGTGCCTGAGCGTGACCCGGATGTGAGATAAGCGTGAGTGACAATGTTATTTTTCAGCCTGTAAAGCCGCTGCCTGGCCGGATTTCTAAGGTCTACGTAGATTCCGTCCGCAGTACGTGTTCTGAGTATTTCAACCCGGTAATGATACAGCTTTACGTCCTGTGCAACTAGCTGCCCCCTGGAATCGTATCCTTTGGTCTTTAATACAAACCTGGTAGAATCGATAAATGGAACACGCCAACGAAATTTATTCTGGTCAGCCGGGATTTTCTCAGCAATTGTTACATTAAACATCCCTCGTGGGGAGTCCGGCAGCGAAGTCAGATTGCCTTCGGCCTCAAGTGTTACGGTTTCAATCCCCTGGCTGGTCCATTCGATATCGTAGACACGCCCTTCTGCTAACTGGTTGACTGATGGGCCAAGCAGCGCTACCTGTGGAGTCTGAGCTACTGCAGGTGATAAAGCCACGAACACAGCAACGACGGCTGTAACAACCATCAACCTTCTAGTCTGTCCCATTTTTTGCCTGCTATATAAGGTCCGGGCATAAGAGAATCCGCCCAGAAACCATTTCCTCCCAAATAATTAAAGGCCCTGCAATGAGCAGAGCCTCTCTATATGTTATTTACCCCAAGTATTTGAGAAGAAAACGGCAGTCAGGTTCAGGAACCAGAGCGTTTAGGAAAAACGCCTGACCGGACTTCATCCGCATAACTTCGGAATGCGTCCTGAATCAGTTCCCAAAGCTTAACATACTGCTTGGCATGCTTGGGAACAAACCTGTCGTAAAGGCCAATCATATCGTGAGTGACGAGCACTTGACCATCACAATAAGGGCCTGCGCCAATTCCGATTGTGGGTATGCTCAGGTCTTCAGTTATCTGCCTGGCTAACTCATGAGGAATCAGCTCAAGGACTACAGCAAAAGCACCGGCATCCTGAAGCGCACGCGCATCTTCCTGTATATGGATTGCTTCAGCCTTCTCCTTGCCATGGATTCTGCGGCCTCCGAACTGGTGCTCAGACTGCGGAGTCATGCCGAGATGACCCATTACCGGGATTCCAATTTGGGTAAGTCTTTCTACAACTGGTATTACAGGCCCAGCACCTTCCAGTTTTACAGCTTGTGCTCCAGCTTCTTGCAAAAATCTGCCTGCATTACGCACAGCATCTTCCACACTTACCTGATAAGACAAAAACGGCATATCTGCAACCACAAGCGCTCTTGACGCTCCACGCACAACAGCCGATGTATGATGAATCATCATGTCCATCGTTACAGGAAGAGTGCTTTCGAAGCCCAGAACCACTTCTCCCAGCGAGTCGCCGACCAAAATTACATCCACTCCGGCCTGGTCTGCGATTTTTCCCGTAGGATAATCGTAAGCCGTAAGCATTACGATTTTCTCGCCTTCTGCCTTCATCTTTCTTAAGTGCGGAGCAGTTACCTTAGATACCATAAAACCATTTCCCCTAGTTAATCTGTAAGAAGCGTATCCTCAGAACGCAGCATAACGCCTAAATACCAACCTAAAACAATACCACAAAACGCAACGTTCCCGCCAAACAGCAGCACAGACAACTTACCTAGAGGATACATCAATGCAGACATCAAAACAATAACCCCGGTTGCCAAAAACACCCGGAGAACTGAACTGGAAAGGCTGCTTTGGATGAATCCGAATGCCAGATACAATGCAGCAGCACCAAGGAAAAATATCGGGCCGAATATGGTGAGAATAAGACCTGTCGGGACTATTATCCATCCACCTTTACCGCGTTCAAAGACCAATTCGTCATCAGGGTGTTCCAACAGTTTGTTTATACTGAGCAAAAGCCCAACCAAAACTCCGTCACCAAAGACAATCCCAACCAGGTTCCAACTCCAAGTGCTGATTGCAGAAAGGTAATACTGACTCAGCCAGGGTATCGGCTTACCGGGATAGATGTTGACCAAAAACAGGATGAATACCGCGATGGACCAGCCCACGATATTCATAATAATCGCTTCTTTGGTGAGACTTCCATCCGGTTCTTCCCATGAGAACCTTACCGGACTCGTTTTACTGAGCAGCTTGGTCAGCTTTTTCTGAGATTCAACATCGGCCGGATTGAACTGAACAGCATAGTTGTATTCATTTATTGCATGGTTATGCATCTTCCTGGCTCGGTAGATATCGCCAAGTATTGCATGTGCCCTTGCGCATTTCTGGTCTATGCTGATTGCCTGCATACAGAGGTTTTTAGCCTCGTTCAACCGCCTGCGGATGAACGCAAACTCGGCGTCTCTGATGAGCTTTTGGACTTCAGGCCGCATTCCGGTCCTTTGGGAAGCGGCGCCAGGTGGAGCCTGACGGCTGTAGGTGGTCTGTCTGGCCTGCCTGGAAGATGTCCCTGCCGATGGAGCAGCTTGAGCAGGCTTTGGAAGCGTAAGGTCGTAGGTACTACGCTTCTCCGGGTCTACCAGTGTCTTGTAGGCCTCGGTAATTCGTACAAAATCCCTTGCAGATGCAGCTTTATCCTTTGCTACATCCGGATGGTACCTGCGTGCCAACTCGCGGTAACGTTTTTTAATCTCCGCCGTGCTCGCATTCCTCGACACGCCAAGAATTTCGTAATAATTCCCCTGTAAAGGCATCTACACCTGCAGATTATCTAAAGCTAAAGCATTCCGTCATACCTGCCCAAATGGGCTTTCCAGCCGCTAAGGACAGAAATGGCCCCGATTAGAAGCGCGATCAACAGCAGCACGACAAATGCAACGATTGTCAGTATTTCAATGGATGCCGTAGACTCGGATTCCATATATTCCGCTGCCTTGCTGAGCGTTTCATCAATATTTCCGGTCCGTTCTCCGGTGTCCAGCATATCCAGCACGACTTGAGGCAGAACACCAGCCCTTCCGAGGCACTCGGAAATGCTTTCTCCGTTTTCAATAGCCGGGATTACCCTTCTAATCGGCCTGCTCAGGTATTCGTTGTCATAAACATCAGCAGCCAGCCGGACAGAACTCGGCAGTGACAACCCACCGGAATACGCAGCAGACATCGCTCGGCAAAATCTGGCTGCCCCAAGTTTCCTTACCTGTGTTCCAATGGACGGAAGACTGGATTTTATCACATCCCAAACGAACTTAAACGATGGAACAGTCAATGCCAGCTTTACAACGATATAAACAGGCAAAACTATCTTCAGTATAGCCCATGCCTGAATCATCTTCATCTTGAGCCATACCAGCGGACTGGATAAGACAGCTACCTCTATTCCAGGGATAAGGAATATCATAACAAGCAGAAGCTTTGGATAGAACGTTCGCATTCTAATCTTTCTGCGAATATCTAGGTCCCGTTCTAGATAGTCGGCAATCTGCTCGATGGACTTCTGGAAGAACCCACCTGTCTCTCCAGCCCGAATCATAGCGATTTCCAACTGGCTGAAAACATATGGTTCCTGCTCTAGGACTTCGGACATAGGTTTGCCCTGCATAACATTATCCAGCGCACGGCATAAAATCCGGCGAAGCGGACCTCTCGCGCGGCCAGACAACCTCTCCAGTACCTGAATAATAGACATTCCTGCATCGAGCGCCTGTGCCATCTGCCTGAACATCAAAGCGCGTGTCCTCAGAGATACACCAGTATAGAACGGCTGTATCAGTGTCTGCGTAAAGCTTCTACGTGGTAGTTTCCGCTGTGCAACAGGTTGTATATCAAGAGGCCAGTAACCCATCTCACGCAGTTTGCCGATCACTTCCTGCTGAGTGGCAGCCTCAAGCGTTCCGTTTATCGTCTTACCACCGGAATCTTTGGCTTTATATGTGTAACCAGGCATGGTGTTGTCTAATAACCTCCAATGCAGGAACTGGAACTGCTGACGGTATATTATAAGCCAGTCATCTTAAATAATGCGTCGAACATATGCCTCCATGATCTGGCAAGCATAATAGCAAATATTCCTGTAGCCAGAATGAGTGAAGTAAACAACAAACTTACTGACCAGAATCTGGCAACCATCCTGGTATGTTCAGCCTGTTCATCATGGATTTTTGCCATTCTTTCCACTGTATCCGGTATCTGACCTGATTTCTCGGCTGTCTGTACCAGATATGTTTCGTCTATAGGAAGCACACCGCACATGGCAAATGCATCGTAAAGCGTTCTGTGTTGCGTGAAGATATCACTACCTTGTTTAAGCCGCGCAGCAATTACCGAGTTATATGCAGTCAGGCTCGATGCATCCCACGCTGGTTTCGGCTGAACCCCAGCAGCATATAAAGTCTGAAGTGTTCGCAGGAAACGAGCGATTGAACGCTCACGGTTAATCAAACCCCAAACAGGCACGCTAAGCAGCATACCATCCAGCGCATGTCTCACAGATGGAACCCGCTTCACATGTCCCCAAACAATCCAGAAGATAATGATAAGAATGCAGACCGGGATTGCCTGGTGCAAGAGAATCGGCCAGACCTTACCCCAGAAAATAGTCAGATAACTGCTATCTGATTCGCCAGCTATCAAAGTGATAGCTGATTCGCCTATCTGAGCAAACGGCAGGCAGAGAATAAAGAAAATCAGATTGATTTTGAATATCCCCCATCCAATCCTGGCCCAGAAAAGCTCAGATGCTTCCTTTTCAAGCCTGGCGGCGATGTCATCCAGTGCAATCTCCCGGAATCCGCCTAATTCGCCTGCCCACACGAGCGATGTCGCCCAAACTGGGAATATATGAGGGAATGCGGCCATTGCGGTGGATAACTGCGCTCCTCTGTTTACCTGATCAATCATATAATCGACTGCTCTGGCAAGTTTACGGTTTCTAATACCCGGACGGACATCGGAAAGAGTCTGAAAAAGGGGTATTCCCGCGCGAGACGACACCGCAAGCTGCCGGAAGAAGATGGAAAGCTGCCTGATGGGAACTACCGACTTAACAGATATAGGCACAGGTGTCGAACTGCGCGCGTTGGCGCCTGGGTTAACTTGCGGAGCAGCAGCTTGACGGGATGCAGTCGCAGTGCCTGGAGATGGAGCTACTGCCTTCGCTGAATAGCCCATCGCCATCAGCCTTTGCATCACTGCCTGCTCATCGGCAGCATCCATAACTCCACGGACGACCTTCCCAGTTTTATCAATCGCCTCGTAGCGGAACATAGCCATACCAAGATGCAAGAGTAGAAATCAGGCGGCAGGAACGTTTGGTCTTATGCCTGATTAACTGTCTCTATCCTCGTTTCTAAGTAGTTTTGCGGCCTCTAGCGCTGTTCTGCCATCCGGCAGCTTCAATTCCGGTGCAATCTCAGAAAGCGGCTCGATTACAAACCTTCGTTCCATCATCCTGGGATGCGGAATCTGCAGTCCTTCTTCCTCGATTTGCCCGGTACCATACAAGAGAATATCTATATCTATGACTCTCGGCCCCCAGCGGATTGTTCGCTTCCGGCCCATCTTATTCTCGATGTCCAATACTGTGTTCAACAGTTCCCTGGGGCTGAGTTCGGTCTCGATTTCTACGGCAGCGTTCAGAAAATCAGGTTGATCTGTGTAACCAACAGGCTCTGTCTCATAATACGATGAAACCTTGCTGATTTGTATCCCCGGATGCGCTTTAAGCAACTCGACAGCCTGGTCCAGATTTGCTTTTCGGTTTCCGAGGTTAGAACCAAGCCCCAGATAAGCTACCGGCATAGTCTTATCCTGCTATTCCAGTTCCTGAAGAACCAACGTCACGCCGCCCATTACACCTGCATCGTCACCAAGTTTAGCAGGAACCACCTGGCAGGCTCTTCTGGACCGTGTGAGAGCAAGCGCATTGACAGTTCGGAGAAGCGGCCCCCATAAAACGTCACCTGCAAGTGATATCCCTCCGCCTACAATGACCATTTCCGGGTTCAGCACGTTGATGGCGTTTGCTATACCTATTCCGACGTAATACGCCGTTTCGGACATAGTCTCAATTGCCACTTCATCACCTTCCTGGGCAGCTTGGGCAATTTCAGCAGGAGTTATCTCCCAGAGAGGCCAGTCTTCATCCCGGATAAGCGTGCTTTTTCGCCCCATTTGGATCTTGCGCGCTGCCCGTTCGATGATGGCATCTTTACCTGCAAGCGATTCAAGGCACCCATGCCTACCGCAGCTACACTCGGGACCGTTCGGCATAATGATTGAATGCCCTATCTCAGCAGCAGCATCCGTTGAGCCTAAAACAAGTTTACCATCAAGGATGATTCCTCCACCAATGCCTGTTCCAAGAGTCAACATGACGAGCGAATTGACATCGCGTCCGGCTCCGAAATTGAACTCACCAAGCGCAGCAACGTTTACATCGTTTCCCATGAACACCGGAATGCCCAACTCTTCGCGGATTGGGGCCAACAACTGGACTCCATGCCAGTCTTTGAAGTTAGGCGACCAGAGGACTATGCCTTCTTTGGACTTATGAGAACCCGGAACGCCCATTCCTGCGCCTGCTATCTGAGAGATATCGACTCCAGCGTCTGTTACAGCAGAGCCTATTGCTTTGATAATCTGCTGGATGGTAGCATCGACGCCTTCCTGGGCAAGCGATGGTTCCCGGCCTTCTCCGAGTATTTTTCCATCTCTATCAGTAACCGCAGCCCTAACATTCGTCCCGCCGAGGTCTACACCTACTATGTATGGCTTGTCTAAAGCGTGCAACATCAATCTCCTTAAAAGTATCTACCGCGCCGCATTTAATATATCTTTCCTGAAGGAGAGTGTCAATTGGGAAGTGTAAAGGGTAAAGTGGAAAGTGTAAAGTATACTCGGGCTGAATTTGTAATTTAGCCTGGTAAAATAGCCAAGGGATTTGTCTGCGATGGATTGAAAATTTCTCTTTCGTGAGGAGTTTTGATCCTTGACTATCTGGGTGCTAAGATTGATGCGTTTGATATTGTAAATAAGATGAGGTGAAGTCAGTATATGAAGTTCTGGTACTTAACTGACACCGGTAATCAAGCTACGCTAGCGGACTTGGATGAACCAGTGATGGAAAAGATAGAGAAGCAGTATGGGCCTGTTTGGCCATGGAATCCGGGCCAACGTCCGGCAGGTATACCCATTCACGTTAAGGTAGCCCGCAGGTTTACTGACTTTATCTGGACGTGGTATAGCCAGTGTCTTATTCAGGATAAAGTGCTTAACATGTTCAAAGAGGAAGGTTTTACCGGCTTTGATGTATGGCCTGTAAGAGCTAAGCTGAAGACCAGACCCAATGCTCCCGATGCTCCAGAAATTCCAACTCTCTGGGAGATAATTCTGACAGGTTGGGGAGGTATTGCACCTCCCGAGTCAGGTATACGGGTCATTAAGATTGTAGAAGGTTGTAAATATTATTCCAGTTGGACAGATGCTTCTCGCATAATTGATGAAAGTCAATGGGATGGTAGTGATTTCTTCATGGTCTGGCCTTTGCCAGGGTTTATCTTTGTAACAGACAGAGTAGTGGAGTTCATCCGCAAAAACAAGTTGACAGGGGTGAAAGTTATCCCTGCCGATGCTATAGCTGGACCTGCTACTGAATCTGTAGTTCCAGGTGACCTTCGGCAATGGATGCCTGAACCACGTGCCAGAGAGATAGGCGAACCACTTGGGATTTATTAACGAATGTAACTCAGAAAGGAGCTACACTTAATTTGCAATCTCAGTCATTGATTCTTCATATGGAGTTGACTAAAGGGCATATCTAAGCTAGTATGCATAATATAAAGGAGATGGCCTGATGTTAGAGACTATAGACATTGGACCTATCCTGGACAGGATGCAGGAGAAAAGGTGTGTAGACTTTAGGCTGTACCGAGAGAGTACACTCCGACGCCGGATAAACAGGCGAATGTCTGCCTGCGGCTGTTTTGATCTTCCATCTTATCTTTCCTTGCTCGATTCGACACCTGAGGAACTGGATCGCTTGTTTCTCGACCTTACCATCAAATATACGAAGTTTTTTCGTGATTCCTGGGTCTTTGATATTCTCAAGCAGGACATACTGCCAGTTATTATAGCTGAAAAAAAAACGAGCAAAAGATACAGTCCGAATCTGGAGTGCTGGCTGTGCAACCGGGGAGGAAGCCTATTCACTGGCAATTCTGATAAGGACTATCAAAGAAAGCCAAGCGGGCTTCCCAACAATAGATATTCTGGCTACGGACATCGACCCTGTTGCGCTCGATACAGCCAGAAAAGGCGCATTTCGAAAAGTTTTCCTGGACAGTCCTCTAGATGAGGCCATGCATAACTACTTCACTGATGAAGGCCAGGTAATAGTCGCCCGGCAAGAACTGAAGGAAATTATCCGGTTCCATGAACATGACCTGACAAATACAACAGCAGTCCAGCAGGCGAGGCTCTTATCTCCTGAGCCTTTTGATTTGATAATTTGCAGAAATGTACTGGTCTATCTTAAACGCGCTGCTCAAGCCGGCGTCCTGGAAAGGCTATGTGCTCTACTGCGTCCAGGCAGCTTCCTGGTTTTAGGCACCGGAGAAATACCGCCTAAGTTTATGGAAGCGGAACTACAGCCGGTCAACAGCAAAGTCAGGATTTATCAGAAAACTGCGGTATAGGAGGAGTTGAGCAGGTATGCTGAAAGACATATCGGTAAAACATCGTTTGATACAGGGATTTGGCTGCGTACTTCTGCTTATGCTTGCAATGACTACAGTAACTACCTTGCAGCTCATTAGAACACAGCGAGAAGCCAGATTCATTATCAATGACCTCAACCCGCAAGTTGCTGCAGCTAATAACCTTGGCCTCTCTGTACATAAGCAAAGAAGCGGGTTGCATGGATGGATTACTGACGGAGGTGACAGATACCGGACTGAGCTGAAAAAAGCTATCGAGAATGAATCGATTGCGTTAAGACAGTTGAAGGACAGACAAAAAGAACCAAGCCAGCAGAAACGTCTCTCGGAGCTTGAGTCGTTGTGTGCTCAACTACATAAACAGGAAAACAGGACAATTGCTTATATAAACGCAGGTAAAAAAAGCGAAGCCTATAGCTATTATCGAAAATATGTAGCGCCTTTATCTGAAGATATTTCTGCCAAAGCAGATGAGATAGCTGTGCATGGCCATAACATGATAAACACAGCAGCAGTCAATCTGAAGACAGCACTTATCAGGCTCGCGGCAATTGCCTGGATATCTTTCAGCATAGCATTAATTCTAGCCATAGTCTGCGCAGTCGCCGTATTCCGTTCCATTGCTGTACCAGCAAAACGGATTGCTGCAGCAGCCCGCAAGGTTTCAAACGGTGATTATGATAAGGCAGTTGCTCTTAGAAAAATGACTGCTGGCGGCGAATACACCAATGTAATTGCGCGAAAGAACGAACTATCACAGATTGCTCTGGCATTATCGGACATGGCGCTGTCTCTCCAAAAAAGAGAACATAACCTGGCTGCACATGCCAGCATAGGTGATGTTTGTGCATCAACTATTGAACTTCAACAGCTTGCAGACCAAATCCTGGCAGAACTCGTTCGATGCACCAATTCACAAGCAGCAGCATTATATCTGGTAAATGATGGTCTGATTACATCTTATGCTTCATACGGAATATCTCCTGATGATGCGGAAGCTGCTTTATCAAGCACCAATGGGTTGGTCCATCAAGCTGTAATATCGCAAAAACCGACAGTTCTAGATAGCATTCCTGACGATGTTAAATACATCATTCAACCTGGTCTGGGTAAGGCGCTGCCGAAGTCGATAGCTTGCGTGCCGATGGTTGTAGAAGAGCAGACAATAGGTGTAACCGTGCTTGCATCGCTTTATGACTATGAGCAGGATACTGTAGCGCTGATGGAGACAGTAGTTGCGCAAATCAGCCCCGCTATCAGTAACGCGCTTCGGCATATGGAAATACAGCAACTGGTCGAGGACCTGCAGGCATCAAACGAACAACTCGATGCGCAGAATGAAGAGTTGCTATCTCAGCAGCAGGAACTGACCGAGCGGAACCTGGAACTGGAAGACCTGATGCATGACCTGATGGCGCTACAGGCATTAACCGCTGTAGCAATATCCAGCCTTGACCTGGATGAACTATTCGAACACCTGCTGCAGACCATAGCAAGCACTCTAGACCTGCAGTTTGGCGTGGCACTCCTTCTGGATGAGGACAGGCAATTATTGACTCAACGGGTTTCTTACAATCTCGACGTTGAGCAACTGGGGCCAGTGGAAATCAAGCCGGATGAGGGCTTTGCTGGTAAAGTTGCAGCAGCCCGAGAAGTGATAATAACCGATGCCCAGACAGAACCGCTCCCGCTTAACCTGAATATTGATGCTGCCGGAGTCCGTGGAATTATCGGTGTGCCGCTGAAGACTGCAGACCGCTTGCTTGGTGTTGCAATAATGGGTACCTCTGAAGTCAAAGAACTCAGTGACCGGGAAAGGCATCTGCTAAAGGTGTTTTCACAACGCGCAAGCACTGCAATAGACAGAGCGCAATACTACCGCAAGCTGGAAGATGCAGAAAAGCGCGCTCGTTATGAAAGAGAACGGCTCCAGGCAATCATAGACAACCTTCCTGAGGGAGTCATCATTGCCAGAGCACCTGATGGCAAACTGGAACTGGCAAACAAGGCAGCTTTATCACTCTATGGACTGGACCACCTGCCTAATGTATACCTGTCTCAACATGCGCGAATCTTGAACCTCTACCGGCCCAATGGCGAGCCTATCCCGCCTGACGAACTGCCTCTTTGCAGGTCTTTGATGGATGGAAAAACCTGTTCTGGAGACGAAATACTGATAAAACGTCCCAGTGGAGATGAGATTATAGTGCTCTGTAACACAGTCCCTATCTCAGAAGACGGCCAGATTACATCAGCGGTTTGTGTTTTCCAGGACATTACAGAAATAAAAGAGCGTCAGAGAATACTCCATAAGGTATATGAGCATCAACGGAACATTGCCGAGGTATTGCAAAAATCCTTCCTGCCCGGCAGGCAGCCTGAAATTCGAGGTTTTGAGATTGCAGAAGCTTATGTTCCAGCACAGAAGGATGCTCAAATAGGCGGAGACTTCTATGACCTTATAGAACTTGGCAATGGTACCCTGGGCATAGTAATGGGCGATGTAAGCGGAAAGGGCGTTACTGCAGCAGTGCATACGGCAATGGCGAAATACATGCTGCGTGCTTTCGTGCAAGAAAACCCGGAACCTGCTGATGTGCTTAAGCGTTTGAACCACGCACTCTACAATTATATCCACGGAGAAGTCTTCATCACGCTTTTCTATGGCATCCTGTATATTGATGAAAAAAAACTGGTTTATAGCAATGCAGGACATGAGCATCCGATACTTCTGAAGTCAGATATTGGAGAATGCAGTTCATTGAAAGGCACCGGGCCAGCTCTTGGAATCATACAGAACGTAATTTATGACCAGGATGAGATTTGTCTTACAGATAATGACCTTTTGGTCTTGTATACTGATGGAGTTACCGATGCCCGCAGCAGAACCAGATTCCTGGGACAAGATGGGCTGGAAGAGATTATCAGCGAAGCATGTCCAGACTGTGCGTTGACTGTAAGTAATCACATACTTACCAGTGTCAGGGATTTCTCAGAAGGAGCTCAGCGTGATGATATTGCGCTGCTGGTCATAAAACCTGCGCAGGAATAGCTACTAAGTTTTGCTAATCCAAGTAAGTAAACATCCAGAGCTTCTACTGGTAAAATTAGGACGATTACCTTATTTTACCTTTAAGGTATGCTTGTCCCCTACCCTACGCTTCGATACCCTGATATAATAACGACGGTCATTATAAATCCGCAGGTATCGTTATCCTGTAGTTATACAATAGGAGCTTAGAAATCGCTTGGCTAAGATTATTCCATTCAAAGGCATTCATTATAATACCAAATTAGTTGACCCAAACGATGTAACCAGTCCGCCGTATGATGTTATTTCTCCAGCAGATAATGTTTACTTCCATGAGAAGCATCCTAAGAACGTTGTACGGCTAATACTGGGAATGGAACTACCGGATGACAGTCCAACCGATAACCGTTTTACCAGAGCAGCAGCATATTTGCATGAATGGATTGCTGAAGGCACTCTAGTCCAAGACCCAAAACCTGTGCTTTACGCTTACGAGCAGAAGTATTCGCTTCGAGGGCAGGATAAGATTGTCCGGGCGTTTATCTCTCTTGTTAAAATCCACAACTATGATGAAGATGTTATTCTGCCTCATGAATACACGCTGGCCAGACCAAAATCGAACCTGGCGCAGTTGATTCGCGCGACAAACAGCAATCTGGACTCTGTTTACGGGCTTTACCCTGATGAAGAGCATAGAATAAACGCTGTTTTAGACCGAATTGCAGCCGAACCTCCTATGGAAGAAGCCGTAGACCGCTATGGAGTGCGCCACAGGCTGTGGATGGTTTCAAAACAAGAGGATATCGACCTTATAACCCGTACGATGTCCGACAAACAGATAGTAATCGCAGACGGACACCACAGGTATGAGACATCTCTTGGCTACAGGGACGAAATGAGGGCAAAAGAAGGCAATCCTGAAGAAGAACGGCCTTATGATTACGTCATGATGACGCTCGTAAACGCATATTCGCCTGACCTCGAAATCCTGCCGACACACAGGATGGTCCGCAATCTGTCTGAGGAAGCTCTTGAATCGCTTAAGAAGCAGTTGCCGGACTGTTTTGAACTCATACCGGTTGATAAGAAGAATATTTCGGCTACAATGGCTCAATATAGCGGCAAGAGTATTGGAATATGCCTATCTGACAGTGCTTGGGTTGCCATCCCAAAACCTGGAACAGCAGAATATACTGAACTAGATGTTCTCGTGCTGCACGATATAATTTTTGAGAGGATTCTTGGAATAGACCAGGAGCGATTGCGGGCCGAAGCGAATGTTGTGTATACGCGAGATGAGACTGAAGCAATAAATGCCGTCGATACTGGCGAATTCCAGGCTGCATTTCTTCTTAACCCAATCAAACTCGATGTTATGTTAGCTGTTTCTCAAGCAGGCAGAAGAATGCCTCAGAAGGCAACATATTTCTATCCGAAACTGCTTTCCGGCTTCATAATGAGGAAGATAGAACAAGAGTAAACCATGTCTGAAGAGCGACTCTTTACAGCCAACAGATTTCTTGCTGTGCCAGATATATTGAAGTCCCGCTGCGGGATACTGGACATCAGTTTCGTGTACTCCCTGTATCGGGCAGTTATAGAACTGCACGGCAGTGTAGAAGAACCTTTCCTGGAGCCTGTAATCTTTATCGATGGCAAACCTGTCGACCTTTCCAAGGCTGAATGGGAACAGCAGATGCACTGGATTCCTGCATTCAACGTATCAGAGAGGAATCTTCAGGTCAGTTCGCGTATATTTCCTGCACTGGCGCATCGGGGATTCGTATGGCTGCTGGAATTGACATCGGAAGCTGAGAATCCGCTCAATATCGACCTGGGATGGAAAGGTCACTGGAAGGAAACAGACCATGTTGTGAATGTTTCCAAGCCTATGACTGGAGAACGCATCGGGGCTATCAGCTCAAGGTATGACGGCATCCCGTTTATCGAGTTCAGAGGGACTGCACCGCTGTTTGCCGTTGCTTTTGAGCCATCAGAACCTATGAAGGCTGAGATAACCTCCGATGCACATCCTGATAAAGTTATCTCATCCCGAGAACAGGGAGAAGCGGTAGCCAGAAGGAATGAAGGAATACGTTACAGTCTGACAACATCCATCACGCTCGAGCCAGGCCAGACCAGGACAATAGCACTTTACGTTGGTATTGGGCTTGAGGAGATTTCCGCTGTAGCATCTGCTTCGGATTTAAAGCACCATACATGGCAGGAACTGCTCTCGGACCTGTATCATTGGCTGGAATCGCACAAATTGAATGCCGGAGATGAGCAGCTCAACCGGATACTGAACAAAAACTCCTTATATAACTTCTTCTTCTCTGAAGCAGTAACACTGGACACTGAAGAACTGGTTTTGGTAACAGCCCGCAGCTCCCGGTATCAGTCTTGTGCAGCTTACTGGGACAGGGATGCGATGCTCTGGAGTTTCCCTGCTGTGCTACAGATAGAACCTGTCCAGGCCAGGAGAATGATTGAGTATGCCCTGACTGTCCAACTCAGGAATGTAGGAGTACGCAGCAGGTTTATCGATGGTGTGGCGCTGGAACCGGGTTTTGAGCTTGATGAGCTTTGTGCGCCTATTTATGCACTTCAAATGTATGTAAGGGCTGCCGGTGATATGTCAATCCTGTTCGACAGAAGAGTGCAGAGCGGGGTGAACCGCATCCACAAGATACTTATGTCCAAAAAGCATGACTCGGTAGCGTTGTTCGAAACGATGCTTATGCCTAATGACAAGGCAGCGAAGTATCCTTATTTGACTTACAACAACGTTTTGGCATGGAGAGCACTGCGCAATCTTCAATGGATGTATGAATTAATCCATGATATGGACCGAAGTGAAGACAATAAGATACTGGCGCGGCAAGTCCACCAGGCTATTATGTCTAACTGCATAGTTGAAGGACCATTCGGGCCGATGTTTGCATGGTCTGTTGATTTGAATGGCAATTATGAGCTTCGAGATGAGCCTGCAGGCAGCCTGCAGCTTCTGTCCTGGCTCGAGTTTTGCACGCCGGACCTGCCTGCCTATAGGAACACAGTCCAGTGGATTCATTCATCTGAAAATCCCTATTCGTTCCATGATGCACCATTTGCCGCTCCTGGGACAGAGCATCAGAACCAGCCGTCCATCTTGAGCGTGGCAAACGACCTTCTAACTGGAAGGGTCGACCATGCACTGGATTTCCTTCGACGGGCAAGAATGGATGATGGCATCGCTTGTGAGAGCGTGGATAAAGAGACAGGCAGAGTTGCAACAGGGCCGGCATTTGCTTCCTGTGCGGGTTATCTGGCATTTGCACTCGGTCATGCGCTCGGAGCCAGTATACTCGGCCCTGAACCTGAACCGAGCGACAGGCTTTACGAGCCTCCTCCACCTGAAATTCGGGATACAATGGAAAGCCCAGAGCTGCATTAGGTAAAATATAGGGGAATCGACGCCGGGGTTTATGGTTTTCTGCCCACATACAGCAGGTGGCCTGCTGCGCCGTGGATTGTCGGGTCTTTTGCTATCTGATAAAGAAGATTTATCCATACCTTATGCAGTTCCGGCTCAGTCTCATTGATTCTGCTCTCTATCTCATTCACCAGAGGCTCGCAGGCAAGCATGTCAATCTGCTCGAAACCAGCTTCAGCCATGAGAGTAGGGATTTCAGTTGGATGAGCAAACCAGGCGTCTATAAACCCTGTACTTCCGTCTTCTCTGCGATGAACACCTGTCTTTAGTATGTTATCAAGCTCCTGGCTGTAATCCCTGATGTATTCCGGATTGTCCACCGCTGCCCATTGGACTACAGAATGCTTGCAGATGAATGACGCAAACACTAGCCCACCTGGCTTGAGGATGCGCCAGGCCTCCTGAACTGCTTTCAACCGGTCCTGATGGTCCAAAAGATGATACAACGGGCCCATGATGAGAACGGCATCTGTGGACTCATCGTTAAAACCGGACAACTCACGGGCATCGGTATGGATATATCCTGCCAGTTCAACTCCAGCCATAGAAGCCTGTTTTCTTGCCATGTCTAGACACCGGGAAGAAAGGTCAACAATAGTAGTCAAGTATCCTCTGCGAGCCAGTTCAATAGCATATCTGCCGCACGCTCCGCCGACATCAACTACAGATGCAGGAAGAACCGGCAAATACTCTTCCAATGCGCGCAAGGTTATCCCGTATTCAACACGATGGATTTCAAGCCTCTGCCACTCATTTTCGTGATGCTCATCATAATATTCTTCGACTCGGTTCATGTGCTTCTGTACTTATTCCTTGAAGATAACTATTTCCAGCAGCTAAGCCTGTCAGGTTTTTGCTTGCCTGCAATGAAAGTCGACTTACTCCTGGCTTGCAGTAGTATTTTTCTGCCTTTTACCGTGCGTGTATAGACCAGTTCAAACTTACCAATGTGCTTCTTCCAGGCTGTATGAAGCTTCAATGCCAGTTCCTTCTTTGCTCCCAGCGCTGAAGGCACAGTGAAACTCGCCACTTGTCTCGAACTGCTGAAGAACGAATTACGCACAAGCAGGTACCTTGGATTTTCAACCGGGCCTAGAAGCTCTTCCAGCGATTCAGCAAAAAGTGACTGTTCATAAGACGTTCCGCCGATAAGCCCGCACCGCACGCTGCCGTCATAGTCTCTTGTAACACTTATATCGAGTCTCGGCCCTTGTTTGATAAGTCCTGAATCCAGCATCGCCTCAAGAAGCGCCAGCCCAATCTGCTTGAGGCTCCATTCCGTGCGTATATGTTTCACACCTTTAACTGAAGAAGCTATTGCAACTGGAAAGAAGGCAACAGCCGGAGCAAACGCAAGAATAGCTGCTACAGTTGGTTCTGTCAGAGGCACAGTTGCCAGAGAAACTGCATAGATTAACCCACCACCTGCAGCAAGCAGCAGTTCACCAACAACTGAGTTGGCTGTTGTCCTGAGGACCAGACCTCTTGGAAGATGAGAAGCTTTAGCCCGCACTTCCTCCACCATTTTCTGGTCTGTTCCCAAGGTAAGCACGCGCCGCCATCGTTCCAAGAGCGATTTCCGGTCTGCTGCAGCGGCGAACATCCTCATATTTATTTCATTGACTCGCTTCAGGTCAAAAGGCGGTTCTCCCAGCTCAAGCCGGTCTATTCCGTTCTCGATGATATCTTCATCAATGGCAAGCCCGGTGAACGCCTTGAACCTTCGCACAACTGATTTGTAATCTTTGCCAGCCCCACTCGAATCCTGATTGATACAGGCCAGATGCCACACATTGGCTACTTTGCTCGGACACCCATGGACTGTGCGGATGGCCCTTCCTCTCATCTGATTAGATAAAACGAAAGAGCCAACATTACTGGCAAGCACCAGGCTGTTGATGCATGGGGCATCCCATCCTTCTCCTAAAAGCGATTTTGTGCCTACCAGAACAGTAATCTCACCCTCTTGAAAAAGCTGAGTGACGACCGACACAATACGCTGTCCTACAGAACCCGATGCAGTTACTTCAACATAGCCGCCGTTTATATCAAGCGTGCAGAATACCACTGCATCAGCCGACATCCCCTGCTCCAGGCATATTTCCCGGAACCTTGGTACGGCTATATCGGGAATGATGACCAGACTGCCGCTCAATACTCCGAGCCTGATACTTGAGAGGTCGCCGTTATCACCTCTGATAGAACCAAGAAGCGTGTCTCCAACTACTTCCCGCCTAATAACATCGAAAATAGGGGCAACACCCAACTTTTTAGGTTCACGAACCTCATACTGTGAGGACGGTAACTCTGAGCGCCTGATGAAATCGGTCAAGATTACCATCCGCAGGTCAGGACCAAGCGCTTCAGACTCATTCCTGAGGATTTCAACAATGCTTCCCATCTTGCTTACGCTTCCGGTCAGCAGCCTGTCTATCTTCTGAGAGCTTTGCAGGACCACCTGACGCCGTTCTACTGCTCCTATCTGCTTGAGATGGTCGCTTACAATCTGCATTGTCTCTTTATAGCCTGAATACCTGTCCTGGTCACGGAACAGGCAGTTAGTAAGCAGTATCTCCAGCCATTCCAGGTCAAGCTCAGGCAGTTTCTTATCGCTTACTCCAAGGATGTCTACCAGGTCTGTCAGCGGTAGTAAATGGGTGGCATTAAGGAAGATGAGCATACTGCTGAAGTAGGCCGGATTTGAAAGGATGTCCTCAATGTAAAACTCTGACCTTGCAATCCAGGGATGTTCAGCAATAGCGTCAGAGAAGGCTGAGTTTCCCTTTATCCACTCAAAGAAGTCTAAAACGCTGCCGTGGAACTCTTTAATAATCAGTGACTCTTCCTTTGTCGGGACAGAAAGGCACAGGTAGTCCTGATGTGGGCACAGGTTGCCCTCCAGCACCATCTCCGGGACGCTGACCTCTACATCCACACTGCCGCAGAGTTCTTTATACCGCTCCCACTCGAATACCGGAACGTCATAAGGAGGTGTAGCTGTTAGAGCGACAATTTGAGGGTCTCCAAGATCAGCCCTAAGCTGTTTTAAGGCATGCCACCAGCCAGCTTTCAGGTGATGGGCTTCGTCAACTACCAATACCTCTACACCAGCAGCCTTCAGCATAGCTGCAACATTGACTGGCCTGGCAGTAGAAGCATCGGATGCCTGGTCAACAGAGTCATCTTCGAGTTCTTCGTCTTCGTTGTTCTCATCCGGTTCGCTGTCTTCCTCTACATCATCCTTAAGCCCCTGGTATGCTGCATATACAGCCTGATAGGTAGCAACCGTTAAAAGATTTGGCTTACTTAGGCTGGTAGATATCCAATCCGGGATGGATGAACCATTCGGCAGGAAATGCTGGGTGAATCTGTCTATCCACTGCTGCCGGATAGTCAAAGTTGGGCAAAGGATAAGCGTCGGTTTGTCCAACCTGCGGACGATTTCAAGTCCCAGAATCGTCTTACCTGAACCAGGAGCCGCAACAATATGTGCTCGACGGTTGGACAAATGATCAGCCAACTGATCCAGCACCTTCTGCTGATATGGCCGCCATTGGTGTTTGAACTGCACTTCGGGTGGAAATGACCGCAAATGAATATCTCCCGATAGTGGTATTTTGTGGTTCTTAGTCTATCATCAGTCGAGGCAGGCAGACAACGACCGATTTTGAAGCTGTTTGCCTGCTATATCAGGCTTCCACCTACAGCTTACATACCTAAACAGTACATCAAATGAACTCTATCATAACAGATACGTTACATACAATAATGGTGAAGCAGGTTATTGGAACAGAAAATGAGGAAAACCGGCCAATCAAGAGCTTTTGACTGGCCGGAATGAAGTGAAAAATCTGCTTTACAGCGCGGATTTGACGATTGCTACGAAGTCATCGGCCTTCAGACTGGCCCCGCCTACGAGCGCTCCATCGATCTCAGGCTGATGCAGCAGTTCTGCGGAGTTATCCGGTTTTACACTGCCTCCGTACTGAATCCGAACCGACTCAGCAGCCTCAGCGCCGAATATGTCCTTCACAGTAGCCCTGATTACACCGCATACTCTGTTAGCCTCAGGAGAATCGCAGACTTCACCGGTTCCAATTGCCCAAACCGGCTCATAAGCGATGACGATACCTGCCGCCTGCTCAGGAGTAAGCCCTGCCAGGTCAGCAGTGATCTGCTTTCGCACTACATCATCAGTTTTGCCAGCCTTGCGCTCTTCCAGAAGCTCGCCGCAGCAGACTATCGGAGTAAGCCCTGCAGCCAGAGCCGTTTTGACCTTCTTGTTAATCGTTTCATCGGTCTCAGAAAAGTATGACAGGACTTTCTGCAAATCCTCGGTCACTGTCCCAAACCGTCCTCTGGTCTCTGAGTGGCCAATAATCACATATTTGCATCCGACATCGGTAAGCATTCCCGGAGCTATCTGGCTTGTCCAGGCTCCCTGAGCTTCCCAGAATATATTCTGAGCGCCAAGCTGGATATTTGTATCAGCCAGCGCCTGTCTGACCGGCCAGAGTGCAGTAAAAGGCGGACAGACAACAGTCTCTACCCCTTTGACATTCTCCAGCTTGTCCACCAGCGCGTTTACCAGTTCAACCGCCTCAAGGACGGTCTTGTGCATTTTCCAGTTTCCTGCAACTATAGGTGTTCTTGCCATTATTCCTCCTTAGCAAGTCAGCAAGAAGAAGCCTTCTCATGCTGAACCGCTATACCCTAAATGAGCCGAGACATCCACTGCCTCGGCCCATTAATCGTCACTGATTATAATAAGCTGACTTATGACAGCTTTTGTCTACTTGTCCTGCAGCGCCGCTACGCCCGGAAGCGTCTTGCCTTCCAGGAACTCGAGCGACGCGCCGCCGCCGGTCGAAACGTGGCTCATTTTATCAGCATAGCCCATTTGCTCGACTGCTGCTGCTGAGTCGCCACCGCCGACTATTGTCGTTGCGCTGGACTCTGCCAGTGCCTTTGCGATGGCATTAGTCCCAACGGCAAACTTAGGCATTTCGAAGACGCCCATAGGACCATTCCAGACAACAGTCTTCGCGCTCTGGATAGCTTTCGAAAATGCTTCGATTGTCTTCGGGCCGATATCCATGCCCATCCAATCCGCCGGAATCTGTGTTGCCGGAACTATCTTGCTGTCTGCATCGGCCTTAAACTCTGTGGCAACCACTACATCCTCTGGCAGATAGAGCTTCACGCCGCGCTCTTTGGCCTTTTCCATAGCAGCCTTGGCAAGATCCAGACCTTCTTCATCAAGAAGCGACTTGCCAATCTCGTATCCCTGCGCTTTCAGGAATGTATATGCCATTCCTCCACCGATGATGAGTTCGTCTACCTTATCAAGCAGGTTATCGATGACCGGGATCTTATCAGCAACCTTTGCACCGCCCAAAATTGCAAGGAACGGGCGCTCCGGGTTGGTGATTGCCTTGCCAAGGTAGTCCAACTCTTTTTGCATCAGAAATCCGGCGACACCTGGCAGGAACCGCGCAACACCCTCTGTGGATGCATGCGCGCGGTGTGCTGTGCCAAAAGCATCGTTTACATAGACTTCACCCAGCGAAGCGAGCTGCTTTGCGAAGTCGAGATCGTTCTTCTCCTCCTGAGAATAGAAGCGCACGTTCTCGAGCAGGATAACGTGACCGACAGGCATCCCCATAACAGCACCCTGCACCATCTCGCCGATGCAATCGCCTATCTTGGTAACGGGCATATCAAGCAGTTCCTCAAGACGTGCTGCAACAGGTGACAGAGTGTATTTAGCGTTCGGGCTGCCCTTGGGTCTGCCCAGGTGAGACATCAGGATTACTTTAGCTCCCTGATCAAGGAGATACTTTATTGTTGGCAGCGCTGCCTCAATACGTCGGTCGTCAGTAATACTGCGCTTCTCATCAAGGGGAACGTTGAAGTCCACGCGGACCAATGTCCGCTTTCCGGCTACATCTATGTCTTTAATCGTCTTCTTATTCATTTGTTGTCTCCGGTTTTGGCTGTTAAACTACATATTTTAGAGGAAAAAGGGAGCTATCGATAAAAGCAGCGTTTGTAAATATGCAGCCCGGTCGTGAGCCGGGCTGCAACACATTCTCGCAGCTTAACTTATAGTCCCTTCTTGACCATGTAGTCGATCAAGTCAGCCACGCGCTCCGAGTATGCCCACTCGTTGTCATACCAGGCAAGAACCTTAAGCATCTTGTCACCCATGACCAACGTGGATGGAGCATCGAAAATGGACGAGTAGGTCGTTCCAATGAAGTCTGAGGAAACAACCGGATCGTCAGTTACTGCAAGATAACCTTTCATTCTGCCGGCTGCAGCCTTCTTCATGGCCTCATTCACTGCTTCGATGGTTACAGGCTTCTCTGTATCCACTACCAGGTCTACAAGCGAGACTGTAGGTGTCGGGACGCGAAGCGCTATACCATGCAGCTTGCCCTTAAGCTCTGGAATGACCAGCGAGATCGCCTTGGCAGCGCCCGTGGTTGTTGGAATGATGTTGATGGCTGCTGCGCGGGCTCTGCGAAGGTCCTTATGCGCCTGGTCCGCTACTTTCTGGTCATTAGTATAAGAGTGGACCGTGGTCATAAAGCCCTGAGCGATTCCGAAGGAATCCTGAAGAACCTTGGCAACCGGAGCAAGACAGTTGGTTGTGCACGAAGCGTTTGAAATGACGTTGTGCTTCGCCGGATCATACAGGTCTTCATTTACACCCATAACTATAGTGATGTCTTCGTTCTTTGCAGGGGCAGTGATGATGACCTTCTTGACCGTGCCATGCCTGTGGGCTGATGCACCTGGTTTGCCTTTTTCAGGATTTCCAAGAGCATCGGTGAACACGCCGGTTCCTTCGATAACAACCTCTACACCTTGATCCTGCCACGGAATCTTAGCTGGGTCTTTCTCTGAGTAGACGGCAATCTTCTTACCATCTATAACGATAGCATTCTCTTCCGGTTTGACCTCTCCCGGCCAGGGGCCATAATTGCTATCATACTTGAACAGGTGAGCATTTGTAGTTGGATCGAACAGGTCATTGATTGCAACGATCTCGATCTCACCCGGATACTTTTTGAGAATCGCGCGAGCGGAAAGCCTGCCGATCCGTCCAAATCCATTAATACCAACCTTGACTGCCAATGTGTGCCTCCTTTACATGCCTACTCCTGCGGGAGCCACCACAGGAGCTATTTACATAGGTTTTGGACATATTGCCCTCGAAGCCTTATACCCAATTTACACGCACAGCCCGGCACGCAATATACGGCCAGGCTGACTGGAAAACCTTTTAATTTTAGCTAGACTGCCTGCCTAGTGTCAACACAAATTTATGTGAAGACTGGATTAACGCTTGACAACCAATTTAATACAAGATAAACTAAGCCGCAAGTGAAGTAGCTCATCTAATGAGGTGCAACTGGTTATGCGCCGGATGAAGCAGTTATCTTCCGGATTCTCTTTAATCGAAATCCTTGTGATAATAACCACGATAGGAATACTGGCTGGTATTCTTCTGCCGGTATTGATGTCAGCACGCAAGAGTGCCCGCAAGAACCAATGCTTTTCCAATCTTCAACAACTTGGACACGCCTTCAGTATGTATCTCTCTGACTGGAACGGCTATTACCCTGCACCAGGAGGACTGTTTGGCAACTTCAATTATTGGCATCAAGTAGGAGATGGTGGGCTTGTGAGCTACATCGGAGACAATGGCGGCTTAGGCACCATTTGGTGCTGTCCTGAGTTGACATCCTGGCAAGGACGATGGCCTGCTCGTACATATTCTATGAATTCCTACCTGCGTAACCCACCTGATATCGAATACCCAGGCTGTATAGGTATCTTGGAAGGCTGTCCTGAGAGTAAAATTGAGGAACCAAGGCGGACAATACTGCTGTATGAAGGTATACCTGTAGCTCCAGGCTGGCCGGATTCGCAGGATTACATCTACCGCTGCGGAAACTGGACTTGCGTCCGAGGTTACTACACCCGCGAAAGGCCATATCCACTCACCATACAATCCTACAATCCTTGGCACGGGAAGAAGAATAATTACTTGTATTGTGATGGGCATTTGCGATCTTTTGTACCCCACAAGTTCCCAAACGACCCACCTCGAGACCGCAACAATGAATGGTTTGTGGAGAAAAGCAAGCAATCAGGCAGACCTCGGTAATCGGTAAAAAGCTCTATCTGACCACCTGTAGAAGCTAATTAGCCACTGATATAGCGTTCTGAATAAGTGTTGACACG
Source organism: Armatimonadota bacterium (assembly GCA_029551395.1). Classification (GTDB taxonomy): domain Bacteria; phylum Armatimonadota; class UBA5829; order UBA5829; family DTLH01; genus JAKPFN01. Next base: position 673 of record JAKPFN010000062.1, on the reverse strand, counting down.
CTCAAGAGGGATTGATATAATATGCCTGTTGTTGAGACATGGCCCCGTCGTCTAGTGGTCAAGGATGCATGGTTCTCAGCCATGAGATCGAGGGTTCGAATCCCTTCGGGGCTACCAAATGAATGACCAAGTCCAGAGTCCATTCCCGGCTGCGGGAGTGGGCTTTTGACTTTTATGAGGATCTCCTTCTTGTCGGGGTGCACGACGATGCCTCTGACGAACTGCTTGAGCACCATTTTCTTCTGTCCATCATCGCTGGTTTCCAGTCTCTTCCTCAACTCCCGTGCTTTCTTCAGAAGATCCTCAGCGGCGATCGGTTTTGGGACCTGCACGTTTCCGAGTTGCTCCAGGCGCTGCTTCTTGGCTGACAGCTCTGACACAGCTTTGGAGACCTCACTCGCTGGCAGTCCTTCTGCAACGGCTGCCATCAGCCGCTCGATCTTAAGGTCTATTGTCGCTATCGCTTCCAAGCGTTCCTTCTCTATCTCCTGATAGCGCGAATTCTGCTCGCCTGCCCAGCTGTTGTAACGTCTTATCGTATCGCTCAGACAGGAGGAGTCCTCTGGCAACGCATCTTCCAAGACATCGAAAATAGCCGCTTCCAGATCGTCTTTCCTGACGTGCCAGCAGGTCGAACAGCCTTCTCCGCGCCGGTAGAGATGACTGCCGCACA
>JAKPFN010000061.1 GCA_029551395.1 Armatimonadota bacterium | reverse complement strand
TGGATGGTCTATGGATGGCGGCGTCCATTTTGCGGACCTGTTCCGGTATCATATTGGTGAGGTAGAGGAGCTTTATTGCATTTCAAAGGCATATTGTCCTACTCGTTATGAAAAGCACGAGACACTGGAAGGGCCAATATCGGCATCCATAGAGGATACAACTGTTGCAGTGCTCAAGTTCGCTAACGGTGTGACAGGTCAGTGGACATCGACAATCGCTGCGCCAGGAACAGGCTGCAAACTGCGGACTGTACATGGCGACTGTGGTTCTATCCGCTGGGGAGAAGGGCTTCAGACGAGAAAAGAGAAACTGTCTATACAAGAACTGGTTCAGGAGTTCATGTTATCTATTTCAGATGAGAAAAAAGAGCAGCTTTTCCCGCGCGGAATAACTCATACTATTGCTACAGAGCTTAAGGAGTTCATAGATGCTGTGCTTTATGGCACTCCTATCGAGATTACCGGGCTAGAGGGCTACAAAGATGAGGCAATCAGCCTTGCTTTATATGAATCATCAGAGCTTGGTGCTCCGGTGAAGCTCTCAGCAGTGGAAAACCTGGAAATCGAGACCTATCAGAACCGGTTTAACAAAGCGATGGGGATTGTCTAGAGGTCGCAGTAGATAAACCGCAAAATTACGGTTGCAGCATAGTTGGGGCGGGCGAATCCGAGCAGGAAAAACTCGCCCTGTTTAGTTCCAATAATCACTCCACGCTTGCATGATCTATCGAAGTAACCTTTTACGTCCTTAAATATCTCCGATACTCCAGTCTTGACTATATCTCCTGTAAAATCCGTTGATGGGTCGAAATCAATGACATCCACATAGTTGATATCGTTCATCTGCCATTCCATTTTCTGAATATTTGATACATCGTTCATTTTGGATAATCTATAATGTATGGTGTGTTTATCAATTCGCCACTCTGTTTGATGTGGGAATACTAATCTAGGAGAGAAAATTATGTATATCATCAATGCCCTTTTGGCAAGTATAAGTATTCTCGATGCTTCTTTTATTTCCGAGGTAAACATCAGGATAATTACGATTAGAGGTAGTAGTGCCATTAATGTTAGGAAAATCCCCCCTCAGGATGCCATCGACGTTCAATGTAGGGAAGCGGGAAATCTCCGGGTAAGGCAAATGGATCCTTTGATGCAAGTTCAAACGGCTCATACAACCTCTTATATTCACTTACTGACAGCCAGATAAAAGGCTGGTGAAGTAAAAATAACCATAGCAATTTGTAGAAAATAAGATTTATATAGCCATATGTTACAGCTTCATAAAACACAATCAAGCTTACTATAGACGATAATGTCGTCAGTAATGCCAGGAAGATGAATAAGAAATTGAACCTTTTCCTTGTTTCTTTGGCAATCCATCGTTTGGTCTGCAGTATGGTTATATACTGGAGAAACCATGTGAAGGTGAGAGGGATTATCGCTAGTAGGAACTTGTTAATCGTAAAGAAAACACTGTGGTGAAAGATATCAACACTGACGATGAATACATTTCGCAGCATTGGATAATACCACGTGATGTATCCGGTTGCTATGATCGTTGCTGACAGTGGTATTAGATGCAGTTCCCAGGGGATTCGACCTTTACTCATTCTATCTCCACTTTATGTATGCCTGGTAGATCGATAGCCTATTATAGACTGCTGGGAAGATGGTAATCAAGATTTTGTGTGATCAATGAACGATTATCTTCTAATTCCAGTGACTATCTCAATTCCATTTGTATCCGGGTCGTTTATCAGCATGGAGAGCGAGTAATCAGGTGAAGATTGTTCTGCAGCAGGGATGTCTGCAGCAGCTAACCGATCTCGAAGAGTGTTATAGGTGACTTCATCAGGGACATGTATGGCAAAAGAGATAAGTCCAACTGCATCGTGTGGTGAAGGAGGGATGTTTTCTCCAGCCCAGACGTTTACTGCAATGTGGTGGTGGTAACCTCCTGCTGCGAAGAACAGCGCACCTGGGTAATCTCGCTGTGTGACTTCGAACCCAAGCACTCCCTGGTAGAAGAATTCAGCTCTGGCCAGATCCGAAATCCTCAAATGGATGTGCCCAATATCTGTCTTTGGCGGTAAGCCTTCCCAAACCGGCACATCTTCCGGCAGAACAGCCAGCAGATTTTTCGGATTGAGCGGCTTAGTGTCCATAGCTATGTAGTTATTCCGATGCGGCCACTCTTCACGAGGACGGTCGTGGTAAATTTCAAGCCCGTTACCATCCGGGTCTGTCAGGTAGATTCCCTCGCTTACCAGATGATCAGAAAGTCCGTCTACAGGCCAGTTTTCGTCAATCAACCGGCGGAATATTCTAGCAAGATCATAACGAGTTGGAACTCGGATTGCCGCGTGGTAAAGCCCGGTCGTTTCGCGTGTTTTGGGCCATGCACCTGATAGTTCAGTCAAAATAATTGATGCAGGAGGCAATCCCGACGCCGATAACCACACGGTCCCGTTCTCCTGCCTGATTGGCCGGAATCCGAGTAAATGGCTGTAGAAGTCAAGTGACTGCTTCAAGTCAGAAACCTGCAGGTGAATATTGCCGATATGCGTCTCAGTTGGAATGATAAATTCCGCTGCTACTGTTTCCATAGCTTCCACATAACGAATGTAATTTAGTCTTTGTTACTATGTAACCGTAAACACGAGGTCAGAAACACTGTAAGGTCGGTATTTGATGGAAGATATCTGGTGCTAGTAGGTCATTTGCCGTTGCTTTACACCATACCGTCATGCTGAACTTGATACGCTGATACGTCATGCCGAACTTGTTTCGGCACCTCTTCAAAGCCATAAGACCCTGAGACAAGCTCAGGATGACGTTTTATGTAGTTCAGGATGACGTGATACTTGGTGCAAATGGCTGTTTTCGTGTCAAGTGATCCACTAGACTGCCTAGCTGCCTAACCAGGTTTTCAGGGCAGTGGTTATATACCAAAACGTAATCGGGCCGGTGAAGAGAAGGCTGTCGATTCTGTCGAGAATACCACCATGACCCGGAATAAGCGCCCCGAAGTCTTTGATGTTCACTTCCCGCTTAAATGCTGAACCGGTGAGGTCTCCAATCTGTGCTGTAATGCCGATCATCGCGCCAAGGACCAAACCGTGAGGTTGAGGTATACCGATTATAGCTGCTGTGACCGCTCCTACGATTATCGAAAGCGCTAATCCTCCAACCGCGCCTTCCACAGTCTTGCCAGGGCTAAGTCTGGGAGTCAGCTTCTTCCTGCCGTAGAACTTTCCGATGAAATATGCGCCTGTATCGGTCGCCCAGGTGCATAGCAGGACGAACATCACAAGCCACGCACCTCTGCCGGACTCCATACCACCTACTGTGACTGTGCCTGAAATCATCCTGAGCCAGACGAAGTGCAGAAGAAGCCAGACTACATAGCCTAAACCAAGGGCTGTGACGCCTATATTGACAAACGGTGCGCGCTGCTGCCGGATAAGCTCATAAGCAAGCGCCAGGAGTAAGAAAGCTGTGAATATAGGCACAAGAGCATCAAAGGCATCTGTCCCAAATCGGCGGCCATAGCAAAGGAGAAGCACAGCAGTTGCAATACCAAATGCGAAGTTTGGCCTGTAACCTCCTCTTCTAGCTCCTCCGTAGAATTCCAACAGCCCAAGTATCGCAGCCAATCCTACCAAAATGGTGAACGGAAGCCCGCCGCGGTAAAACACCATCGGAATGACAATTGCTATACCTATCAGTCCGGCAATCAGCCTTGTTAGCATACTAAGTCCTCGTCCAGTTGGTATATTTTAATTCTCCCTTGACCCGAGGTACTCCTTCACTACTTTCATAGCACAGTAAGAACTGCACATTGAGCAGGCTTCTTCGGCAGTATGAGAACGCTTTTCTCTAATCTGCCGTGCTTTTACCGGATCGATGGCAAGCTCAAGCTGCTTCGGCCAATCCAGCGACTTCCTGGCTGCAGACATTTGTATATCCCACTCTTTTGCACCAGGAATGCCTTTGACCATATCAGCAGCGTGTCCAGCTATTCTCGATGCAATGACCCCTTCTCTGACATCTTCTGCGGTGGGTAGCCCGAGGTGCTCGGTCGGCGTTACGTAGCAAAGGAAGTCAGCGCCTGACATTGCGGCTACTGCCCCGCCGATTGCTGAGGTTATATGGTCATACCCAGGGGCAACATCTGTCACAAGCGGGCCAAGCACGTAGAACGGCGCATCTTCACACAGCCGCTTCTGGAGCATGATATTGGCAGCAATCTGATCGAGCGGAACGTGTCCGGGGCCTTCGACCATCGCTTGCACTCCTGCTTTACGTGCTCTACTGACCAGTTCTCCGAGGATTATGAGTTCCTGAACCTGTGCGCGGTCTGTGGCATCGGCTGTAGAACCAGGACGCAGCCCATCGCCAAGAGATAGAGTAACGTCATGCTCGCGGGCAATCTCCAGAAGGTCGTCATAGCGGGTATAGAGCGGGTTTTCTGCCTCATTTGCAAGCATCCAGCATGTAAGGAATGCGCCTCCGCGGCTGACAACATCGGTAATCCTGCCCTGCTTCTGCAGTCTTGAGATGGATTCCCTGGTAACGCCGCAGTGGACCGTTATGAAGTCTACACCTTCCCTGGCCTGATGTTCTATGGCACTGAACAGGTCATCCTCAGTCATCTCAACGATAGAACCTTTGCGTTCAATGGCAGCAACGGCAGCTTCATACATTGGGACTGTTCCAACAGGCACAGGACAAAGGTCTAAAATCTGTTTACGGATGAATGTAATATCTCCACCGGTGCTGAGATCCATAACGGCATCAGCGCCTGCATCCAAAGCGGCTTTGAGCTTTTCCAGTTCAGGCTCAAGGTCCGGGAAATCCGCTGATGTGCCGATGTTTGCGTTTACCTTTGTTCTGAGTCCGGCTCCGACACCTCTTGGAGACTCTATTTCCCGGTTGATGTTCCGAGGTATGACAATACGTCCGGCTGCAATGCCTTTAAGCAGCACTTCCGGGTCGATTTTTTCTGTTTCTGCGACATATTTCATTTCCGGCGTGAGCCTTCCGCCCCTCGCCGCTTCAAGCTGTGTCAATTGGTGTCCTCCAGAATCTATTCCTGACAGGTAAACCGCTCGGCAAGTGTCCGAACGGCTTCCTCAATATCCGGTGCGGTTGAAACAGCCGAAATCACGGCTGCTGAATCCGCTCCTGCAGACCTGACTGATGCAATGTTTGCAAGTGAAATACCTCCAATAGCTACCACCGGCAGGTCAACGGCACGATTGACATTTGTAATGGCCTCAAGCCCTACTGCATCTCCTGCATCAGTCTTGGTAAGTGTTGGAAATATCGGCCCGATGGCTATGTAGTCTGTGCCTTCAGCTTGTGCCTCGATGGCTTCATCAACAGTGCCTACAGATATGCCAATGATAGCATCAGGCCCTAGAATCCTTCGTGCGTCCTTACAAGGCATGTCATCCTGACCCAGGTGAACTCCATCAGCACCGGACGCAAGTGCAATATCTACCCGGTTGTTGACTATAAACAACGCGCCTGTGTTGCGAGTCAACTGAGCTATCTCTTTTGCTACCTCAAGAAGGTTACGGTCTGACAGTTCCGGGGCACGAAGCTGTAGGCAAGGAGTACCTGCCCTGACTGCTGCCTGGGCTATTGTCACGTGGCCGTCTTTCCCGGCATATCTCCCGTCTGTGATTATATATATTCCGTTTATTCTGTTGGCAACAAATTTCGGCATACTGCGAGCACTCCTGCAGCAGCTACTAAAAAAGCCGCAAATCCGCAGGGTGGATTTACGGCATTAATGCTTATTCCCGCATTCCTACGCCGGTATTACCCGGCTCAGGTTCAAAGGGTTAGCCCGCTTAAACGGGCTTCTCAGCCTGAACAAGCACCCCTAGCGGCTAGACTAGATTTCCAATAGTAGTGTAGCACATACATTGGTCACTGTCAAAGCTCTAAGAAGCTACTGTCCTGTTGGTGGTGCAGGCTGTGGTTGTATCGGTTGCGGCTGTGGCTGTGTTCCTGTAGGACTAGTTGGCTGTGTTCCTGATGGGATTTGATAATCATCTCCAGCTTTATTGCTGTTTGTCCACTGATACAGGAAGATGCCAAGGGCCACTACGATAACAACAATCAAAACGATAGCAATAACCGTCTGGTTTGCCTCTCCTCTTCTAGAAAAGCGGATCAAGTATATCCCCTCCTTCCGAAGTGAGTCTAGCATCACGTAATGATGCTGTCAAGATAGTGTAGGTGCAGTTGCCGTTGGTATATACTCACCGAGATTGCTTATACCTTCCCTGCAATTAGCCCAAACACTTCTCGTTGAAACGAGTTCAACCAACTCAGCAACGTAGAAGACTACTTTGATACCTCTACCCCGGAAATAGTGTAGCACACAGCCTATACCTATGCAATGATGTAGATGCTGCTGAAGCTGCTGATTTTATTTATTGTTGAGTTTTGACAATCAGACTTATCGACTGCCGGTAAAATCGATGTGTAAAACTCGATAATCGAGGAGGTTGACTTGTGGTTGTTTAACTGTTTTTACTGTGGGAACCGACCTATCGTGTTGCAGTAGACCGGTTCCCATCGAGCGTTAGATTTGACTTAATGTTATCTTGAGAGCTTTGGACTCAACCAGATGCCCCAGTCACTTGAAGATCCGTCTCCGGCGTTCTCGACTATCAGTTCTAATGTATCGACACCGGAAACATCGACTTTCGTCTCTAATTCGACCTGTTCCATGACTTTATCTGAACGATACAGCTCCTTGCCGTCTCCCTTTATAACGAAAACAACAGATCCCTTTCTGCCGTTATACAACCCGCAGGAAGTCTCCAAAGTCTTCCATTTGCCATCCAGGTTAAACACTACAAGGGATGGAGCATGAGCATATATCCCTTTCTTATGCCACTTGTCAATGCACTTTAACGGCATGCCATCGGCTGAATCTCGTTCAGGTTGTGCCCAACCGACTCGTGCAAGTTCCCATTTGAGATCACTCAGCCACGCAGTTTTAGTGCCTTCAGGTAGTTCGGCTGGTGATGCTGTTGGCTTTGTTGCATCCTTTGTATAGCTCCACTTGATTATCTCGATCTCTTCAGGTGTGAAGATAGACCAGGCATCATAACCTGAATAAGTGCTTAGGTAATTGAAGAACGACTCGAACTTGCCCCATCTTGAAAACCTTTGTTTTAGCTGGTCTTCCGATATACGGTCGCTATCTTTGGTTGACCATGATACTGAAAGATGGTCGCCGCCGCCGCCTTCTTTATGCAGCACTTCGATATAATACTTTTCGCCTTTTTCGAGGTGTACCCTGTCAGACTGCTGTGTTGGTTGTGCTATAGTCTTCGGAGAACAGTATCCGTTCAACCATGCTATTTTGACTTTATTCTCAGGCTTATCGTTGGTGCTGAGCCAGAGTTCGCTCGAATCGTCCGAAGATACCCAGAATGTATAGTCACCAGTCTCAGGAGGGATAACGAACCCGCATATCTTGTCGCCATATCCATCAGCGCCATCAATAGGTATATCGAAATTCTCAAGAGTGATTATCTGATCAGGTTCCTCTTTAAATCTGGCGCTTGATGTAAGGTCGCTTATCTCGCCGCCGCTGATACCAGTCCATACAAGCCTGGTTATACCTCCCGGTTTTCCTTCAGGCCAGGTTGCCAAATACTTGCCAGGTATAGGTTCATATTTTGATGCGCCAAGATATGAGCGGAAGGTCTTTTTAAACGGTTCCCAGCCAATCTCATCTACAAGCGGGATGCACTTGCGTACCATTACTGTTGGATCGGGTACGCTGCTGTTTCTAGTGCGTTCGATCCATCTGCCGCGAGTATCCTTGCCTCTCTTATAGCCTTCTTCCATTATCGCAAGGTCTCTGGTCTCGCAGGCATAGTAGAATTTCAACTCGTTGAAGTGAGCGTCGAAAGTCCATTCGTCTATATCGAAGTTATGAGCCAGCTCATGCAGAAAGACTTCCGCGCAGTATTCTTCTTTTGTCCAGCATTCGCTCATCCATTTTTTGTCTGGAGTCCAGAGAAGCGGATTGCCGCTCCAGCCGAGTGCTTCCATATTCCAGAGTCTTGGCCCCCAGGCAGAGGATTTCTCCTTGCCTGGCTCGTAGCCAGTGAGTTCTTTGAAAGCTTCATAAGTTTTGTCCACGTTTGCAAGCTGCCATCTTACGCCCTGCGGTGTAGCAGCCTCAACCTCGTCTTTATACAAGTTGATAACGAAGTGTTCTGACTCGAATTTTTCGACATCAGGATTTGGGTAAACGCTGATATTATCGAACCAGGCCTTACCGGTCATACCGCCTCGGCCAAACTTGCACATTATGGTAGATTTTCCATCTGGGCCTGTCATGAAGTCTATAACAAACGGTTTCCAGTCGAATGTTCCTACAGCCTTATCTCCAGATTTCAGCCTGATGGTGTCGCAGAGCCACATACTGGTTGCCACACTGGCTCCAGTTTCCTTGCCATTTTCATCAGCCAACTTAATATCAGCACCTTTTATGTAGCCTTTGAGCAGATAAGCAGTGTATGGTTCCAGTTGTACTTCCTGCTCCCAGATTACTCCTTCACCATTAGAAGGTTCATTTACGGTGATACTGACACATCGAGAGTTGTCCATACCTCCCGATTCTTCCCACTTGGCAACGGCTCCAGGGCAAGTATAAATTCGCCAGAATGAAGGGGCATCTTTACTTCCATCTTCGAAGTCCCCGTTTTGCAGGCCATCTGCAACTGCTATACTCGATACCGATGCAAATACAAGCAGAAGCAGAAAAATCTTGGAAAACATTGCTGAGACTCTCATCAACTCTCCTCCAGTTACCGGCATTTCAGGCTCACAGGTCAGGTTAACAGGGCTGTAAAACCTCCGCCGTATTACTTGATTCTGTTAAAAGTATAGCACACAAGCTTCATTTGACAAAAGGTCCGATGATACCCTCGGCCTCACCCTTACCTCTACACTCGGGCCACTCTCGGCCTCACCCTCGGGCCACCCTCGGCCTCACCCTCGGGCTAAATTTGCAATTTAGCCCGGAAAGGTAGAAGAGGGATTTGCAATCCCGGTCTTTGTTGCTTTATACAATGATTCGAGATCACAGATCCCACCTGCCTATCCGGGGGAAATTGCAATTTCCCCCGAGTAGATACCCTCGGGCTTACCCTTACCCCGAGTAGAGCTTGTGAGGAATGGTCCCTCCCCAGTAAGGTTTATAGAATGTATCTTTTGATGCCGCTATGCTTGCCAATGACTGTGCTGTAGCATATACTTGGGGATGTATGGCCTTTGGCGGCTGGATGTGGTGAAAATCAAATGGGCGAAAAACCGGAAATTTGCAGCAAATGGCGAGTTAAGAGGGTTGCTGGAGCATTAATGCTCCTGGCAGTGCTGGTTTTGGTTTCTGCTGCATCCATAACGGTCGGTTCTGAGCATATCCCTCTGCAATCTCAGATAAAAGTCCTTAGTGCTCACTTGTTTGGATCGGATATACCTCAGGAATTGAGCGTTCAGGACACGATTATCTGGCAAATGAGGCTTCCAAGAACTATACTTGCCGTTTTAGTCGGTGTTCTTCTAGCTGCGGCCGGTGCTGCTCTTCAAGGACTGCTGCGTAACCCGCTTGCAGACCCATATACAGTTGGAGTCTCCTCCGGGGCTGCGCTTGGAGCATCTGTAGCATTTACACTTGGGCTGTCATACTGGGTTTGGGGCTTCGGTATTCCGGCAGCGGCGTTTATGTGTGCCTGTGCTGCGATGTTTATCGTCTATTCGCTTGCCAGGTTCGCAGGAAGGGTGTCGGTCCATTCATTTTTGCTTGCTGGGATTGTCGTCGGGTCGTTCCTATGGGCGGCATTGACGTTTGTGCTCTCGATTGCAGGAAAAGACGCCGGAACTATCATTCGATGGCTTCTAGGCAGCTTTGCTGTTGATAACCCCTGGTCATACGCGCTCATGGTGCTTCCTTTTGCTGTATTGGGGCTTGCTGTCCTTTATGCAATGAGCCGTGACCTTAATGTGTATGCCCTTGGAGAAGATACTGCTCGTCATCTTGGAATAGAGACAGAATCTCTAAAAATCGTGATTATCGTTACGACATCTCTCATAACTGCGGCGGCTGTATCGGTGAGCGGGATAATCGGGTTTGTCGGATTAATGGTTCCTCACATTGCGCGAAAAATGTTCGGCCCGGATCACCGCGTGCTGCTGCCTATGTCCGCACTCACAGGGGCAGCGCTGATGGTGACAGCAGATACGGCAGCGAGAATGCTTGGTGAACTTCCAGTGGGAGTCATCACTGCACTTCTTGGCGCGCCATTTTTCCTGTTCCTGTTGAGAAGCCGGAAAAGCATGGAAAGATGATAACTCTGCTCGTGCCGCTGGCTGATAGCCGGAGTATTAGCTGCCTGTTATCGTAAGTTGAACATCGGAAGCACGCCTTGTGCGGATGACAGGCGAGAATTTGGTTCCTACTTTTTCGCTGCTGCAGATTCCAGTTACTGTAACAAATGATCCAGGAGCCGGATTGGCAGTGGAAATAACTTTTATGCCGGTTATTCCGGTCCCATCCGAACACTTGGAGCCGTCATCTATGTAGAACCAGCCTGTGCCAACTGCCGTAACCTTGCCCCAGGTGCGGACCAGCAGACCTACATTTCTGACACCCTTGCCTTTTCCTATGGGAACTGTGACATTACCTACTGCGGCTCCGCCAAGCGCAGCATTTGACATACCAACAGGCTTAGGAACTGTAGCGGAGTCATTTATGACAATCGATGTAGACTGCGCTGAGATGATACGTTCGCCATCCAGCGTGCTAACAGGGCCGATTACCTCCACTACTGCGCCTTCTGGAACCATCATCTGGCTGGCTACATAGATTCCTGCTGAACGGTCAGGTTCTTCTATATAAAACCCCGGTCTGACAGTTCCTGTTGCCGCAGTAACGACCTTGCCTGTAATCTTTACGATCTGTCCATCAGCATAATTACCAGCTTGGGAGATATATTTAAGGCTGGAAACGGTGTTGACAATCTCAACCAACGCACTCGTGCTGCCTTGAGTATACACAGGGCTATTTTCATAGGCAGTTATTGTCAGATTGTGAGGTCCGACAATGAACTGAGTGGAATCGAACGTTATTTCATAAGGGGCGCTTGTTGCGGTGCCGATCAGGATATCATCCAGGTAGAATTCCACTTTGCCGATGCCGGATTGGTCTGAGGCTTCGGCCTTGAGTTTGGCTTCTGTTCCGGTGAGCGGCCCTGTATTTATGAATCTGACAACAGGAGGTGTGGCAAACGGAGCCATCAAGGGATCACCCACTACAGTAGTCTTCCAGAACAGCTCAGGACAGGCGGCAAAGAACGACTCAGCCATGTTAAATCCCTTGGTATACCTGTCGAACAGGATATTTGGATATGTGGCAGTCGAGAGCATAGGTTCAGATACATAACCGCCGGCCGCACACAGTCCTTTGGGGAACAGGTCTGCAATAAGTGATCCGCGCTTGGTGGTGCCAGGACATTTGAAAGTACGAGCGCTAAAAGAGTAATACCCATCCATAATAGAGCCTGGAACGAATATATGGCTTGTGTAGCGCTCATGGGTATAGTTGGGATCATTACTGCACCAACTGAAATAGCCGATCAGTCCGTATGTATTAGACACAAATGCTGATGTATCGTCCAGTATGGTATTGATTCCTCTGCTGACCAGCTTTTCGTATGCGCTATCTAGCTGGGTTCCCATCCGCTCGTTAGCCGTGTAGTAAGCACCGCTCAACCCAGTCATTTTATCCAGCAGGACAGTGCCGTTTCTGGTTGCCTTTACAGAAGATTCTATCATTCGCTTTACATCGTCTACTGTAAACGCATCTAACCGGGTAACATTGTAATATCTCTTGCCATTGAACGTATGCTTGCTGGACCAGTAGATCTCGGGAGAACATGGAAGCTTTTCAAAGTAAGCCAATGGTCCATAAGGATTGATTATAGGGCCTGGAGGTTCAGTATAGGCTGCACATGTAAGCATGCTCGTCAGAGAGTATGGAGGTGTGCATGGCCCTTCATAATAGACTCCCAACGGAACACCTTTGGTAAGCACGATGTAGTCGATTTCTGCCATTTCGGGACGCTGCAGGCAGTTGTGGATAGGTCTGAAGATATTGTCTAAATAGACGTCCCTGGACACGAATTCGTCCGTTGGACATGAGATATAGAGCAGATTCTTTTGCGGGATGTTCCGTGCTTTCTTATACACCATCCCGATTTCATATGATGCCGTGCTTCTTGAGTTTATTACTACAAGAACATTACGAGGCCCGCCGCCTGCAAGAGCCGGAGACCACATAAGCAGAGTAGATAGGAAAAAGGTCAGCAAAATATAGATGATGTGCCGCCTTACTTCCCGCACGACGAATCTTCTCAACATAGCAAACCCCCAAATTGCCGAAAAGAACCTCCATAGTCGTCGTGGTGACCTGCACATGCTCATTGTGGCCGTGCGTTCGTGTGTTTAATATGCTAATCACACGCCTGCCCGTTTCTAATGACTGAGTGTAACCTTGACAGAACAAACTGTCAAGTCCTTTGCCAGCTCAGAGCAACATTCAAACATAAAATCCGGCAATTGTACTATTTCAATGAATTACACGTGAGGTAACAGATAGTGATCAGAGTGTTAATACACTTAACTTTACATCGTCTTATGAATATTAATAACTCCACAGCGCATTGACCGCTTATTACTGATTTTGAGATAATCCAGTTAGAAGGATTCCTTATTCATGCGGATTTGGCTTGTTTTAATACTCCTTACGCTTCCATGCGTGTCCTGGTGTGAATCCCGTCAGCAAATCACGTTGGAGGATCAGAACCAGGAACCGATCATCATTGAAGCAAACACCATAGAGTTGATAGAGACTCCTCCTGTCGTACGGGCACAAGGAGATGTACTGTTCCGTCAGGGGCAGAAGCTGCTTTTAGCCGAAGAGTTTGTCTACGACTACAACAATGAGACTGGTGTGCTTCAAAATGCGACATTCACCACGTGTGACCGTGAGGATATGGATTATCGCGTCACTGCCAGCCAGATCAGGCTGACATCAGATCAACGTCTTAAAGCTCGCAGAGTGCGCATATACCTTGGAAAACTGCGGGTAATCAGTCTGCCGAGTCTTGCTATTAATGTTGGCCCAAGAACAGAACGGAATACTCTACTCCCAATACCGGGTTATAACAACAGAGACGGATTTTTTCTCGCTAACAGCTACTCTCTGGTAGGGACACAAAACACGGATGTTGACCTGAGGCTGAAACTCACAACTGGAAGTGGAATACAGGGAGGTGTTACTGCAGGATTTGCGCTTCAGGGAGATTCGCAGCTTGTGCCTCCTTATGTGCCGGATTATGGTTCCGAGTTAAACAAAGATGATGTGCTGCGTCCGAGAGTTATAGGGGATGAATGCGTGTTTCCGGAGTCACGGCACAGTCCGTCGATTCTTTCCGTATTTGGCGCTGTATTGGTACGTGAACGGGCCTTTGATATTGATGAGCCGGACATTCAGGTAACCAGATTGCCGGAGATAGGTCTGCGTTATGTAAGCCCACAGGTCTGCGTGCTTGATGATTTTGAATTTCCTAGTGTAGGAGTGCAGTCGGAAGTAAGGGCGTCCTGGGGAAGGTTCAAACAAAATAATCCTGATACAAGATACATAAGCCGGTTCGATGTTCGCGGACATGCCTCAACTACACTGGCTGCGTTTGGTGATAATACGGCACTGAGGGCTACCGGACTGGCCCGTTATTCCTATTATGACAGCGAAGAGTCTTATAAAGTCCTTGCCGGAGCGCTCGATGCTACTCGTATCTACCCAGGTGGGTCGTTTGCGTCATTGAGATTGATTCTGCATGAAACATCAGGAAGTACCCCGTTCGAGTTTGATGATATAGACATCCGCAAAGAACTGCAGACAGCAGGCCGGTATGTTCGCGGCCGCAATACTTATGAGATTCTTCTCAAGTATGATCTGGACGAAGGTTCATTGAGGGATTGGGAGTTCAGCGTAGCTCGCCGTTTGCACTGTCTGGAACCTAGCATAACCTGGCGCAACAGGTTCAGCCAGATTTCAATCGGACTTCGGGTGCTTGGGTTCTAACTTCTGGAGGAAAACAAGGCTTAACTGGTGTAGTAGGAATATGGCTGTACAGCCTGCTGCTGATTTGAAATTGTAATAAGTTTTTATGGGAGGCCAATGTGGCAACGAAGGTAATACTACCTCTTCTTGGACAAACGATGGAAGAGGGTACGATAACGAGATGGCTCAAGAAGGAAGGCGATGCTGTCGAAAAAGGTGAACCGCTTCTTGAAGTAATGACGGACAAAGCTAATATGGAAGTAGAATCGCCTGCTTCTGGGATATTGAGGAAGATTATTGCCGCTGATGGTGCAACAGTTCCCGTGAAGGATCTAATTGCGATAATCGGAACTGCTGATGAACCGATTGATGGCCTTCTAACATCTGCTGGTGCGCCTGTGACTTCATCTGCCGAAGCAGCGCCTTCAGCAAAGGCTGAATCTGTAAAGGAATCCGTTGTCAAATCCATTCCCGTAGAGCCGCAGGAGCGAATATTTGCTTCTCCCAGGGCCAAAAAGGCAGCCATAGAGCATGGTATAGACATCAATCAACTCGCAGGCAGAGGAACTGGGCCTGATGGTCGGATAGTAGAACAGGATGTGCTTGCATTTGCTGCTCAGATTCCTCATCTGCCGAAAGCTACTCCACTTGCCAGTAAAATCGCACCTGATATGGGTGTTGATGTGGCATCCGTCGTTGGCACAGGACCTGGAGGCAAGGTTACTCGTGATGATGTTCTTCGCGCTGCAGCCCCCAAAGCAAGCCGGCAGTCAATAGGCAGGACAATCCCGCTTACAGGCATCCGTAAGATAATCGCAGACAACGTAACTATGAGCATCAGGACCGCGCCGCACGTCACGCTGGTCACGGAAGTAGATATGACTTCCTGTGTCCAGATGCGCGAGCAATTGCTGCCCGAGTTTGAGAAGCGTTACGGTGTTCGGCTGACATATACCGGGCTTATTGTCAAAGCAGCAGCGCTTGCTATACTCGACTGCCCGATAGTGAACTCATCGCTTACAGAAGACAGCATCGTGATTCATGATCAGGTCAACATTGGAGTTGCAGCGGCGGTTGAAGATGGGCTTGTAGTCCCGGTAATACGAGATGCCGACCGTAAACCGCTTCAGCAGATTTCCGAAGAACTGCAGACACTCGCTGCCAAAGCAAGAGCAGGAAGTCTGTCGCTAGATGAGATGCAGGGAGGAACGTTTACTGTCTCCAACCTGGCTTCCTACGGCATCGATTCCTTCAATCCAATTATAAATCCGCCTCAAAGCGCGATACTCGGCGTATGCCGGACTGTTCAGAAGCCTGTAATCATCGATGGACAGGTGCAGGTCAGGTCTATGA
>JAKPFN010000051.1 GCA_029551395.1 Armatimonadota bacterium | reverse complement strand
GCAACGCTCGGTTGGCCTGAGGACACGCCGGAACTCAGCTACTTCTACCCGACGAACGTGCTTATCACCGCACGAGATATCATCTACCTCTGGGTAGCAAGGATGATCTTCCAGAGTCTCGAATTCCTGAACGAGATACCGTTCTTCGATGTTTACATCTATGCGACGGTGCTTAACGAGGAAGGCCGAAGGATGTCCAAATCGCTTGGAACCGGTGTTGATCCGCTGGACCTGATTGAGAGGTTCGGTTCCGATGCGCTGCGTTACGCGCTCATCCAACAGGCTGGAATGGGGCAGGACATGCGGTTCAGCGATTCCAGAGTCGAGAACACCCGGAACTTCGGCAACAAGATCTGGAATATATCCCGGTTCGTCCTGATGAATCTCAAAGAGTGTGACACACAGGATACACAGTGCACAATTGACCAGAGCAAGCTCAATCTTGAAGATAAGTGGATATTGTCGCGGTTGAATAAAGTCATTCAGACTGTCAACAACGGTCTCGGCAAGTATGATATGGACGACGCCGCACGGTCGCTTTACGAGTTCCTTTGGAGCGAGTTTGCAGACTGGTATGTCGAGTTGGCGAAGCCCAGACTGCGGACTGATGAGCGCGGGCATGTTCAGGGAATGCTAAGACATGTGCTTGAGACCTCTATGAGGCTTCTGCATCCGATTATGCCGTTCATCACGGAGGAAATCTGGCAGGCGCTGCCTCATGAGGGCGAGAGTATCATGGTTGCGCCGTTCCCTGAGGCAGATGAGTCGCTCATCGATGAAGCTGTGGAGAGTCAGATGGGTGCTGTAATGGAGGCTGTCCGGCTGGTCCGAAACCTGAGAGCAGAGGTTAATGTTACTCCAGGTAAGCGGGTGAATGTTGTCATAGTGTCCGAAACCTCTGAAATGCGAGAGTTGTTCTCCACCGGCGCTGAAGGAATCAAATCTCTCGCTCGTGTTGAGAAGTTGGAAATAGCATCCAAAGCACCTGAAGCAGCGAAGGGGCAATATGTAGCTTCTCATGGAGTTGGTTTTGATGTTCTTATACCTGTTGCCGGATTGGTTGACGTGGACAAGGAACTTGCCAGAATCGACTCCGAACTTGCATCCATCAATAAAGAGCTTGCGAGAGTAACAGGGAAGCTCTCGAATGAGCAGTTTACTTCTAAAGCGCCTGCGGAGATAGTCGAGAAAGAGCGCAGGATACAATCAGAGCTTCTGGACAAGAAGACAAAGCTTGAGGAAAGAAAAAAAGCACTTGGGGGATAATCAGGAATTAATGATTATTCAACCTATAAAAAACTGGGCCTGGGTGATACCAGGCCCATTGTTCAAAAAAGGAGAAGTTGAGCTTTACGCTTAATCAAGAGGTTGGAATCTCTTGTTTATTAGACTTGCTAAACACCGCATGTGTGAACAGCTATTTTGTTGGCCGCTCAATTAAATCAGTCTCAATTACTTCTCCAGATGGAGTTATCCGCAGTGTTTTAAGCTCATACGGCCCAATCTCGGTTTTGATTGCTTGCTCGCCAAATTGGAGTTTAGCTGTTGTCTTTCTGCCCTCAGACTCATACAACCTCACAATCAGGTCGTCATTGTCTTCTGCCAGCTTGATTGCGCCTAAGATAACATTGCCCGGTTCCAGTTCTCCAAGCGAGCCGACTCGTCCAAGCTGCCCGGTATGCGCGTGTGCGAAATTGGTGATCGGCGGATTGGCGAAGACCTCTGCCTCCCGTGGGATTCCTGCTTCGCGCCAGTCTCCAACGTGTGGAACCAGCCTCCAGTTGATCTCATGCACTCCCTGGTCCAGCCAACGGAACAGCTTACCAGGTTCGGTGACCATCGGGTGATGCATTGCGTAAGCGGGGCTTCTGAGGAGAGTCATTCGGATTTCTGAGCCTGTGACATCGTACCCGTACTTGCCTTCGCATAGCACTGCAGCGCCGTAGGTCCGGTTGTCTTTCTTGCCGGTTACATCGATCCATCTCTGGAATGGGTTTTCATAGCCTTCAGTATCTTTGTCTATATAAGCATAGGCCGCGCCAACTGCTGCAGAAGGATTATCTACCTCAACAGGCACGCAGAGCTTCAACACTCGTTCTTTCTCATGCCAGTCTACTACTGTTCTTATCTCAAGAGTATCTATATCCCGGTAAAGCGTTACATCCTGCCTTATAGAGCTTGATCCGAAGTCTCCAATAGTCCTGATGGACGCGCGGACAGGGCCGGATTCAGCAATATGCGCTCTACCTACAAACCTTCCTACTTCATCATCATAGCGTTCGACATAATGCCCCCAGGTATCGGATTTGTCATAGTAGACCTTTAGGGTAATTGGACCTGAGAGGACATCCGCATCATTTTTCTTGTCCCGAACCTGAGTTATCATTCCATCAGGCCCGAATTCGATTCGCCACCACTCGTTTTCAAGGAAGTTATCTCCGACTTCGAGCGGTCTATCACTCGGCTGTCCCGGTTCTTCCGTGCGGACATCGAATACTCGCCAACCAAGCGGCGGAAGGTCTGCAACGAAGAATTTCAACTGCTCAGAGTTGCATCGGACATACTCCAGTTCATCGACCTGCATGAGGACAGGTTTACCTTGCTCATCTGCTGCGCAGGGCTTTTTGGAACTGTAGTCTACCCGTCTTGTGACTGGCCACGGCAGCGGATTGAAGACCACAATCGGGCCTTCCATACCGCTCGTATCAGCAGCAAGGGCAAAGGTTTGCAGCGCGCCGTTCAGATGGCCTGCTGCTGTCCATGCAGCCCAACCGTGAGCGTCGCGAGCTTCCTGGCATACTTCATAGATGCTCGTTCCTGCTAAAATGTCGTGGAACTGGTTAAACAGCACATTTTCCCAGGCCTGAGCGAAGTCTGCTTTGGGATAAGCGCGGCCAAGCTTGCGTTGAGCAAGGGCTGAAAACATCTCCGCTGTACCTAAAAGCAGTTCGCAGCGCCTGTTGTCCAGCTTTACGCGCTCGTAAGATGTATAACACCCAACAGCGTGGTGCTGCAGGTCATCACGGACGACTGCAAAATCGGTTCGCTCACTCAATGCAGCCTCAAGAAACATTCCCGGGTGGCTGAAGATGACATCCATCTTTTCAGATTCGGCGTTTTTCCTTTGGATGAACTCCAGGTTGCGCTTCGTAGGCCCGCCTCCGTGGTTTCCGACGCCGTAGAAGCAAATAGCATTCGTAAGCCCTTCAGGCCGCCAATCCCGTGCTATTTCAATGTGCTCGTCCATGTCATCTTCGCCGACGAACGTACAGTAGTATCTTGGAGGCCGCACAGCAAGGACTCTGGAACCGTCCGGGCCTTCCCACCAGAAGATATTTTCAGGTATTGTTTTTTCACGCGCTCCTGGCCGGAAGAAAATGTAGTATTTGAATCCCGATTTAGCCAGTATCTGCGGTAGTCCTGCGCTGTGACCAAAACTGTCTACGTTGTAGCCGATGTTAACATCCACACCGAACTTATCCAGAAAGTAGCGCTTGCCATAAAGAGACTGCCTGACAAACGATTCCCCGGATGGGATGTTGCAGTCCGGTTGTTCTATCCAACCGTTTACGATGATCCACCGGCCTTCCGCAACTCTGCGGCGGATCTCTTCGAACATCTCAGGGTCCGTTTGCTCTATCCATTTGTAAGTAATCGAGCTGGACCGGCAGAAGATAAAGCCTGGAGTCTCATTCATCCGGTCCAGTGCAGAACGGCAGGATGCAAGGACTTCAGAAAAACCTTCCTGCCATCGCCAAAGCCAGGCAGGATCGATGTGTGCGTTTCCAACCATGTGGACGGTGGTCTTGTTCACCGCTCATAAACCTCCAATTGGGCCAGTAGTACTTACCTGTTATACGTTTGGTATAAGATGTCCTGCGAGAAGACTGTTACACGTGTAACAACCAGGCTTATTATACACAAATTAACATCAAGTGGGACTAATGAAATGCGTGAGACTGATGGTATAATGCGGAGAATATTTGAAATGGATAGTGGAGAGCTTCCTGTCAGCTTCCACTATCCATTATTTTAACTGTTACGGTAATGGTTGAATGTCAGAACTTCTCCTGGCTCTTATAAGCCTTGTCAGCTTACCATCATCCGCGATGTAACAGGAAGAATTACCTGTAACCGTTACTCTTCCTGTTGTTGGGAAGCTGACTCCAGGCGGAACTATCACTCTGACAGGATAAGATCCGTCAGTAATAGTGAACTCGTCTGCTCCGGCAGAAATTATTGTTCCAAACATTCTTACAGGCAGACCGATGTTATTAAGCCCGATAGCTCCATCGATTCCATCCTGAAGTCCAAAAGCATCTCCACCAAGAGACTTGCCTGTAAGCCCAAGAGGTGTAATGACAGATGTGCCTTCTACAAATGTGACTGTCGGATATATTAGAGTCCGCTCGCCGTTTTGGGTGAAAAGCACACCTGTAATGTTCATTGCTTTGCCTTCGGTAAATTCAGGCACTGTGCCTCCTTGTGTCATGCTGATTTGTATTCCACAGGTCCTGTCAGGCATTGCAATATAGAACATGTTTGGGATTTCAGACTTGCCTGAAGTTGCGACTACGCCATTTATCTTAACGAAAGTGCCGTCATCTAGTGATTTTGCCTGATCGATAGTCACCTGCTCAGGGATGGTATCTACCCGAATACCATCACTTACGCCCACAGGCCCATAAATGCCGGCGTTGTTTCGTGCTTTGACGTAGATATAATAGACAGTATCTTCTTTCAGGCTCAGGCCTGTTATTGTGGCTGATACGTTTGTGTAGACAGTCCAGTCCTTAACATAACCTGAACCCGGATCAGTCGGGGAAGTGCCTACAGCCACAAGATAATCTTTGATCCCACTGTGCGGATCGACTGCACTCCATGCACCAGTCAGATATGTCTTGCTGCCTGTGATGATACCGGAATCATGAACAGTCGGAACATGCGGTGGTGAAGTATCGATTCTCACATCAGCTATGGCAGGGTCGTCAGCTCCCTTTGATATCCAGCCGCTTATCCGGCCATCATTGGTTTTTATCCTGTAACGGTAATGATGAGTTCCATCTGGTAAATTTGTGGTCAGGTAAGCAGTAACCGGTGTGCCGTTATAATAAGAAGGAAACCCAAGAACCGTAGGGTTGCCCGTGCAAGGTGTTCCTGTAGGTCTGCATTCAGCCTCGGGGTTGATATTCATTCCTGTATCAGGTGCAGCCATTGCAATAGCAAGACGAACCTGGTTAGTAGGTGACCAATCGCCGTATGGCAGGTCTATCCAATTGCCGTTGGAAAGATATTGAACCTTTGAAGCTATTCCTTCGAATTGAGGAGCAGGAACCCAGAAAGCATTGATGCTCCTGTTTCCCTGTTGGTCCATTGCTAGCACCTCAACGGTAAAGGTATTAGAATCGGTGAGTGAGGCAGGTATCTCTGAAGGCAGGATATAATAATTCGCAACACCACTTTCATTGAACGGAGCGCTGTCCACACAAGACCAGGGCGGAATCGCTATTGCCCAGCTTCGGTAAAGTCCTGAACCTGTATCAGTGCCGGTCTGCTTTACATGTATTTTCCACATTACCGGATTAGTATATGGCTCCTCGATACATACTTCTGTGGTACAGGAAGGCGCTGAATGATCAGTCAGAGGAACATCCGGGTTGAAATAGGGAGAAACGTTGAGGACTTCTGCGTTTACCTTGTATATCCGAACATATTCACCTGGAAAACTGCCAAAGTTACCTCTGAATCCTCTCAGCCCATTGCCCATTATGTTGCCATTTTTAACCCCATGGTCATTTATAAAACAATGAGGGAGTCCAAATGTATGACCCATCTCATGAGCAGTCGCACCAAACATAGTTGAGGCCAACTCGCCTATTGTGCTGCCGCAAAACCACGCAAAGGTCTTATCGAATTTCATCGGATAAGGGCCTAGTTCCGGGATGATCATCCCGTCGTAAAGCCTGTCATCGGTGAATAAGTTGGCGTCAAGGAAAGGAAGCCCGTCGCTGCTCATAATGGCCATCCCGCCTGCACCGCCAGTCATCCCGGTGGAATTAGCCCCACAGGATGTGCCAGTGATTGTGCCATCCGGATGCATTATGTGTGTATCAGCCCAGACAACAATGCAGGACTGATATGGGCTGAATTTCTGAGCGACTTCACCATAGACCATACCCCAGGTGTTATCCTGGTACGCGCTGTCGTTATAATAGCCGTTGACTATATGGATGATTGGTTCGCCCGTTGCATCTGTTTCGATAGAATGAGTCTTGCCAGTGGTTGTTCCCGGCTTATAGAACCCATGAGGTTCCATTTCCATAGAGTAAAATTGCTGGCAGGTCAGCAGGTAGTCCTTCATTCTTTGAATGTAGGTCTGGTTGACCGTACGATTCTTGGGAACGAAATAAACAGCCTTTACGGTAAAGCCGTTGTCGGCTGCAGTTGACATCTGGGATTGCCCACCGGAAGTTAATGGCGGAGCGCTGTGTATCTCAGGCCGACCATAGATTGGGTCAAGGTATTCTGCGGGGGATGCCTGAATTACAGCGGGTAGTAGAGCCAGTGAGAAACACACCAGCAGCCAGATATGCCTTCCAGTTTCCTTCCTTTGGTCAGTCAGGATTTTCTGATGGCGGTCTCCAGACAACATCTTCATTGATGAC
Organism: Armatimonadota bacterium; assembly: GCA_029551395.1. Classification (GTDB taxonomy): domain Bacteria; phylum Armatimonadota; class UBA5829; order UBA5829; family DTLH01; genus JAKPFN01. The sequence continues at coordinate 12,819 of JAKPFN010000051.1, read as the reverse complement.
ACTCCTAAATACGGATTGATGCGGCTGCGCTGTTACAACTAAACCAGCTTATGAAATTGGTTGATTTGTATGTCTTTTTTGACTGATAAAACTTGGAGTATGTTCCTGAAGTTGTTGTGGAAGCCGGAGCCTCGAAACATCCGAGGCTCCGAAAGTGGTAATCTATCTAATATCTACAGTTGCGCCGCTGTCTCTGAATTCCTTGGCAAGTTGAGAAGCCTGTTTCCAGGTCAAGTTCGATGCAACTGGGTTGGGCAGAGAACTGAGGATTCGGTCAGCTTTCTCTTTGCCTGTTGATTTTTCTACTATTGCACGTATACTTTCCTTGTTCGGCCCGGTGGTTTTCAACACTACTCTGAATGGAGCAGCTTTGAGCGCGGCTTCTATCTCTTTTGGTGGTTTGTTCGGGTCAGAAGATAGTGCAGATTTTGTATAAACGCACCTTGGGTTCCAAAGCAGGAACTCAGTCACGCCCATCTCTGCTGCTGCTTTTCTCTGTGCTATTACTTCATCCCTGCCGTAGTGGACACCATAAAGGGAGAAGTCCTGAAGCCAGGGGCGAACCTTCGCTTTTGTGCCTTCAACCTCTTCCAGATGGTCTCCAAGGCTGTAACGGACTGTCTGATACGGCGCAGCGTTGGGATGAGGAATGCCATATTCGTATTTGGCATAATGCGACGGATAGACCATAGGGCAGATGTAGTCGACATTCTCTGCTATCATTCTCACGGTCTGCCCGATGCCCATATCGTGAGTAGTCAGGCTGGTTAGCCCGAAGATATCTGCGCTTATAACCACACCGTAAGGCTCGAGACGCTTCCTGGCATACTCCAAAAAGTCTTGAATTACCTCGGACTGGTTACGGCCGTCTTTCCCAGGATAGACGCAGGTACTGATTGGGCCATCACTTGGAAATCGAACATAGTCCCATTGAATTTCCTTGAACCCGCGCTTGGCCGCGTCTATGGCAATATCAATATTGTAGTCCCAGACTTCTTTTTTGTAGGGATTGGCCCAGCCTGTCCTGTGCCGGTCCAACCAGATGCCGCCTTTTGTGCTGGTGACGGCAAGTTCGGGTTTCATTTTTGCAATTATCGGGTCTTTGAAGACGGCGATGCGGGCGATGGGGTAGATGTTGTTTTCCTCCATCGTTTTCATAACGTAATCTATGTCACCGATAGCATGGCGGCTGGCTTTGATTTCCCTTGCCAGTGGAACATCTGTGTCGTAGCTCAAAACCCCATCGGAGTCTTTGATATCTATGCAGAGCGCATTCAGCTCGGTCTCATTTACCAGGTCGACGAGCTTTCCGAAGCTCTTCTTGCCTCCGGCTATCCAACCTGTCACATGCAGCCCTCGGACTTCCATAAACTGCTTTTCCGGCTTTTTCGGTTTTTCAGGCTCAGGTTCTATCTGAGTTGCCTGTGTTGCAGCAGACTTGGTAGGTGGTTCTGATTTCGATGGAGAATTTTCTGCTATTTTGACCACCGCCAGTCCTGCAATTGCTGCCATCACGGTTGTTGATAATATTATTAAAGAGATTTTTCGCAATTTTAACCTTTCGTTAGCTCCATCAGCGGGAGACTTGGCGTATAAATAATTGGTATGAATAAGTTATTTCCAATAATCAGGTATTGTATCCTTGCGCTGGCAGTGCTTGCGGTTATTATGACCGGGTGCAGTAGTACAGCCCAACGATCTGTTAAGCAGGCAGCCAATGAACCGTCACCTTCTGAGCCTGCAACTGCTAAACAGGAACAGCCTGTCGAGATAGATCTTGAGAAGGTCAAACCTAACGAACTGGGCCAGGTGTTGATCCTCGAGTATCATGAGGTATCGGACACCGAAGGTCGTTGGTCAAGGCATTATAACAATTTTAGAGCTGATCTGCAACGTTTGTATCAGGCAGGCTACAGACCAATTAGCATTCGAGATTTTGTTCGAAATAACATCAACATACCTGCAGGAACATCACCTGTCATCTTCACTTTTGACGACGGCACTGCCGGGCAGTTCCATTATATTAACGGCCCGAACGGGCCGGAGGTTGACCCAAACTGCGCAGTCGGCATAATGCAGGATTTTCATTCCAAGCATCCTGACTGGGCATTGGAAGCGACTTTCTACATCTACTATCCAAACCCGTTCCGACAGCCGGAATACATCGAGCGCAAGCTGAAGCAAATCGTAGCTTTGGGGATGGATATCGGAAACCACACTTACTCACATGTCAATCTGAGGAAGCTGTCTACCTCCGGCGCTGCCAGAGAGATGGCTCTTTCGGTGCGCGAAGCTCAACGCTATGCCCCGGATGCAGTAGTCGATTCCATAGCGCTTCCTTACGGCATCGGACCGACAGAAGAATCGGTTTTGAGGTCTGGAGAGTATGAAGGTCAGCGTTATGAGAACATAGCCGCTCTGCTTGTTGGTGCAGAGCCGGCTCCGTCTCCCGTGGACAAGAAGTTTGACCCATATCGGCTGCCTAGAGTGCAGGCAATACAGTCTGAACTGGATAAATGGCTGGGCTACTTCGAGAAATACCCGGAAAAACGATACGTAAGCGATGGAGACCATCTGACAGTAACCGCGCCTGAAGAACTGATGAGCGAAGTTGACCAGAATCGCATCGGTGACAAGCGTATTAGGACTTACTAGCTACGCAGCAAGCGGTAAGTTGTCATCCAAACCTGCTTCGATGACTTCCAGCACGCCTAAGATGTCCCGCAGCTTGAATGGTTTCATCATGCAGACGAAACAACCGAGTCTCAGCGCTTCTTCTACTGCCTCGTTGCGGGTGTAGCCGGTAATCATCACAACCTGCATCTCCGGCTGGATAGACTTGATTTCTTTAAGAGTCTGAACACCATCGATGCCCGGCATGCGGATATCGATGAATGCTGCGAATATCTTCTGCTCTTTGACTGCTTCAATAGCTGCCTTGCCGCTGTCACAGACTACTACCTCGTAACCACGGCTTTCCAGCACGTCATGAAACAACTCCCGAATCTCTTTCTCGTCGTCCACGACCATTATTCGTTTCATGCTCATCTGAAATATCATCCTCCCCAGGCAAGTTCTTTGGATCAAGCGCAGGAAGCTCTATCGTGAAGACTGCGCCTTTATCTTCTCCATTGCCTGCACTGATTCTCCCACCATGTGTATGGATTATTCCACGACTGATGGCAAGTCCGAGACCAGTTCCTTCAGTTTCGCTCTTTGTTGTGTAAAAAGGCTCAAAAATTTGCTCTGCATCTTCAGGTTTGATGCCCGGGCCTGTGTCTTTGAACCGTACAACCACCTGACCTTCTTCCTCACAGGTCGAGACGGTAAGGATACCGCCATTACCGACGCTTGCCATAGCCTGATAGGAGTTTATTACTAGGTTGACCATCACCTGTTGAAGCTGCCCAGGATTACCCCACACAGGCGGCAGGTCTGTTCCAAGGTCTCTGGCCACTTTGATGTTGTGTTTGGCCATCTGCAGCTCAGTCAGTGCCAGTGTTCGTTCGATTATGTCGTTGATTGCTACTGGCCTTAAATCATCTATGCGGTTTACCCTGGCAAAACTCAACAGGTTGCGCACTATTTCCGCAATTCGCTCAGTCTGAGTGCGGATAACCTCCAAATCCCGCTCTACAGATTCCCCCGACTCAAGCTTCTCGAGTGCAAATTCAGCTCTCCCAAGAATGACCATCAGCGGATTATTGATTTCATGAGCAACACCGCCCGCTAACTGCCCTATGGATGCAAGCTTTTCTGATTGTATAAGCCCCGCCTGTGTCTTCTGGAGTTCTTGAAGAGTGTCCTGGAGCATAGCAACCTGTTCCTGAAGGTTGCCGTATAACTCTATCTTCTGAAGCACCATAGCAGCCTGCCCAGCAAGTGTGGAAACTACGGACAGGTCTTCATCCTGCCACTTTTCGCTTCCATTTTTATCTGACATGTTGATGACGCCTCGGACCTGGCCGTCAATTTTGATAGGAGCAATGATTGCAGACTTGATTTCGTGCTTGCGGCGGGCGTATGGCGCTAAGCGTTCATTAAGGTCATCACTATTAATAACCAGGGCCTCGCCTTCTTTGGCAACCATGCCTGCAAGTCCTTCACCTATCTTGACCTTGGCGTTTTTTACGATATCCTCAGACAAACCTCTCGCTGCGGCTATGTAGAGTTCTTCTCCATTTGGATCAAGTAGCATAATCGACGCAGTTCTTGCTCCGATGACATCCGTAGCCATCTCAAGGGCAAGGTCAAGCGCGTGTTTCAAATCCACCTGGCTGATCAGTGCTTCAGACAGCTGCTTGAGCCGCACAAGCTGTGCATGTTTTTCAGCCAGGAGCTTTGCCTGCAGGTTAAGGTCTTGTATTAGCAGATGGTTGTCAGCTAGCAGCTTGGAAACGGTCTTGAAGTAGTAGACAGTGCCTCCGCCTACGACACAAAGCAGCATTACGCGGATAAACGCTGGAGTCCAATTGTGTGAGGCTCCATCCAGCCCTGCACCGCAGTCGAGTGCTAGATACAAGTCCATCAAATCGACAACGAGGGCAATCGCCAGTATAACGAAGATTGCAAAAAGCCATAGATGACTTTCACGCTTCATTATACGGTTTGTATTTTCAGATCCCGCAGACTGTCCAGGTTTACTAATCAATCGGCACTGGATGTCTCCATTACCGGTCACGCAGCTTTTCTCTCCTTAGACTGCTCATTGATGGCAGCAATAAGGTGATGCACCAGCGTAGGATCAAACTGCCTGCCTGAATGCATCTGAAGTTCCTCTATTGCCTGCTCGTGTGTCTTTGCTTTTCTATAAGGCCGCTCGCTGGTCATAGCATCGTAAGCATCTGCTACGGCTATAATCCGAGACATTAAAGGAATAGCCGGCCCCTGCAGTCCATCCGGGTATCCGGTGCCGTCGAAATGCTCATGATGATGACGGACAATAGATGCAATTTCAGACAACTCAGGAACTGTTGACAGGAAGGAGCTGCCGAGAGTAGGATGCTTCAACACATCCACCCATTCTTCATCAGTGAGTACATCAGGTTTGGTCAGAACAGCTTCAGGAGTGCCGATTTTTCCGACATCATGCATCTGAGCAGCCAGTTCCAGGGTCATCATCTGGTCTGATGTAAGCCCAAGCCTTGCTCCTACCAGCAGGCTTAACTGCGTAACACGCGTGGAATGTTTTGCTGCAAAATGAGACTTGGCATCGATTGCCGCTGTAAGAACCTTCAGTGCCTTGAACAGTGTTTCTGCCCTATCGCTGATAATTTTCCGTGTAGGTGCGACTTTACGCTCGATGCACTGTCGGATAATCGCATCCATCTCATCAGGCATAACTGTTTCGCTTATCAGGTCAGATGCGCCGCTCGATAACACTTGAGCTACCTGTGTAGGCTCAGGGAATTTAGTAACAACAATAATTGGCACATGAGGATGTATACGGGCGATGGCCTGGCTTAACTGGACCCCATTCATGCCCTGGAGTTCGACGCTGGTAATGGCAGTATCCAACTTGCGCTGTTTTATCAGTGCAAGGGCAGATTCGCCATCGGCTGCTGAATAAGTCTCGTAGCCAAAAGACTTCAGCCCTTCCTCGATGCTGCGCCTTAGAGTGTTGTTGCTGCTCACGATGAGCACATTTATTTTGTCGTCAGAGATGTGTGTAGTCATAGGATTTGCCTTTTTCTATTATCGGTAATAAGCAGCCAACTCCTTACTGTACGTATCAGGTTTTGTGGACACTTTTAAGGGGTTTGCAGATCGTTGTAGCAGTCCAGTAATCTGTATAGGGCAGAATCATCTCTCTGCCTTGCGAAAGCTGCTGAGCTTGGGTAAGATAGAGTTATAGACTATCGGGCAAGGTAAAGATGAATCCAATGCATACTACCCCTGAACTGGCGTTGGTTCTTGCTGCGGGGCGAGGCAGCAGGATGAAAGACCTCACAACAAAAACACCCAAGCATATGCTGCCTGTTGCAGGTAAACCAGTGCTTGAGCATATTATCACCAGGCTTCGGGATGCCGGAATTGCCCGGATTGTCATCGTAACCGGCTATCTGGGAGAGATGATCGAAGACTACTTTGGCGATGGTTCAGGTTTTGATGTGCGGATATCTTATGTGCGGCAGACGAATCTGGATGGAACAGGCAGCGCAGTGCTTATAGCTCGCGAAGCAGTTGGGCGAAACTCGTTCCTCGTAACATTTGGAGACCTTCTAGCTTCATCTTCTGCTTACAGGGGACTGTTGGATGATTATAATTCGTTGCCATGTGACGCTCTTATCGCACTTAACTGGGTAGATGATCCTTACAGCGGCGCGGCTGTATATTTGGATGACTCTGACCGAATAATTCAGATAGTAGAGAAGCCTCCTGTGGGTAAATCGACTACGCAATGGAACCAGTCAGGTATTTTCGTATTCTCTCCTATCATTTTCGACTATCTGCCTAGGATTGAATTAAGCCCAAGGGGTGAATATGAGCTTACTGATGCTGTGATGTCGATGCTTGCGGGTGGACGTTGTATCAGAGGTTATAAAATGTCGGGCATTTGGTGTGATGTTGGCAGACCGGACGATATCGCGCGGGCAGGAAGACTACTGGAGGAAGAATAATGATCGAGGTCAAAGATCTCGCCAAAGCATTGCAGGGTGGTGGGAAGCTGCTGGATTCTGTTGAGCAGTTCTTGTCGTCGAGCTACTGTGGAAGCAGCGACCTCAGATACCAGCGGGCAAGGTATTCGGCAGCTCTGGCCCGGTTTAGCGAAGCGTTTCCAGACGCAAAAAAGGTGATGATAGCACGCACACCAGGTCGGGTGAACCTAATTGGCGAACACACTGACTATAACGGACTTCCAGTGCTGCCAATTGCTATCTGCCGGGATGTAGTCATTATTTTTTCTCCTCGAAAAGACCGTCGGGTCAACCTTGTAAATACCAGCATCTGGTTTCCACCGCGCAGCTTTGATATTTCAGGACGAATCAGACCTTATGCAGCGGGTAATTGGGGCAACTATGCCAAAGCGTCAGCTCAGATTATGCAGGAAGTATCTCGAAAGGCTCTTATTGGGATGGATGCCTGCATTTGTGGAGACATTCCATTCGGGTCAGGTCTTTCCAGTTCTTCTGCTTTGGTAGTGGCAGTTGCAACAGCCCTTGCACAGGTAAACAATATGGCGCTTGAAAAGCGGGACATGGCTGAGCTTCTTGCCCGTGGAGAGAGATATGTCGGTACAGAAGGCGGAGGAATGGATCAAGCGATATCCTTGCTTGCTGAACCTAAGAAAGCGTTGAAGATAGACTTCTTCCCGTTAAATGTATCTCCTGTGAGCGTGCCTGAAGATTACTCGTTTGTAGTGTGCAATAGCCTGATAGCCGCTGAAAAGTCCGGTGCTGCCAGGGATGAGTACAACCGAAGGGTAGTCGAGTGCCGGTTGGGTGTTGCGCTGCTTGACCATGTGCTTACCGACCGGGCCAGAACCGCTCGAAATCTGACGATGCTTGCAGGTCTCAAGAATATGTCGGTAGAAAGGCAGATGACCGCTATTGACCAACTTCCGGATAAGCCTGTGTCGATAAAAGAGGCTGCAAAAATTATTGGAATACCGCTTGGCAAGTTCAGGGAAACTCTGCTTAACCTTCGTGGTGGTGAGGTGGTAAAAGAACCTCGCAGCGGGTTCAAGGTGAAGCAGAGGGTAAGGCATGTTTTATCAGAGGGAAAACGTGTAGAGCAGGCTGTTAGAGCGCTTGAGTCAGGGAACATAACCCGCTTTGGTGAACTGATGAACCAGTCTCACGAAAGCTGTGCCAGAGATTATGAGATTAGTACCCCTGAAGTTGATGCACTGGTTGATATCTGCTTGGACTCAGGAGCAGTTGGCGCAAGGCTGACAGGGGCCGGATTCGGAGGCTCAGTCATTGCATTGGTTCAAGATAATGCTGTACCGGATTTTGTATCTTCAGTAGTTGAACAGTATTACCACCAGTATCTTCCGAAAGAGCGAAAAGATACCCCAGTAAGCATTGTGTGCCTTGAAGATGCAATCTTTCCATGTAAACCATGCAGTGGAGTGGGAACCTTGCCATAGTATCGATACATAGAAATAAGACTTAGTATATATCAGCCAGTGATTCAAAAGTGTTTAGCTTTTACCGATAATTGTAAAAGAGTATTCAAGCTTTTAGGGTGAAGTAACCTGGCAAGGTATGCATTTTGTGACATGTCATATAACAAAATAGAGGATAATCAACTGATAAAAACAAATATCCCATCATAAATATGTTGACAGGTCTTAGCAACCATGCTATAAAGCGTTATAGAGTGCTTGATTGATGAGGCGGGGGCGTCAATGATGCATGTAAATCCTGGATAGGGGGTTTTCAGATGAACAAACGGGGATTTACTCTGATTGAACTGCTAGTTGTTATCGCTATCATTGCGATCCTCGCAGCCATCTTATTCCCGGTATTTCTGACAGCTAAGGCGGCAGGTCAGAGATCCAAATGTATGTCTAACATGCGTCAGCTTGGGATGGCTATTATGAACTACGCCAACGACTGGCAAAGCAACACTCCATTTGCCTATGAGTATCTTCCAGGTGGTGGTTATAACATGTGGAACTGGTCGGACAAGACCTGGAGAGGATACATTCAGCCCTACGTTAAGAATAAAGGCATACTCCGCTGTACGGTCAAGACCCAACAGCCGCAGTTGGAAAGAGTGAAAGATCCATACGTACACTATGGCATCAATACCTATCTATTTTGGAACTACTGGTATGATCAAGGTAAGACTAATCATTGTGGGTGGTGGAACCTAAGTCAAGTTCCCATGCCATCAAAGACCATAATGATATGTGAGAACTTTGATGGTGACTTTGCAGGAGAACCTTGGGAGAACAACGATACCGGATATGATGGCAAGTTCTGGCCTTATCACAGTGATGGCCGCATAAAAGGTGGAGTGTTTATCTTCAACGATGGCCATGCAAAGTGGCTTTCTGTTGCACAGACTGAGGCTGGGTCGTCACCTGATGCTCCAAAGTCTTACTATCTGTGGAAGATGAAGGATTCATTCCAACCTGCTCAATAAGAAACCATTCTTTTAGATTTAGCCCGACGGGATGTGCCGCCGGGCTATTTTTGTATATATACTCTCACGGCATAACGACTGGAAGATGAGAGGCTTTTGTGACCTATGATTTCTGTTCCACTGGCGTAACAGAATGGGTGTTATTAGCAGGTTCATTCAGCAAGCCATTTTGCAGGTGTTTTCCTCAATCATTAAGACTTCCTTCTCCAACTTAGGCTAAGGCTTCATACACATGGAACACTTATTGTTTCGGGTAATATATAGGTAATGATTATCTCGATATTTCGCACACTGCGATGTCTATTCCGGTAAGTATTGTAACCTTGCAGATACGGTTTTTCCATGTAAACCAGGCAGCGGAGTTGGAACCTTGTCATAGCATCGATACATAGAAATTAAACTTAGAGTAAATCAGTCAGTGATATAAAAGCTAAATACTTTTACCGATAATTGTAAACAGTTATTCAAGTTTGTTAGGTGTTGACAGGTTCTTACAGCCATGCTATAAGCATTATAGAGTGCTTGATTGATGAAAGCGGGGATCATCATCCAGGCAACAGCAAATAATATTTTTGCTAGGGGGCCTTCAGATGAATAGACGGGGATTTACTCTAATTGAACTGCTAGTTGTTATCGCTATCATAGCGATCCTCGCAGCGATTCTCTTTCCTGTGTTCTTGAGCGCAAAAGAGCGGGCACAACAAACAAAATGTGCTTCTAATATGAAGCAGCTTGGCACTGCCATTATGTCATATGCTGATGACTGGAACGGTGTCACACCTTACGGATGGCAGTTACCTAGACCAGGTCAACAATGGGGCGATATGACTCCATGGGGACGTGGAGTATGGCGCGACCGTGTGAAGCCATACGTCAAGAGCAAAGGTATATTCCTCTGCCCGGCCAAGACTCGCTTCTTAGTTGATAATGGAGCTCTTCATTCGAATGTTGGTTTGCCCGGAACTAAGGAAGATATCGGTCACTACGGGATTAACTCAATTCTCATTTTCTACGAAAGAAGAGATGTCCTGAATAAACCTGTAGGTTTCATCAACATTTCTGCTGATGTTCCAACACCGTCTAAGACAATCCTTGTTGCAGAGAACTACGACAGTGACTGGGCTGTTGAACCCTATGTTAATGCAAGCAGTTATGGTAGAGAAGGTCAGTTTTGGCCGTATCATGGGCTGAAAGAGAACCTGGGTGGAGTGTTCATCTTTTGCGATGGACATGCCAAATTTATGCCAGAGACTGAGGCTTCTAAAAATAATTACTACATGTGGTATGCCGAGTCCAAGAAGTAGATTGACTCAAAGTTAAAGAATTAGATGTAATCAACAGCGGCTGTGTCAATTATTTGGCTCAGCCGCTTTGGTACATATACTAGAGCAGATAAATATCTATTACAATACATCTCCTTCAATTATATTCCATTATATTTCTATCTTGACATGTCTTGGCGGCTATGCTATAAAGCAGTGTAGAAGTATGATGCTTGATTGATGAAAGCGGGGATCATCATCCAGGCAACAGCAAACAATATCTTATTTAAGGGGGCTCCAGATGAATAGACGGGGATTTACTCTGATTGAGCTGCTGGTTGTTATCGCTATCATAGCGATCCTCGCAGCGATTCTCTTTCCTGTGTTCTTGAGCGCAAAAGAGCGGGCACAGCAAACAAAGTGTGCTTCTAACATGAAGCAGCTTGGCACTGCTATCATATCATATGCTGATGATTGGAATGGTATCACACCTTATGGCTGGCACCTGCCAAGCGATCCTCAGTTCCCCAACTACATGGTTCCGTGGGCAAAAGGGACGTGGCGTGACCATGTAAAACCTTATGTCAAGAGCAAAGGTATATTCCTCTGCCCGGCCAAGACTCGCTACATAGTAGACAACAATGGCAGTCCTCATCCGAATGTTTACTCAGGACTGCCTGTAAGTAAGGTTGATGTTGGCCACTACGGGATTAACTCTATTATCATCTGTCACGAAAGGCAGAGTCGAAGTAAGCCAATGGGTTTTGTTAATATTTCGTCTGAAATTCGCTTGCCTTCTAAAACAATCCTTGTTGCAGAAAACTACGACAGTGACTGGGCTGTTGAACCTTACGTTAATGCAAGTAGTTTTGGTGCGGAAGGCCAGTTCTGGCCGTATCACGGACTGAAAGAGAACCTGGGTGGAGTGTTCATCTTTTGCGATGGACATGCCAAGTTTATGCGTGAGACCGAGGCTTCGAAAGACAACTACTACATGTGGTATGCAGAAAAATAAATAAATCTGTTTGGAGTTTGAGATTCTGATTAATCAAAAGCGGCTGGATCAAATAATGGTCCAGCCGCTGTTGTATATGCCACAGCAAGATGCCAGCACTGTCTACTGATTGCCCATTACTACTTTTACAGCAGCTTTTGTGCCGGTTGGGATAATCGGAAGCACATTGCCTTCTATTCTCTCGCCATCTACTTCAATGCTGGCTATTCTATGCTGGATGTGGTCTGGATTCTGCACCTCTATCTCATAGATTGCTCCTCTAAACCATCGGGTGATTCTGTAGCTGTCCCAATGATGAGGAATGCACGGATCGATAAGCAATCCATTATAGGTCGGTCTTACACCAAGAATCCAGTCAATGCCGTCTCTGAACATCCATACACCTGAGCCTGTGAGCCATGAATGACTTGCCTGACCGAAAGTTGGATGATCGGGGCTTGTTACATACTCTGAATAAACATAAGGCTCCATTTTGTAGATGTTCGGGTCGTGTGCTTGCACCATCGGTAGGCATTTGCGGTACCATTCATAAGCTCTATCGCCGTTTCCAAGCAGGCACTGAGCCAGTATTCCCCAACTTGCTGGATGGTTGAAAATAGAGCCGTTTTCCTTCTTGCCTGGAACGCACCGTGTTGCAAGTCCTATACCGGGATCGACCTTCGTATAGGCTGGATGGAGCATCTTAGGCCCACGCGGCGTATCCAGCATCTTGTAAGCTGATTCCATACATTGCTTTGCCCGGTCTTCGGGAGCGATTCCGCTTATCACAGCCCAGCTCTGAGCATTCAGGAAGATACGGCCTTCCTCATTCTTGCTTGAGCCGACAACTCCGCCGTCATCACGAGTTCCCCGGATATACCACTCACCGTCCCAGCAGCGGGTATTCAATGCATCGGCGATTTTCGTATAGTGTTCTCTGTACCTGTCAGCTATGGATGCCATTTCGCTGTCGTCAAGCTGGCCTAGTAACTCGATCATTTCCCGCAGTATGAAGCACAGGAACTCTGCGACCCACACGCTTTCACCTATGCCTTTTCGGCCTACATAATCGAGCGTATCGTTCCAATCACCTGGGCCGAACTTAGGAAGATTATTTGGTGTAAGATTGGAAAGCGTATAGTCTACTGAGCGAATGATATGATCGAGAACAGTAGCTGTCTTGCCGCCATCCTGGAAACCGACTAGTCTGTCAAGGAATCCAAAATCTCCAGTTTCTTTTATATAAGTCGTTACAGCAAGCGGAAGCCAGAGTGGAGTGTCGGAATGGCCTGTTTTTTCTCCCTGCCCGGTCAGCTTGAAGTAGTTGTGAAGCGTGCTGCCGTCCTGGAATTGATGAGAAATGACTTCGATGATTCGGTCAGCGACTACATCAGGTTGAGAGAGAATCGGTCCCATCAAATCCTGAGACTGATCTCTGATTCCTACACCAAAGAGCAGCCCTCCGTG